>NZ_CP092832.1:2494221-2840628 GCF_022532105.1 Flavobacterium sp. HJ-32-4 | reverse complement strand
AGTTCATACGCCTGGGCCGGATTCGTTTGGTAGAAGGATTTGGCGTTGATGCTGAAGGAAAGGCCTTCCATCTCTTCGAGGATGTAGACCCGTCCTTTGTATAGGTGCACCTCCTGGTCGTAGATGGTATCGTTGGCCTTGCCGTTGATGACATACAACAGCGACGTAATCTGCGGGAACGTATCCGCCAGATAGTCAAGTACCAACTCGCGCTTTTCGCGGTCTTCCTGGTAAAACTGGATCAACACCATGACCTCACCGGTTGACGCCGTCCGGATCATGAGCGTACGCAGCAGTCCACCGTGGTTGCGCGGGTCGAAGAACGGGATGTCATGGTTGCGGGCAAACTCGCGCAAGCCATTACGGATAGCATTTGAGGGATCCGGTTGGAGCCAGCATTTGCGGATGTCAAGTATTTTGTCCCACATCCGTGGAATATGGAAGCCCAACGCGTCGCGGTCGTTCGCCTCCTCTCCGGATGCAATCTCCTCAGGTGTCAGCCAACGGGCATTCGAGAAGGCGAATTCCATTTTGTTGCGGTAGAAATACGTTTCCTTCGAGCCCAGGATCGGTTCACACTCCGGAAGTTCGATTTTCCCGATGCGGCGCAGGTGGTTGATCACTTCGTTTTCCTTGTGGAAAAGCTGGCGTTCATACGTCATGTTCTGCCATTTACAGCCGCCACAACTGCCGAAATGCTCACACACCGGTTCGGTGCGATGGGGCGAAGCCTGCCGGATGGCGATGGCCTTGCCTTCATAATAGGCCTTGCGCTTCCGGAAGGTCTGCACGTCAACGATGTCTCCCGGCACTACATTCGGGATGAAGATCACCCGTCCGTCAGGGGCTTTGGCGACCGATACTCCTTTGGCGCCGGCATCGGTTACGGCGATATTTTCAAAAATGAGCCTGTCGGCACTTCGTTTTCCCATCCGGCAAAAGTACGCGATTGCCGCTAATCGACGAAATAGGTCGGATAACCGAGTTTAAAACCATGGTGTAGTAAAATACGTATATTGTCGAAGTCACAGTAAAAAGATACATCGATGAGACTATACCGCACGCTTAGTTCGTTCGCTTGGCTTCACAACAGTTACTTTTCGAAATTCGCATTTGTCATCGTCATCGGGGTGGGTGTTTCCGCCCTCGCTACGATGACGTTTTTTTATATGCTGCACGCCCAATTGGGGCCACGTGAGTTGCTCATCGTTCCGTTAGGAACCGCTATCCTGGCGCTTTTGTTGGTATTGCCTGCGGTAAGAAGATTGTTGCATCCGATTCGCTATGCCACGCAGTCGATGGAGGCCTATCGCAAGAAAAAGGAAGCACTCACGTTCCCAGCCTTTGAAGGCGACGAAATGGCAACGCTTTTAGAGGATGTCCGCGCCGTGGTACAGGCAGCCGACAACGCCACGCTGCAGCGACAGGGCGTCATTGAGATGTTATCCACAAATATGCACGCGGAGGTATCGGCGTTGAATCTGATTGGGGATGAAATTCGATCGCAACATCCCAATGTAGCCAATCGCATCACCGAAGCAGGTGCCCGGATGGCTTCTTTGGTCGATATTTTCCTCGAAACCATGCGCAAGGAAGAGGAACTGGCACGAAAAGTCGTTCGCGTCCGGCGGGTCGAATTTGCCGAGGTAGGGCAACGGGTACGCCGAGCCGTTGAACCGATGCTGACCGCAAAGCAATTGGAATTGTCGATGAGCCTCCCCGAACGTTCTTTTTACCTCAAAGTAGACGACGATCTGCTGTTTGACGTGTTGGTTGACCTCGTGGGGAACGCCGCTAAATTTTCAGATGTAGGTGGGAAAATTGAATTTGTTGCCGCCCGGCGCCACGGACTCATGTCGATCATGGTGCGGGATTATGGAAAAGGCATTTATGATGTGGCCGGTATTTTCAAACGCCTCCGGGCAAAAACCGGGGACGGGCAGTCACCTACCGGACTTTATCTTTGCCGACAGATCGTAAACCGCTTTGAGGGAACGCTCATAGCGCAGAGCGACGGAGAGGGTAAAGGATCGACCTTTATAATGGAATTACCCTTGTTCCGCCTGTCGAAAAAGAAGCGTTAAACCATCTGATTTTTACGAATATTGCATTTTTCTGTGTATTTTTACGCTGTTTACGGATGATTTCTCTCCGCTAAGAAGGAATTGAGAACGTAGTAGTAAAAATGCAATTTCATGTCAGTCCTCCAACAGACCCTCTCAGAAACCCTCATTGAATTAGAAGAGCGCCACGGTGCCCACAATTACCATCCCTTACCGGTAGTGCTTTCGAAGGGACAGGGTGTGTTTGTATGGGATGTGGAAGGAAAACGGTATTACGATTTTCTATCGGCCTATTCCGCAGTCAACCAGGGGCATTGTCATCCGCGGATTATTGAAGCGCTCGTCAACCAGGCGCAGCAACTGACACTTACCTCTCGTGCCTTCTATAACGATAAATTGGGGGTATACGAGAAGTTTCTCACGTCCTATTTCGGTTTTGATAAGATGCTCCCGATGAATACGGGCGCAGAAGCAGTAGAGACGGCCATCAAGATCTGCCGTAAATGGGCCTATGAGAAGAAAGGAATAGCCGAACAACAGGCGAAGATCATCGTTTGTGAAGGAAACTTCCACGGACGCACCACGACCATCATTTCGTTTTCAAATGACGCCAATGCCCGTCGCAATTTTGGTCCCTATACAGAAGGTTTCATCCGGATTCCGTATGACGACATTCCTGCCCTCGAACAGGCACTCGCCTCGGGCAACGTCGCCGGCTTCCTGGTAGAGCCCATTCAGGGAGAAGCGGGTGTATACGTACCATCGGAAGGTTATCTTGCCGCGGCAAAAGCATTGTGCGAAAAATACGGGGCACTTTTCATTGCGGATGAAGTGCAAACCGGCATCGCACGCACCGGACGCCGTATCGCCTGCGACCATGAAAACGTGCGTCCCGACCTATTGGTGTTGGGCAAAGCGGTCTCAGGTGGCGTGTATCCGGTGTCAGCCGTTCTCGCCGACGATGCTATCATGGACGTCATCAAACCAGGGCAGCACGGTTCGACCTTTGGGGGCAATCCGCTTGCCGCCGCCGTCGCCATGGCAGCCTTGACAGTAGTCGAAGACGAGAAACTGGCGGATAATGCCGAACGTCTCGGGCGTCTTTTCCGTGCGAAACTGAACGACTATATTGCCAATAGTAAAATTTGCAGCCTGGTAAGGGGCAAAGGATTACTCAACGCCGTCGTCATTAACGATTCAGAAGACGGCGATACCGCCTGGAATATCTGCCTGAAAATGGCCGAGAACGGACTGTTGGCTAAACCCACGCATGGCAACATCATCCGGTTTGCGCCTCCTTTGGTCATGACCGAAGAGCAGTTGTTGGAATGCGTCGGCATCATCACCGACACCCTCCGTCTTTTTGAAAACTAGTTGATAAGTTGAACGGCACTAACGTCGTCAACATAATCCCAACATGTATTTTTGGGATCTAATCAACTTTTATAGACTATGGAAAACAGTTCCTTTGATAATTTTGACGTACAATTGAACGAGGCAGGTCGTTCCTTCCTTCGTGTCACCGGTAAATGGGCGTTGTTCCTCAGCATCATTGGTTTTATTGGTGTTGGGTTTTTCCTGTTAGCTGCACTGGCCATGTTTTCCATGGGTAGTTTCGGCGGCGGGCTTTTTGGCGGCGTGGGCGGGGCAGTAATTGGGGCGGTTTACGTTGTCTTTGCTGCGATTTTCTTTTTCCCACTTTTTTATCTGTTCCAATTCTCCAGTCGTATCAAACGAGCCTTCGAGGAAAATGATAGCGTGGTGCTGAACGATGCGCTTGGATCGCTCAAAACCCACTATAAGCTGGCAGGCATATTTACCATTGTTTTTATTGCCCTTTACATTGTATTAATTTTCATTATGGTCGGGGCAGGTATCTCCGGTGCCATGTAACAAAAGCACCATATCTCAATAGAAAGACCGTCCCAAAAGGGCGGTTTTTTTGTACCTTTCCAACATGAAGCGAATTCCTTCCAATGTCCTGTATGTGGTACTTCTCATCAGCGGAAGTATCGCGCTCTATGAGCAATCCGGATCCCAGCCGCGGCTGTTCGTGGTCATCCCGTCGATAGCGGTATTCCTACTCGGATTGATGGCCCTTTCGTCCCGAATCCCGTCTAAAAACAAGAGCGAAGATGACCCGGTTCAGTAAAGGCGATCGCGTATCCGTCCTGAATGACGATGTCGACGGCGTGGTCGTTTCCGTGTCGGGTCGCGACGTAACCATTGAAACCACGGATGGTTTTCCCATGATACTTGACGAGAAGGAGCTGATTCCCGTTGCCGGAGAACTGAAAATAGAGATTGGAAGCGTCGGGCGCATCCTCAAAGAAAAGGAACCGGAACGGCGTAAAGCGGTAGTTCGCGAAAAAAGAACCGGCGATATTCCCCCGCCGGAGTTCGATCTTCACATCGAAAAACTGGTGAAGAACCATCGTATTTTATCGCCACATGATATCCTGACCATGCAAACCGAAACCGCGAAACGGCATATCGAATTTGCCATTCGCAACCGAATGCCGCGAATTGTGTTGATACACGGAGTGGGGGATGGCATCCTTCGGTCGGAACTGGAATTTCTGTTATCGCGCTACGACAATGTGCGTTTTCACGACGGGAATTACCAGAAATACGGAAGCGGCGCCCTCGAAGTGGTGTTCACCCAAAAGTAATCAGCTTCCGGTTACGATCTGTCCGATAAGATAGTCAGGACCGAAATTAAAGGTAAAGCCGTTTCGGCTGAAGATGACGTTCTTCAGGCGGATTTTGTGGATGTAGTTGCCAACACCGGCGGTCGTTGTTTCGACTTCAATAATCCCACTCACGCCATCCACGCCTGCATTTCCAACCCATGTTTCGAGAGTCGTAACGCCACTCGGAAGCGTCGCAGCGCAAAGGTTGTCGGCACTGATCCCAATATTAAATACGCGGTAGCTGATGGTGTTCGTGCCATTGATCAACGCTGTTTTGGGCTCAGCCGTCACCTCGTTGGCAAACAGGTAGTCGAATGTCGCTTGGTCAAAGTCGAGCGTCAACGCCTGGCGCTGGGTCGAACGGGAAATGCGCGTGCCACATCGGTCGATTACACAACCGTTTTCATTATCGCATCGGAAGGTCGTTAATTCGAGGTTGGCGTCCTCGGTTTTATACGTGCCGTAGGCGAGCGGCTGGTCATTATCAAACGTGACGGTGCCGTCTCCGGTGTCGAAAGTGATGTTTTCAAACGACAGAGTATGGGTATAGCCGTCGGGTAACACCGCCGTAGAGCCTTCCACTTCGAGGAAATTCGCACCATTCACCAGTCGGATCACACCACCGGTTGCCACCCATTCTTCTTTTACCTGTGGAGAAGAAGGGGGGATGGACGAACACATCGTCGCAGCCGAAACCGGACCATCGTATAAGCGGTAAATGACTTTGTAGGTGCTTCCGTCGATGTCGAATGTTTCATCCGACACACCATTGATAAGTTCTGCTTTCGGGATCACAACTATCATCGCCTGGTTGCCGGATACTTTATAAAGGAAGAAATCAGCGTCTTCGCGGTTGTCGCAGGCATCCACCTGGGCGTCTCCGAAATCCAACGACTGCACGCGTATTTCGCCATCCTCACAAGATGACAGCGCAAAAAACGCGATAAACACCAGGGCCAGAACTTTTTTCATGCAGGTAGCTTCAGTGGCACAAAAATAGCGAAAAAACACGTAGCGACTGAGCCGCTTCCGCATCGACGGCCCAAAAAAATGCTAAATTTGCGCCCATGGGAAATGTATATCTCGACAATGCGGCGACCACGCCCCTGCGGCCCGAAGTGATTTCGGAAATGATGACAGTTTTATCGGCCGACTACGGCAATCCGTCGTCTTCCCATAGTTTCGGTCGCGGCGCCCGTGCCCTGCTGGAACGTTCCCGAAAAGCCATCGCGAAAGCGCTGAATTGCCAGGCCTCCGAACTGATTTTTACCTCAGGAGCCACCGAAGCGAATAATTGGATACTGATGTGCGCCGTCCGTGATTTGGGCATCCGCCGCATCATCACTACCCGCGTCGAACACCACGCCGTTTTACATGCGGTGGAACAGCTCGAACGAAACAGTGGCATCCGCGTTGACTTTCTGAAGGTAGACGTCGACGGACGTATCGACCTCGTGGAACTTGAGACCTTATTGGCAGATCCGATTCCCACCCTGGTATCGCTGATGCATGTCAACAATGAAACGGGCGTTGTACTCGATCTTCAGGCCGTCGGCACGCTTTGCAGAAGCCACCACGTGCTGTTTCATTCGGATACGGTGCAGTCTGTCGGTAAAACCGAATTGGATTTGCAGGCATTGCCTGTAGATTTTATCGTGGCGAGTGCACACAAGTTTCACGGACCGAAAGGCGTGGGGTTTGCGTTCGTTCGCAAAGGGCCGGCCCTGCACGCGATGTTCTACGGAGGCGAACAGGAAAAAGGACTCCGCCCCGGAACCGAATCCGTTCACAACGTGGCCGGTATGGCGACCGCATTGACGATGAGCCTTGAGCACCTGCAAGAGGAGCGGGAGGCGATATGCCGTCTTAAGGAATATGCCTGGGAACGGCTGACTACACAATTTCCCGGAACCCGGCAGAATGGCGCGGATACGTTTTACAACATCCTCAACGTGACGCTACCCCTTCCGGAGAGTAAGACACCTCTGCTGCTGTTCGCGCTCGACATGAAAGGAATCGCGGTCTCACGGGGAAGTGCCTGTCAATCGGGGAGTGCCCGCCCGTCGCATGTATTGGCCGAGATGTTGGACGATGCTACCTTGGCGCGCCCCAGTTTACGGATTTCCTTTAGTCACTACAATACCACGTCGGATATCGATGCGCTTATCGACGCGCTTTCCGGAGTGTAAATGCTTCGTTAAAATCGCCCGTCACCGTCCCGGAATAGCCAATTTCGGTTAAGTTTGTGAAAAAAACAGACATGAAAAGATTCTTATTCTCGTTGGTGGTAGCGGCTGTCGCCTCTTCGGTATCGGCCCAGGGTAAAGGCAAACTCGAACTCGGTCTGCAGTTGGGTGGGAACCAGTCAACGGTTTCCAATAACAATTATTCGGAAGATCCCAGTTATTCTTTTAACGTAGGTGCCTCGGCTGAGTACTATTTTTCTAATGAATGGGGGCTGAAGGTACGGGCTATCTATGATCGTAAAGGATTTGATGAAGGTTATTACCGCTGGGTTGATGACAACATTTACCTTGCTGATTTCAATCTCGATTACCTCACGATTCCCGTAACGGCCGTCTGGCATTTTGGGGATGATAATGCCTGGTTCCTCGATTTCGGATTGTATTATGCAACCCTGCTACGCGGTCGCGAAACGAGCCATGATGCCGATTTGAAGGATGATTTCCGAACCTCAGACGCCGGCGTGGCGTTTGGTATCGGGTATAAATTTCCGGTATCGGACCGACTACGGATGTTCGTGCAACTCGACGGACAGGGTGGTTTCACCGATATTTATAAAGGCGAGGGCGATGTACAGACCTCGCGATTGGCACTTAACGTAGGATGTAACTTCCTGCTATTCTAAATAAAAAAACCGCGACTCGAATCGCGGTTTTTTTTATGGTTTGACCAGCACTTTATAACCCCACGCCGGAAGCGAGAACACATCGTCTCCTTTGAGTTCAACGGTCGCGCCCGAGAACAGTTCTTTATACGAGCCTTTCTGGTAGTTCGAATCAAGTGTCACCTCCGCCGGCAGTTTGCTGAAATTGATGATGGAGATCACCTGATCGTTGCCGGATGTACGTGAGAACGAGATCACCTGGTCGGGTTTGTTGTTGAAAATCCGGATCATGACACCGCCGGCTTTCCCGTTCCATAAGGCTTTATTGCGATGTTTCAGGTCGAAAAGCGTGCGGAAGAGTGCAGCATGCGGATCGTCTTTCCATGTGATTTCATCCTTTTCAAAAAAGGCAAGCGAGCGGTCGAGTCCGGCTTCCTGTCCGCTATACACCAACGGCATACCGTTTACCGTTCCCGTCAGTACGATCGCGGCATCCAGCGCCTCCCCGAAATTCTTATACGGATTGCCCTCCCATGAATTCTTGTCGTGGTTGTCCGTAAACGTCATCCGATAAGCATCCCGAGGGAAGGTGCTGACGTCATGGGCCAGATACTCGACAATCCCACCGACGGGCTTTCCGTCGCGGGTGACGGCCACCATTTTATCCCACAGTGACCAGGCATAGGTCATATCGAAAGCCTTCGCATGAAGGTCACGGGATTCCCATTCACCCAACATAAAAACGGGTTTTATGGCATCAAGCCGCGCCCGGACGTTGTCCCAGAAATCAACCGGCACGAATCCGGCCGTATCGCATCGGAAACCGTCGATTCCCATATCGCGCACCCAGTATACCATTACGTCGGTCATATACTTGCGTAAACCGGCATTGTCGTAATCGAAGTCGATCACATCGTCCCAGTCGTACCAGGGAGTAGGCTGGAAATGCCCTTCCGGGGTCTTTGTATACCAATCCGGATGCTCTTTTGCCAGCGGATTGTCCCAGGAGGAATGGTTGGCCACCCAGTCAATGATCAGGTGCATCCCCTTGTCATGAACGGCTTTGACCAGATGTTTGAAATCCTCTTTGGTGCCAAATTCGGGGTTAACGCCATAGAAATCAATGATGGAGTAATAACTTCCCAGCGTTCCCTTTCGTTTCTCTACCCCAATCGGATGTACCGGCATCAGCCAGATGATATCAATTCCCATTTTCTTGAGTCGGGGCAGGTGCGACTCGAACGCGCGGAACGTTCCTTCTTTTGTATACTGCCGGACATTAACCTCATAAATAGTGGCGGCCTGCGCCCATTCAGGGTGCTTTACCTGCACATATTCTTTGGGTGTGTAGTCGGATTCCGGAGCGCTTCCGTTTTCCGTTTTCTGTTGGCATGCCAGAAGGCAGAGGGTCATGCCCGCCAGTACAAGTCTCTTCATGTCAAGGGTTTTGATTTCGAAATATAAGAAAATCGGAGGGAAAAGGCACACACGGGGAAGTACGAGTATCGGGTAATAAAAAAGGCGGCCCTTTTCAGACCGCCTTTCTATATTAGGATTCCGGTTGGTTTTTTTTCTCGGCGTCCATCATCTCCATCAGCTTCATGCCCAGCAATCCGCTAATCGGTCCGTCGCTGCCGCCGTTGCCTGAGATCAGCACATCCGGTATTACCTTGATATTGCCTTTGGCGATCTCTTCCGTGATTTTGTAACGGGTAAAGTTGTCGCCGCCCATGGCCCTGACTTGTAGCTCATACGCTTCCGCGGTTGATTTACCGATCGCCATGATTTTCTCGGCTTCCGCCAGACCCGTTTTCGAGATGCGTTCGGCTTCAGCGCCGGCCGTCATCTTGGTGGCTTCCGCCTGGGCACCTGCTTTTGCCTTTGTAGCTTCGGCCTCGGCACTGGCACGCATTTTCATGGCTTCCGCTTCTGCGTTTACGGCGAGTTTGAGGCTGGTCGCATCACCTTCGGCTTTCTTAACGGTCGCGTCGGCCGTCCGTTGTGCGATTTCAACGCTTTGGGAGGCCCGTACGATTTCCTTCTGCATATCGGCAATAGCCGTTTCTTTCTCCACGCCCTGACGCTGTTCCTGAGCGAGCTTCTGTGTCTGGTAGGTCTTTTGCTCTTCCTCCGCGATCTTCCGGTCGGTCAGCGTTTTCATGAGGGAATCCGGTGGCACGATGTCCCCAATCAGGGTATCGACGGCATTGACATTGTATTCGTCGAGTACGGTTTTGATATGGACTTTAGCCGATTCCTGGCGTTCTTTACGTGTACTGAGGAACGAAATCACATCGCTGTCCTGCGCCGAGTTCCGGAAGTAGTTACCGATTGTCGGTTCCAGCACCTGCGACACCAGGTTCGTCATGCTACCGAAACGCGCAATGACTTTCGGCGCCTCGTTCGCGGGCACGTGGATGATCTGTGCCACGTCAAGATTGAACGGGAATCCGTCTTTTGAGCGGACGGTGATCGTCGACAGGTTCTTATCGAGGTCGTGCGACTCGCTTCTGGCGTTCGCCCAGTTGAGCACGAGATTGGTGGTCGGAACGGGTTCCAATTTGGTCGTGTATTTGTTGAGCGCATATTTTCCCGGACCCAGTGGCTCCATCCAGACACCGCGTTGGCCTTTCGACACAATGTTGCCGTGTTTGAACGATTCGCCTGTTACGTCCTGGCCATCTTCGCCTATGTAGGAGATGACGACGCCCACATAACCAATCGGCACATCTGTCATCGGATTCTGCTCGATCTGGATGCCCCAGGTATTGATATAATAGGAACCGGCGAGTATTACCTGCGGTTGCAGACCCCGGTTGCCGCCATTTCTCAAAAACTGGTCGAAATCCTGGAAGTTGTTGTGACCTTCGACATAGCGACCGGCAATTTGTCCAATCGGGATAGGTTCGCCGTCAAGCGCCGTTACGATACCCACCATATTCTCGTCAATCTTTACCTGATATTCGATAATGACTTCGAACAGATAGGTGTTGATACGATAGGATCCGGTTGTGATGAACGCGGTCTGCCGACCTTTCTGCCCTCCGTTTTCAAGGAAGGCGGTGGCATCCTGGAAGTTGTCGCAGTCGACTTTCCGCGCGAGGATACGCCCCGTCGGGATTTCCATACCGTCGCGAGCCATGACCAGTCCGATTCGACCTTCGGGAATGATGGTAAACGGTGTCATTTCAACCGAATACTGCCAAATCCACTTGCCCCAGTAAAGTCCCGGCGCCAGTGTCTTCGCCTGGAAACCCGCTTCGCCACGGGTAGCGATGATGCGCCCGTCCGGTAGGGATTTGGCGGCACCGAACAATACGAACTTCTTCGTCACCAGTCCGATACGGTCTTCTGGAACGATTACCATCCCGAAGAAAATCCTCAGGACAAATTTGTACAAAACAATCCCTATCAGGATTAGCAGCAGCCACCCGTAGGACATTAAAAATGGTATCATGTTTGGAAAGGTTTGAAGATGCTAAATTACGAATAGATTAACATTTCTTATTCGAAAATTCGCACAATTAACCAAACGCTTGCTGTGAATGAGGGATTTTTTAGGATTCATACGCGTTCCCGTGTGTTTTTTCATCAAAAAGCTTCCGTTTCGATCAAAAAAAAGCCCGGCGGTGAGCCGGGCTTCAATAGGGATTTTATTTCTTACAGGTGGATAACCTCACCGTACGCATCGGCAGCCGCCTCCATGATGGCTTCGCTCATCGTAGGGTGCGGGTGGATCGACTTGATGATCTCGTGTCCGGTCGTTTCCAGTTTCCGTGCGACAACCGCTTCCGCGATCATATCGGTTACGCCGGCACCAATCATGTGGCAACCCAGCCATTCGCCGTATTTGGCATCGAAGATGACTTTCACGAAACCATCGGGCGTGCCGCCCGCTTTCGCTTTTCCGGAAGCAGAGAACGGGAACTTACCGACTTTCAACTCGTATCCTTTTTCCTTCGCCTGTTTTTCGGTGAGTCCAACCGAAGCGATTTCCGGCGTAGCATACGTACAGCCTGGGATATTGCCATAGTCGATCGGATCTACATGCAGGCCTTTGATTTTCTCTACGCAGGTAATACCTTCCGCAGAGGCCACGTGGGCAAGGGCAGGTCCCGGCACGACATCGCCAATGGCGTAGTAGCCTGGCACGTTGGTGCGGTAGAACTCGTCTACGGTGATTTTATCGCGATCGGTTTTGATGCCGACTTCCTCAAGCCCGATATTTTCGATGTTGGTTTTGATACCCACGGCCGACAATACGATATCGGCTTCCAGCACTTCTTCGCCTTTCGCTGTTTTGACGGTGGCTTTCACGCCGGCACCGCTGGTATCGACTTTCTCTACCGACGCATTCGTCATGATGGTGATACCCGCTTTTTTCAGCGAGCGCTCGAATTGCTTCGAGATATCCTCATCTTCCAACGGAACGATGTTCGGCAGGTATTCGACAATGGTAACCTGGGTGCCCATTGCATTGTAGAAGTGGGCGAATTCGACACCGATGGCGCCGGATCCCACTACGATCATCGATTTCGGTTGTTCCGGCAGTGTCATCGCCTGGCGGTATCCAATCACTTTCTTCCCGTCCTGTGGCAGGTTCGGAAGTTCGCGTGAACGGGCTCCGGTGGCAATGATGATATGGTCAGCCGAGTATTCGGTTTCTTTTCCGTCTTTGGTCACGCCGACTTTTTTCCCCGGCTTGACTTTCCCGCTTCCTTCGATGACATCGATCTTATTCTTTTTCATCAAAAACGTCACGCCTTTGCTCATGCCATCGGCTACGTTTCGGGAGCGCGAAATGACCGCGCCGAAGTCTTTGTCGAAATCGTTCACCTTAAGTCCGTAGTCGGACGCGTGCTTCAGGTAATCGAACACCTGTGCCGACTTCAGCAACGCCTTTGTCGGTATACAGCCCCAGTTAAGGCAAACGCCGCCCAGGCTTTCTTTCTCGACCACAGCGGTCTTAAAGCCCAGTTGCGAGGCGCGGATTGCCGTTACATAGCCGCCAGGGCCACTTCCTAAAACAATTACATCGTATTTCATGTTCGTGTGATTTGCAAATTATTTGGCGCTACGAAAGTAACGATTAATTGGCGAATGGCAAGTTGGGGGAGAGGGTTGGTGGTTGATAGTTGAGGGTTCATAGTTCATAGTTCATAGTTCATGGTTCATGGTTCATGGTTCATGGTTCATGGTTCGTGGTTCGTGGTTGATGGAGGTGAAGCCTCTTGTCGCCTGTTCCTGCCACTGACCACTAACTACCGACTACTGACCACTAATTACTAACTCCTTCACCCCGTCTGCCGTTCGCTCTCAAACTGTGCGTAATACAAGTTTTTATATACCCCTTCCTCGCGGTTCAATAGTTCGGCGTGTGATCCTTCCTCAATAACCAATCCTTTGTCCATTACCAGGATTTTGTCGGCCTTTACAATGGTAGCCAGACGGTGCGCAATCACAATGGACGTGCGGCCTTCCGTTAATTTTTCGGTTGCGTTCTGGATCAGTTCCTCCGTATGCGTATCCACCGACGAGGTAGCTTCGTCGAGGATCAGGATGCCAGGGTTGCTGACGTAGGCCCGCAAAAACGCAATAAGCTGGCGCTGGCCCGACGACAGCATCACACCGCGTTCCTTCACATTATAATTGTAACCGTTCGGCAGGTTCATGATGAAATCGTGTACACCGATCTTCCGGGCCGCCGACACCACCTGTTCCATCGTGATGGTCGGATCGTAGAGCGTAATATTGTTGAAGATCGTATCCGCGAAAAGGAATACATCCTGCAGCACCACCGCAATCTGTCGACGCAGCGAATCGAGGCGGTAGTTCCGGATGTCCTGGCCTTCGATGGTAATCCGGCCCGAATTGAGTTCGTAGAAACGGTTCAGCAGGTTGATAATCGTCGATTTCCCTGCTCCGGTAGCACCTACGATGGCGACGGTCTGGCCCGGGGCTACCTGGAAACTGATTCCCTTGATGATTTCTTCATCCGGGTTGTAGCCAAAGTGGACGTTCTCAAAGGTAATGGTTCCTTTAAAGTCAGGTGCTTCCAGTCGGCCTACATCCTGTATCTGGTCGTCGGTGTCGAGGATGTCGAATACGCGGTTCGCGGCAATCATCCCCATCTGCATCTCATTGAATTTATCGGCGATCTGGCGTAAGGGGTTGAACAGCATACCGATGAACATGGTATAGGTGGCCAGTTCCGGGAATTCGGTGGTCGTGTCACCCAGCGCAATCAACAGTCCGCCATGCCATACCACAAAAGCCAGCGTAAACGACGAAACGATATCGGCGATAGGGAAGAAGATCGAGTTATAAAGGATGGTCTTGATCCAGGCGACATTGTGTTTCTGGTTGATGTCGCTGAACTTCTGCGCTTCGATTTCCTCGCGGGTAAATAACTGCACGATTTTCATACCCGTAACGCGTTCCTGCACAAAGGTGTTGATGGCAGCCACCTGCGTACGCACTTCCTCAAAGGCCACCTGCATTTTGCGTTGGAAGATGCGGGTGACATAGAGCAGAAACGGCATCACCGCCACCGGAATCCAGGCAAGCTTCCAGTTCATGACGAAAATGACCACCAATACCACGACCATTTTCAACAAATCGCTGAGGATCATGAAGAGTCCCTGGCTGAAGATACGGGCAATCGATTCTATGTCTGATACCGTTCGGGTAACCAATTGTCCTACAGGCGCCAGGTCGAAGTATTTCATCCGGAACTTCAACATGTGGTTGAACAGTTTTACTCGGATATCGCGCACGATTTCCTGCCCCAGTTTGTTGGCGAGGAATACAAAATAAAACTGCGCGAAGACCTCAAGCAACAACAAGACGGCAATACCACCACAGAACAGCTCCAGTCCGTCGCGACGATGGTGCTGCAGGAAGATCTTAATGACAAATCCCATGGCCCACGGGCGTGCCGCCGCAAATGCCGCCAGGGCAATCGCCCAGAAGATGACGCCGTAATACAACGTCCGATAGGGCGCCGTATACACCATGATGCGTTTAAAAACTTTTGTATCGAATGCTTTTGCTTTCATATCATATCAATATTCGACCTTCACCAGTGAAAGTCCGTGTGCCGGCACCGAAAAACCGGCCCGTCCGCGGTCGCGGCTTTCGATGATCCCGCGTATGTCGTTTGGCGTCGCTTTCCCACTGCCGATGGTCACAAGGGTGCCGACAATGGCCCGTACCATGTTGCGGAGGAAGCGGTCGGCCGCAATGCGGAATACCAGTTCCGTGCCGCGCTGTTCCCATTTTGCTTCGGTAATCGCACACCGGAAAGACGTTACATCAGTGTCGACCTTCGAAAAACACTCGAAATCGTCGTATTCCATCAAAAGGGCCGCGGCTTCGTTCATCGCGTCGATGTCAAGGGGAAGCGTGTGCCGCCAGGCGAATGCTGTCGAAAACACGTCTTTCTGCGTCGCAATCCGGTATTCGTAGGTACGTTTGGTGGCATCGAAACGGGCGTGGGCATCCGGTGCGACCTCATAAATGGCGTGCACCGCGATGTCGTTCGGCAGGAACGAATTCAACTTATGGATCCATTTGGGGATGTCCTCCAATGCGTTCGCATCGAAGTGCGCGAACATTTCCGAAGCATGCACCCCGGCATCCGTACGTCCGGCACCGGTAAGGGCAATCGGTTCGCCCAACAGCAGCGAAAACGCGTGCTCCATCGTACCCTGCACCGTCACGGCATTGGGTTGCGACTGCCATCCGCGGTACTGCGTGCCTTTATAGGAAAATCTCGTGAAATAGCGCAAGTGAAGTCGGATTTTGGACGCACAAAGATACGGATTAATCACACGTGCGTCGCGGCGGAAGGGGGCACTTTCGCTATCTTGCAGCATACAAAAAACACGGTGAGAAAGATTCTTTTGTTATCGGATACGCACGGGCATGTCGACGACACCATGCTAAAATACGGCGCCCAGGCCGATGAGATCTGGCACGCTGGCGATATAGGCGATCTTTCGGTTACCGACGCGCTTCGCGAGGTAGCACCGCTTCGGGCGGTTTTCGGTAACATCGACGATGACAAGGCCCGACGGGAGTTCCCGCTGCACCAGCGTTTTTTCTGTGAGGAAGTCGACGTGTGGATCACGCACATTGGCGGGTATCCCGGACATTACAATCCTACCATCCGGAGCGAGTTGTACTTAAACCCGCCGCGGTTGTTTGTATGCGGACATTCGCACATCCTGCGGGTAATGAACGACCCAAAACTCGGACTCCTGCACATGAACCCCGGCGCTATCGGCAAGCACGGTTTCCATTCAGTCCGTACGATGCTGCGTTTTACCATCGAAGGAGCCGACATCCGGCAATTGGAAGTGATTGAGATGGAGAAGAGAGGGTAGAAGGTTGGGGAACTGAGGAATTTTGAGTAATTGAGTAACTGAGTAACTGAGGAATTGGGTAACTGAGTAACTGAGTAACTGAGTGACTGAGACCTTGCGTATTGTCCTGGAATCGCTATATCCAGATTTTGTGTAGGGAAAAAGACCAATTTAGAGCTACGCTTACGGTCGTGTAACTAAAACAGGATTTATTTAGTAATCTGTATAGCTATTTTAGGACGCGACAACATACTGTATAGATACTGTATGGATAAAGTATGGATAAAGTATGGATAAAGTATGGATAAAGTATCGATGGTGACAAATTACTAACCCATACCCCTATACAAACTCAATTTCTTCTTTTCCTACCTATCTCATTTCCTCACTTCCTCAGTTCCTCAGTTCCTCAATTCCTCAGTTACTCAGTTACTCCGTTCCTCAGTTACTCCGCTACCCCACCGCCGCTTTATACGTCGCCAACGCCTTTTCCCGCGCTTCTTTGTGATCGACGATGGGCTTAGGATAGCGATCGGTGCCTAATTCGGGTACCCATTTCCGGATGTATCGCCGCTCGCTGTCAAATTTCTTGATCTGCTCTTCGGGGTTGAAAATGCGGAAGTAAGGCGCGGCGTCCACACCACTTCCGGCCGCCCATTGCCAGTTGCCCACGTTGCTGGCCTGCTCGTAATCGAGGAGTTTTTCCGCGAAATACGCTTCCCCGCGGCGCCAGTCGATGAGGAGGTGTTTGCACAGGAAACTGGCCGTAATCATCCTGACGCGGTTGTGCATACGGCCGGTGGCATTGAGTTCGCGCATGCCGGCATCTACGATGGGGTAACCGGTGTTCCCTTCGCACCATTTCCGGAAATGCTCCTCATTTTTCTCCCACGGCACCAGGTCGTAGCGTTCGCGGAAGGCTTTTTGGGGCGTATGGGGGAAATGCCACAATATTTGCATAAAGAATTCGCGCCAGATGAGTTCGTTAAGGAAGGTTTCCTGCCGCGACGCAAGGGCTTTTCGGACGATAGCGCGTACCGACACACTGCCAAACCGCAGATGGGGACCCAAACCGGAGGTTCCGTCAACCGCCGGGAAATTGCGACGGTCGGCATATCGATCGATCAACTCCTCGGTAAGCGTGAAATCCGGAACGCGGATAGGGGACGGGGCGAAACCGATGGCCTCTAACGACAAAAAGGGATACGCATGCACCGCGAATCGGTCCAAACCGGTATTCGATTCATAATAGGGAAGCGGCGTTGTCGCAAAAAGCTGTTTCCACTTGCGGGAATACGGGGTGTAAACCACATAAGGAGCGCCGTCGTCTTTTACCACTTCCGATTTTTCAAAAATGACCTGGTCTTTGCAGGTCTTGAAACGCACGTCTTTCTCTTTCAACAATCTCGACACCGCGGCATCGCGCTTGCGGGCGTAGGGTTCGTAGTCGTGGTTGGCAAATACGGTCGTCAGGGGCTGCTCAATCAGCAGCCGCGTGAACACGTTCTCTACCGTATCGTGGAACACCGCCAGCGAACGGCCGTGGTGCCGCAGCGTGGCGTCGATTTTCGTCAGTAACTCGTGTATGAAACCCACCCGGGCATCTGTTTTGGGCAGTTCGTCAAGGATCTCCGGATCGAAAATAAAGATGGGAAGTACCTCTTCGCCGCTTTGTAAAGCGTGATACAGCGCCGCGTTATCATCAAGGCGCAGGTCGCGTCGGAACCAGAATACCGTCATACCGTCTTCGATTCTGTGTAAGGTCCAAACAATTCCAGCATCCGCCGACGGCGAAAGTCAAATATCTCTTCCAGTTTGCCCTTTACGATAATTGGGTGCATCCACCGGCCTAAAAAACCGAGTGGCAAGCCATAGTCGACAATGTCTTCCATTTCAGTACCGCCGTCCACCGCGCGGAAAAAGTGCTTGTGGTGCCAGAGAGCGTAGGGCCCGAATCGTTGCTCGTCCACAAAATACTTGCCGTCTTCCACATGGGTGATTTCCGTAACCCATCGCATCTTAATGCCGAAGAGCGGTGTCACGATATATTGGATGACCTGTCCGGGATACATTTTTCGATCGGCGCCCGACACGATGTTGAATCCCATGTAGGGTGGCGTGATGGTCTTTAAATTAGCGGGATCAGAGAAGAATTCCCAGGCTTCCGAAACCGAAATGGGGAGCCGTTGGGTGCGTCGTAGGGTATAGAGTTTCATGTGACTAAAAGTACGGAAGAAAGTCTTAGTCACGCGTTAAAAAAGGCCGCCCGGGACCCTAACCAAATAATCCCGGACAGCCTGGCACCTGGATGAACCAGGCGTGTGATGTATGTCTTCACTAACAAAATGTCTGGAGTAAAATTGCGAAAACCGGGCCTATACGTTGTTACATAATTCACCTCTGCGTCTTACAGGATTATTTGTAAATAATGGTTCGCGGTTTCCCAAACTCGAAATCCTGGAATCCGAAGTCATTGGTTTCGAAGGTGTTGGTAAGGAAGAGGTTGTCGCCCTGACCGGGTATGGTCGGATAAAACGCAATGGATAGCTGGAAGGAATTGAACACCAGGTAGTCATTGCTGACCAGGATGCCCACCCCGATTTTCTGGTAAAAGCGGTTGCTCGTAAGCCCCTGTATTTCGTTGCCCAACACCGCAGCCGTATAATTGAAAAAGGGATTGAGGCGGAATCCTACCACCTGCCAGGGCGAGTACGATTGGGTCTGGAAGGTCAATACGAATTTCTTCGTTCCGTTTATCGCGCTGTTGAAGCCCTGTATGCCCGCACTGTTGTATCCGTAGTAACCGGCACCATAGCCCCCCTGGAAACCGCTCGATTCGTTGATCGTCAGCCGGTCCGCAACGGAAGCCAACCGATTCGTGCCAATAATTAGGAGCGGTTTGATGAACTGGCGCAATTTCCATTTGCCGCAGTCGATCAAATCGGTGAAGTAGTTCAACTGCAGCGAAAAAGCCGTTTGCTCGAGCGCCCCGGCCCGAAAGAAGGTGCCGTATTCGACGTTACCGCTGAGGTAGCCGATCCGGAAGTAACTGCCATACGATGCCCTGGCACCGAGGTAGGTCCGGTCGCGTCCGTTCTTGGTCTGGTATCCCGCCGTGAGTCCGTATATCTTCCCAATCGGCACGTCTTCCACAATACCGTTGTTGAACAGGTAGCGGTCTTCGACGAATTGCCGTGACGAAATACCCAGGCCGCCCATTACAAAGCGCTCGCCGGAGAAATAGTCAATCAGGTCGTATTCCCGCTTCGGACTCTCACTATACTGCGTAAAAAGAACACGCCCGGATGCGACGAGTCGGGTCGTACGGTCGTCCTCTGACGTACCCTCGAAAAGGCGAAAAGCGCGTCCGCCCCATAAATCCTGTGAGGTATACTTCAGGTTTTGGAGGGAATAATTCCCCGAGATGTCGGTGAGCGAGTCGCGGCGGAACTGCTGGTCGACATACACGCCACCCGCCCATTCCGTAAACGGCGAGAAGAACGTGCGTTCGATGTTAAGGCTTTTACCATAATACCCATCGAGGTCGACGCGATACGCCAGCGTGCTGCGGATGAAGGTGTTTTTGATGGTAGGGACGGTATACCGCAAGTTATAGGCCTTGTTGCCATTTTCATTGTCGTTGATGATACGGCTCACAAATTCGTGTCCGCTCCCCAGGATGTTCCGTTCCCGTATCTCAACCGAGGTCCGTGACGTACTGATGCTTCCCTTCGGAATAAGGCTCCACGAGTCGAGCACCCGCACGTTGATATCCACCGAATCCGACGAAACGGGCGTGGCGGTAATGTATACCCGGCTCACATACCGCTGGGTACGGATTAGACGTTCGCTTTCCTTTACCATCAGCGAATCGACGGGCCGGTTTTCTTTGATAAGCAGCAGGTTGCGGATGGCGAACTGCCGCGATTTGATGTGCACGGCATTCCCCAGTCGCTCACCCCAATTGCGCGGCTTACGGGTCGTATCGATTTCGGAATACCCAAACGGATCAAGGGTGTGGATCTTGATGTTCCGCACGATCCGGCCGTTGTAGTTTTTGTAGTCGCGTTTTTTCGGCTTCCGGATCGGATTCGAATTCTTGATTTCAGTAGGCTCAAAAACCAGTCGGTGCAGAAAGCGGGTAAAGCCCCGTCGCTTCGACGCCTTTTCGATTTTCTTGTAAAACGCAGCCGAGTCTTTTGCCGTCGTAGGCGCCTGTCCGGACACGTATATGGGTGCCAGTGCCAGAACGAAAAGGAACATCAGGATACGCTGCATTCTTCCAAAAATACATAATTGCCTTTAGTAACGGCAATCCTATTTCTTTGTTGCCTTTTTCGACGCTTTCGCAGCCGCTTCTTTCGCTTCTTTTTTGGCGGCTTCTTCTTTCTCGCGTTTTTCCTTCTCTTTCTTCTTGAAGTACCCCCGTAACAGGAAGTTGTGCTTGGCAGCCTCCATGTTTTCCTCGAGTCCTTTACTCGAATTCTTGAGGTTTTCCATGGTTTTGTCGAGGTTTTCGGCGATCTCTTTATCCTGTATCAAACGACCCAACGTTCCGTCGCCGCGGTTGATTTTCAACAGGATTTCGGCCATTTCCTCTGAAGCCACGGCCGCATTGTCGGCGGTAACGCTCAGGCTCCGCATCACGGCATCCATGTCGGTCGGTTCGTTCGAGGCGACGAGTTGGTTCGGTTTGATTTCATGGGTGGAATTCCCCTGCGACAGAACGAGAACCTTATCTCCAATAATGCCTTCCGAACCGATTCCGGCCCGGGCGTCTTCTTTGATAAAGGGTTTTACGTCCTGGCGGATGAGCATGTCGACCCGAACGGTCGTGTCGTTCAAGATCCGGATGTTGTCGACGGTCCCGATGTTGATACCCGAAAAACGGACGACATTGCCCACTTGCAGGCCGCCGACGTTTCGGAAGTTGGCCCGCAACTGGAAGACGGGATTGAAGAGGTTTTTCTGCTTACCTATTAGGAACAAGGCAAGGAAAAAGAGTACGATACCCGTAAAAACGAAGAGGCCGAGGCGTACTTTGAAGGTGGTGCTTTGCGTATTCATGTGGTAGTATTAGGACTTTCGTTTGGAGGTAAAATAGGATTGGATCAATGGGTCATCCGACGATTCGAATTCGTCGAGGGAGCCCTCTTTATACAGCGTGCCGTCTTTCAGCATCAGGATGCGGTCGGCCACCGTGCGCACACATTCAATATCGTGTGTGATGATGATGGAGGAGGTATTGTATTGTTTCTGGACACTGTTGATCAACTGGCTGATCTCGTCGGATGTAACCGGATCGAGGCCGGTAGTGGGTTCGTCATATAATATAATCGCCGGATCGACGATCAATGTCCGAGCCAGTCCGATTCTTTTTCGCATACCACCCGATAATTCCGAGGGCATCCGGTCGATGGCTTCGGGAAGGCCGACATCGTCGAGTACTTCTTTCACTTTCTGGTCAATTTCGGCCTGGGTCGTTTTGAGGCCGGTGCGGCGGAGTGGAAATTCCAGGTTTTCCCGCACGGTCATCGAATCATACAAAGCGGCACTCTGGAAGAGAAATCCGATACTGCGGCGGACTTCCCCAAGCGCGTCGCCTTTGAGCGAGTTGATTTCCTGGTCAAGGACGGTAATCGTGCCGCTGTCGGCGTCGAGCAAACGCACGATGCATTTGATCAACACCGATTTCCCGGTACCCGATTTCCCCAGTATCACCAGGTTCTCACCCTTTCGCAACTGGAAGGTAACGCCGTCCAGCACACGGGTGGTGCCGAAACTCTTTCGCAGGTCGCGGACGTCGATGATGGGCGTATCAGTGGTCGTCGTTTTCATATCACATCAGTTAGTTGAACGGCAATCAAATCGACGATGATTACCAGCAAAGACGAAAGTACTACGGCAGAATTGGCCGCACGTCCCACACTTTCCGTCCCGCGTCCGGCATTGTATCCTTTGTAACATCCTACCAAACCGATGACGGCCCCGAAGAAGAACGTCTTGATAAACGCGGGAAGTAAGTCAGAAAAAGCCAACTGCCCGAACGCCTGGTTCATAAACAAGACGAAACTGGCATCGCCCTTGATATTGGCGCCGGCCCAACTGGCCATGATCCCGAGCGCATCAGCATACAACACCAATAAGGGTAGCATCAGCGTGATGGCCAACACCCGCGGCACAACCAGAAACCGAATCGGGTTGGCAGAAGAGACTTCCATCGCATCGATTTGCTCCGTCACCCGCATTGACCCGATTTCAGCGCCCATACTCGATCCGATCTTGCCGGCGCAGATGAGGGCAATCATAACCGGGCCCATTTCGCGTATCATCGAAACGGCGACCATCCCCGGAAGCATGGTGACCGCACCAAAATCGACCAACACAGGCCGTGACTGGATGGTCAGCACAAGGCCGACCACAATTCCGGTGACGGAGATAAGTCCGAGCGACTTGTTTCCCACCTCAAAACAGTGGCGGAAGAACTCCTTGAATTCAAATCCCCGACTGAAGGTATTGGCGATCACGCGTCCGGTGAAAAGCACGCCGTCCGCCGTCCCCGCCAGGAATTGCTCAAAGCGGTTTTTTTTGCGGAGGGTCGATTCCGACAGCCGAACAGAACGCGTCCGCACACGTTGGCCCAGGGTAGTTTTGGTGGTCTCCATGTTAGGTCTTTTTGCGTTTTTTAGGTACGGATGTCGCTTCCGCGGATACGGTCTCTTTCAGGGGTTCGTCGGTTGCCACATGGGCATAGCGCGGCAGCCGGATGCGGTGCCACTCGAAGGTGCGCGGGATATCGTCCCCTAACAGATATCCCCAGGGTTCAAGGGAGTCGATACGGTCAAAGACAACTTTCAGGATGGCGATGATCGGAATCGCGAGGAACATCCCGGTCACGCCAGCTAGCATCCCGCCGATGATAATACCCACAATCGAGGCCAGCGCGTTTACCTGCACCTTCGAGCTGACGATCATCGGCACGAGTATGTTGTTGTCGACTAACTGCACGATAACGTTTACAACCAAAACGCCGACAATGATCGAAATGTCCGTCGACGCCGTAAGCGAGGCAAAAATGCTCACGACACAGGCGACCATGATGCCGATATAGGGGATGAGGTTCAGCAGTCCGGTCAGGACGCCCAATAACAGTGCATATTCCACGCCTACTATATAAAAGCCCAGTGCGGTCAGGAAAGAAACGATGAACATCTCGATCGTGAGTCCCATCAGGTAGTTCTTGACGGCGAATTTGATTTGTGACATGATGTCTTTCAACCGCGGGTGGTGCGCCTTGTCGACCAATTTGCAGAGAAAGGTCATCATATGCGTGCGATAAATCAGGATAAGGAACATATAAACCGGGATCAGGGTCACGGTAATAAGCGTGTCGGTTGCCGACAATAAGGTGGTTCCGATCAGCGCCCGTCCGGATTTCATGCCGTTTTTGGTGGCGCTGTTCAGGTACTCCTGCTGCTCGTCCATGCTGACGCCAAAATGCTGGTAGATGTATTGTTGCAGGTGGAAGATATGGATGGTGAAGTTGCGTTTGATACGATCCCAGTCGCTGGCAAAGTCACTGACCTGCCACGAAATAAACGATACGATTCCACCGAGGACGACCACAAAGAGCAATACAGCCACAATCGACGCCAACACCTGCGGAAACCGAAGACGTCGTTCCATGAACCCGGCTACAGGCCGTACGAGGATAGCGAATAAACCCGCCATGGCCAACGGAATAAGCACATCCTGGCCTACATAGGCGATATAACAAAGGGCGATAAGGCTGATGAGCACGCAGGCAAGCCGAACCGGTGCCGGGAAGTGAAGGGTAGGATTCATTTCATTTTGTTTTGCGTCGGCCGTCAGAAAGCGGTGACGCTACAAAAATGCGGCGCTTTGGCAGCTATCGCATTACAGAAATGTGTCCGTGTCTTGTAAGATTTCGGCGTCTAAAAATGTGTATTCAGGTAGTCATATACCCGGTCAACCGGTAACCCCATTACGTTGGCATACGACCCGTCGATGCGTTTTACGGCCACCATCCCGATCCAGTCCTGTATACCGTAAGAGCCCGCCTTGTCAAAAGGACGGTAGTGATCGATGTAATATTCGATCTCATCCCGTGTGAGGGAATTGAACGTGACGGCGGTGGTTTCCGTTAGCGTCTCATGTCCTGACGGCGTCCGGAAGGTAACCGATGTCATCACCTGGTGTGTGCGTCCGGAAAGGGCTTCCAACATCGCAATCGCATCCTCACGGTCTGTAGGTTTTCCCAATGCGCGGTCTTCCAACCATACAATGGTATCGCTGGTAATCAGGATGTCGTGTTCCCCTAACGGGCCAAACGCCTCACTTTTCAATTCAGAGAGAAAGGCGGTTATGTCACCTCCCTTTAAATGGTCGGGAAAGGATTCGTCTACTTCCTTGACCTCAATTACAAAGTCAAGTCCGAGTTCGCGCAGGAAATGCTGGCGACGCGGCGATCCCGAGGCCAGGATGACCCGATAGCGGCTGAGTTTATCCTTTAGCATTGAAGAGGATGTTTAGGGAAACGACACTGATGGAAAACACACCAGCCAAAAGTACGATCTTCAACGCCGTGGAAAGGGTGCGGAATTCGCCCGGCGATGAGGCGCGGAAGATACGCAGTAGGACAAAAAGCAAGGGCCCGACCGCCCCGAGAAGGAGGAACGCCGTTACGAACCAAAGGCTACTTGTGACGAAGTATTCGAATATATACCACAACAACGTCCCAACCGCCAGCGCGGCTATGACGAAGACTATGATCCTGGTAGTGTGTATCCCAAACGCGATGGGCGTGGTGTTCATACCCGTTTTGGCGTCGCCTTCTACGTCTTCGAGGTCTTTGGTAATCTCCCGCGCGAGCGAGATAACAAAACTAAAAACCGCATAGTCGAAGCAAATTCTGGCCAGCGTCGTCAGTGACTCCCGTGTTTCAGGTACGATTACGGGTACAAGATCGAACACCACCGGCACCAATACGACGATGCCCGTCAGGAGGCTCACCAATACATTCCCGATCAACAGGCTTTGCTTGAAGCTGGAGGCATAAAGGTAGAGGACGGCCGCCGAGAGGATAAAGACGCCCACAAAGTTGGTATGTCCTACATAGTCGGCAAGGTAATAGCCAATGATGGCGGCGGTAATGGTGAAACCGCCATACAGGTTGTAGGCGGTTTTTTCAGAGATATGCCGTCCGATGATCACGCGGTCAGGGCGGTTGATGGCATCGGTCGACTGATCGAAAACGTCGTTGATGATATAGCCGCCTGCCGCAATCAGCAGCGTGGCCAGCACCAGAAGCGCGAACCGGGCGTCGTTAAGGGCAACGGGAAAGTGAGCGGATTTAAATAGGCCGTAATGCA
Organism: Flavobacterium sp. HJ-32-4; assembly: GCF_022532105.1. Lineage (NCBI taxonomy): Bacteria > Pseudomonadati > Bacteroidota > Flavobacteriia > Flavobacteriales > Flavobacteriaceae > Flavobacterium > Flavobacterium sp. HJ-32-4. The sequence goes on along the minus strand of NZ_CP092832.1, from coordinate 2,815,266 downwards.
CCGAACAAAGCGTCAGTGCGATCATAAGTAAGTTCGGCCAGCGGATCAGTCGTAGAAAAGCCATGGTGTCATATTGGTAGGCAAAAATAAAAAACCCGGATGCATTATCCGGGTTTCAGGTGTTATTTACTTTTTAGCTTCGTCCGCGGCCCTCATTACCGCCACGGCGACTGCTGTTTTCCTGGCGGGCAGAACCAGAGCTACGCTGTGGCGCCGTCCGTACAGCGGGTTCGGTACTTCCTGACGAAGGTGCCGGAGTAAAGCTGCGTGACGGCGTAGTGGCACGTGTAGGTGCGCTGGTCGTACGGGGCGTCTCGAGACTGTTGCTCCTGTCTCGCTGTGGCGTTACCCGAACAGTACTGCTTTGGCTGGTGCTTCCGCTTTGGAAAGAACCACTCTGGCTTTGGGCACGACCCGGTTGTGCGGTCGGGCGTGTACCGCCATTAAAGCGTGTTCCGGTTTCTGCGGTGCGCCCGTTTGTAGTGCCTGTACTCGGGCGCGTCGGAGTCCCTTCGAGAGAGCCACTCTGTGCGCGATTCGGTTGTGTCGTTTGACGTGTGCCGCCTGTGAAGCGTGTTCCGGTTTCAGCCGTACGTCCGTTCTGGAGGCTGCCTCCCTGGCGTGTTCCGGTTGAAGTGCCGCGCACCGGTGTAGTGTTGGCGCGGGTGCCACTTCCGGATACAGCCCGGGTTCCGCCGCGTGTTCCGCCGCGGGTATCCTGGCGTACCAGGTCGTAATCCCGTTTGTTATCTACCTGTGTACGTTGCGAGAACGAACGACCTGGGTTCTGGCGCTCGAAGCCGTTCTGGCGACGGCCGTCATAGAGTCGGTAGGCGCGCGGGTTGCACACATTTACGTAGTTGTAGTGGTTGTGCACGTTGATGTGCCCGTATATGTTACGACGGTAGCGGTAGATCGGGTAGGGACTCCAATAGGTATAATACGTAGGATAGTATCCCCAATACCAGGGTGAATAATACGGACGGTAGTACGGATCCCAAAAGACACCGAAAATAACCGGGCGTACGACATACACCGGCTCATAAATATAGTTCGGGCCATACATGTAAACATCCCCTACGACCTGCACCGACACCCGATCACCGTCGCGTTCGACGTTGATCGTCGCTACATCCTGGAAGACGTCTTTTTCCAAAACCGATTGCACCACGATAAGGTGTAGGTTCTTTTCGGTGGTTTCGATGACACGCAGGTAATCTACGTAGCCGTCGTTATTAAGGTCTAGGTTGGAAATCTGGATCTTAGGGTCATTGAGTCTACGCTCAAAATCTTCGAGGTCGCGCGAATCGCCAAAAATAGAGGCAACCGCTTTCAGGTCGAGGTTATCGCTGATGTCGCTGCTGGTAGCAGTGACGGTGGTCCGGTCCTGCGCATGCAGCATTCCAAATGAAAGGAATCCCATCAGCATCAGGAAAATTGTTTTGGTTTTCATAATAAGGATTTTTTCTATATCACATAGACGAAAAAACCGGGCCATTTGTAATCGGGTTGGGAAAAGTTTAACGAAAAATCCGATTTTTCGCTATTCCACACGCTTCATGCAGATGCGTTCCGGGGCATGCAGCACCATCGGGAACTTCTCGACTTTAACCGAACTGGCATCCAGGCCGAAGGCTTTTTCCTCTGACAAACTCAGCTTCTTGATAAGGAAGTAGGTGTTCATGACGATCTTCTCATGCCATCTCAGGTCGCTGTCATTCGACAGGAATTTTTCCGAAAGCACGAATTTGAAGTCGCCGATGATGTTGTTCTTATTCAACGACTCGTAGCGGCTGGTGATGTCTACTTCGCCATTTTTCACCAGATCCTTGACCACTTCCTTAAACATGATGTTGATCTTGGTCGGTTCGCGGAAGCCAAGGTTAAAGTCGATCCGGATCAGGTCTTCCTCGATGATCTCCGTCACCTTATAATCGGTTCGGTACGGTTCGTTAAGGATGTTGACGTGGATGAACCAATAGATATCCGCGCGTTTCGGACGTTTCTGAAGGATCGAGTGCATGACTTTTTCTTCAATCTCGTCTACACGGGCGGCATTGGTCATGTAGACCAGGTGCGTAGCATATTTCGGAATGGAAAGGTCTTTGCTGAGATCGGACAGTACTTGCTTGTAGTCGGCTATTTTTACGATTTTCGTATACGCCTTGCTGATTTTCTTCGCACGGTACCACACCGACATAATACCGATGAGGCCAATGGCGATGACCAGTGTTACATAACCACCTTCCGGGAATTTCTTGCTGTTGGCGACCAGGAAGCTGATTTCAATGACCAGATACAACGCAATCAACGGCGACATGATATACCACTTCACCCTTTTCAGGATCATGTAGTAATTCAGCAATACCGTTGTCATGATCATACACAGGATAATGGCGAGCCCATACGCGGCTTCCATCGCGGCTGATTCACGGAAGTGCCAGACAATGCCGACACAGCCTAAAAACAGCAACCAGTTAATTGAAGGAATATACAATTGTCCTTTCAGGTCGGTCGGGTATTTGATGCGCACCTTCGGCCAGAAACTGAGACGCATGGCCTCATTGATGAGGGTAAAGGACCCACTGATGAGGGCTTGCGACGCAATGACCGCCGCCATGGTGGCAATGGCGATACCGAACGGCTTGAACCAATCGGCCATGATGATATAGAACGGGTTTCCGTTGTCCGGATCAAGCATCGAAAGGGTCTGCCCCTCGTGTTGGATGAGATAGGCCGCCTGGCCGAAATAGTTGAGTACCAACATGACTTTTACGAACATCCAACTCACGCGGATGTTGTTACGCCCACAGTGTCCCATGTCGGAATACAAGGCCTCAGCCCCGGTCGTACAAAGGAATACGGCACCCAACAGCACGAACGCACTGACCTGGTCTTCGGTGTTGGCCAGCAGTTGGTAGGCATAATAAGGGTTAATTGCCTTGAATACTTCCGGATGGCCGACAATCTGTATGGTGCCGAGCACGCCCAACATCCCGAACCACAGAAACATCATGGGCGCAAAGAACTTCCCTACGAGATTGGTTCCGAATTGCTGGATGTAGAAAAGCAGGAAGAGGATACCGATAACAATCGGTACGGTGTCAATTTCCGGATCGAAGTAGCGCAATCCTTCAACCGCCGATGAAACCGAGATCGGAGGCGTGATGATCCCATCCGCCAACAGCGCGGAACCCCCAATGATAGCGGGTACGATCAGCCATTGGATTTTGGTACGCTTGACCAGCGCATACAACGCAAAAATACCCCCTTCACCGTGGTTATCCGCGTTGAGGGTAATGAGGACGTACTTTATCGTGGTTTGCAGCGTAAGGGTCCAGAAAATAAGGGAAACGCCCCCCAAAATCAAATCTGACTGAATCTTATGCTCGTCGATGATGGCTTTCATCACGTAGAGCGGCGACGTACCGATATCTCCGTAGATAATCCCTAAAGTGATGAAAAGTCCAGCCAGCGATAGTTTGCTCAGGTGCTTGGAAGAGCTCATACAGGATGTAAGAAATAAGGGTGTAAAAGTACGTATTTTTGACCATTCGGTGCGGGAATGGCATATTATTTATTTCTGTGAGGGTTTACGTATCTTCGTCGGATGAAGCGACTTATCGTGCTGTTCATCGTCGTGTGCGGAGGGTTATCGGGCTGCGCCCCACGTTTGGCCCCTGTGCAAGCGGTCACCTCCGTTACCATCGACACACTTTTTACCGGAAAAGCCAGTATCCGGGCGCTGGAAGTAGGTTCATCCGACCTTTGGTTTGGCGCGGATAACGGACGGTTAGGCCGCATCCACCTCGCTACACGAGACGTAACCCTTCGCCAAATCGATACCCTCACATCCGAATTGCGCAGTATTGCCCTCACCCGCGATGCTGTATTTGTATTGAATGTGGGAAGTCCGGCCACCCTTTTTCGCGTCAGTTTACAGGATGGAAAAGCGGATTGTGTGTACCGCGAAGACGGCGCGTCGGTGTTTTATGACAGTATGGTTTTTCGGGATGATACCTACGGAGTGGCCATCGGAGATCCGGTGGGCGGTTGCCTATCGGTCATCCAAACTACCGACGGCGGTCGTCATTGGACGAAAACGCCCTGTACCACGCTTCCGCCAATAGCAGCGGGCGAAGCGGCCTTCGCGTCGAGCAACAGTTGTGTTTCGGTGAAGGGACAGCAGGTGTGGATGGCATCGGGCGGACAAAAAGCACGTGTGTTTCATTCGGCCGACGTGGGAAAAACCTGGTCGGTAGCAGATACACCCATCCGGCAGGGCGAAACGATGACGGGTATTTTCTCCCTTGCGTTTGCAGACGCCCAAACGGGCATGATCGTGGGCGGGAATTATGACAAGCCTGACGATAATGTCGCCAATAAAGCGATTACCCATGACGGCGGGAAGACCTGGCAATTGGTGAGTGGCGGCCAGGGACCCGGTTATATCTCATGTATACAAGTCGTCCCGGGAAGTAAAGGCAAGGGATGGGTGACGGTCGGCGCTACGGGCATCCATCGTTCGGATGATGCTGGCCAGACCTGGCATTTGCTTTCGTCTGTATCGGATTTGTATACCGTTCGCTTTGCTTCCCCGACGGTTGCCTATGCGGCAGGTCGTGGCAAAGTAGTACGGCTTACCTTCCGCTGATCAATACCAGCGGCGCTTGTTTTTCTTCGAACCGCTTGATTTTCGGGATGCTTTCGGTTTTCCACTCCGGTTGTTGTTCTGGGTCGGCTCTGGTTTTTGCGGCACAGCGCCGGGCTCCGGAGTGCCGTCCTGCCATGGCCACGGGTGCTCGGAGACGATATCCACTTCCACTTTCGTCAGTTTCAGGATGTCACGCCAGTAAGGCGCTTCGTCTTTCCCACAAAAGGAAATCGCTTTGCCCGCACGGCCCGCGCGACCGGTTCGGCCGATACGGTGCACGTAGGTTTCGGGCACATTGGGTAGATCGAAATTGATCACATACGGCAACTGGCTGATGTCGATACCCCGTGCGGCGATATCGGTGGCCACCAACACGCCGACTTCTTTCGCTTTGAAGGCTTCGAGCACGCGTTGGCGCGCCGACTGCGATTTGTCGCCATGGATGGCTTCCGCGGCTACACCTTTTTTGCGCAGGGCCCGCACAACGTTATCCGCTCCGTGTTTGGTGCGGGTAAAGACCAATACATCCGAGAGGTTTTCATTCCGGATGAGGTGGTAGAGCAAGTTTCGCTTCTCGTTTTTCTCGACGAAATAGATTTCCTGCTCCACGCGTTCTGCGGTAGAGGAAACCGGCGTCACCGAAACACTTTCCGGGTTTTTGAGGAACATTTCCGCCAGTTCGCGTATCGGGAGCGGCATGGTGGCTGAAAAAAGCAGCGTCTGCCGGTTGTCAGGCGTAAGTTTGACGATCTTCTTGACATCGTTCACAAAACCCATATCGAGCATTTGGTCGGCCTCGTCCAAGACGAGTGTATGCAGGTGGTCAAGGTCGATGAAACCTTGTTTGTGAAGGTCGAGTAGGCGTCCGGGCGTGGCGATCAATACATCGACTCCGCGGCGCAACTGGTCGACTTGCGGAATTTGCGACACGCCACCGAATACCGTCACCTGGCGCAGGTTGGTGTATTTCGAATATTCGTCAAAATTCTCGCCGATCTGCAGGGCGAGTTCGCGGGTGGGCGTCACCACCAGGGCGCGTATCAGTTTGCGTTTGCTGGAACCCATCCGGTGCAGTTGCTGGATGATGGGAATGGCGAAAGCCGCCGTTTTTCCGGTGCCGGTTTGGGCGCATCCTACTAAATCAGAGCCCTTTAGGATAATTGGGATGGCTTGTTGCTGGATAGGAGTAGGAGTGGTGTAACCTTTATCTTGTATCGCTTCGAGCAGGTTGCTCGATAGCTGTAAGTCTTTGAAATTCATTAACGTGGGTTATTCCTTTGGGGAATTTAGCCGCAAAGATAGGGATTCCCTGACGATTTATCGACCCGAGGGTCCAGAGGTGCGTATGGAAGCCAGCGTGCGGTCGGTTTGGATGAGTTCCGAAACCCATTCGCGACGGGTTTGTTCGACGTCACCGTCCAGATAGGCGGCCCATTCATCCGTACACAGAATCTTGCGAACCTCCCGCATGCGTCGTATCGTTTGTGGCGTCGTACGCAGCCATCCGTTTACCGTCCCCTGGTCGCGATGGTGGTAGGTCGCTTCCTTCCGCTCGAAATCCACGGCAATCCAATAGAGTCGCTGGTGGTCGTCGTCAGGCAGGAAATCCGTCCATTTGGCATAGCCGAGGCGTTGTCCGCGTCCGGCGCCTCCTTCTAACCGCCAACGGCAATTCGCGACACGGGCCCAGTGATCCGAAAGGCGGTATACACCCGTCGCGTCAAAGAAGTAGCGGCTGCCCGTGCGGCTGGTGAAATCGGGCACGCGGCCTTCGAGTTCGGTCTTGGGCCGTTCCTGCCAAAGGCAAAAGGTGTGTTTGTGGAAGTTACGTCGATGGAATAAGGCCGGCATGGCGCAAAAGTACGTTAAAACGGATACCCAATCGCGATGTTCAACACAAGGTTGTCGCGTCTCCAATCAGGGTTTCCAAAGGCAATACGGTCGCCCACCCATTTTTGGCCGTCAGGTAAGTACGGCACGCGAAGCGGAAAGGCAAGGTCGAGTCGCAGTACCAAAAAGGAAAGGTCGACGCGCAATCCCGCACCGGTTCCTACCGCCAGGTCGTTTAAGAAACGATTGGTGAGTCGTGCGCCCGGTCGTTCCGGATCGTCACGCAGTAACCAGATGTTTCCGGCGTCGAGGAAGAGGGCGCCATGAACGACTGAGTAGAGTTTGGCCCGGTATTCGGTGCTGAATTCTAATTTGGCATCACCCGATTGGTCGGGCAGGAAGTCGCTGTCGAGCGTCCGGACGTCGAAATGGCCGGGGCCGATGGAACGGGCGCGAAACGCGCGGATGCTGTTCGTGCCGCCAATGAAGAACTGCTTGATGTAGGGCATTTCGATTGAATTCCCATACGCCACGCCCACTCCGGCGATGATCCGGCTCGCCAACTGCGAGTTCTCGCCCAATTTCAGGTAGTGTCGCAGCTCGGTTTCGACTTTGACAAACTGGCTGAACGCCACACCCAGCCATTCTTTTTGGTTACCGGCTTTTACATCGGCGCCCGACAAGAGACCCGCCGCGTTGCCCGCCAGATCGACTTTGCCATGGAAGTAAAACGTATGCCGAAGCCGCTTCCGCATGGTGTTGGTGTACGTATACGAGTAGGTCGGACCGAAAATGAACTGTTTGTCAATGACTTTCTGCAACGACGGAACATCGTCTATCTGCGATTGGTACAGCGGCGTGACGTTCTGTGGACTCACATAGGTAATCTCCGTGACGTTGAGTTGGTGTTCGGTTTCGATGCGGTCTTTCCACAGATAGCCAAACTGGCCGCGGAAGGTGTTGAGGGCATACAACTTGTCGCGTTTTTGATATTCGTAGCCGACTTCCGCTTTGGTTTGCGGCACGAACCCACCCGACGTATTCAGGGGGAAAGGAGAGATGAAGCGCGGCCACACCAAACTCGCCTGCCCGCCGATCCGGTAGACATTGAATCCTTTGTTTTGTCCGGACACCTGGACTTCCATCCCACCAAAAACTGAAATAGTCAGCAGTTCCGCCCCACGGAAGGTATTGCGGTTCTTCCAGTCGACGTTGAGTTCGGTGCCGGTGTAATTCGCCGAATTCGTTTTTCCCAACAGTTTTACCTGTATGGATTTCGGCGGAAGGGGCGTCAGGAAATAATACGCATCGAGGAAGTCGCCAATGGTGTCTTTAGCGGGACGGAATTCATTTTTGACAAACTTGAATGTACCGAGATTGACAAGCCGGTTGAGCGACAAATTGTGGTTCCGACGGTTGTAGAGGTCGTTCTTCCGGAACAACAACACGCGGTCGAAAACGCGTGGGTTGAACGTCCGTTCGGGGTCGATGATGCTGAAATCTTTGAAGGATTTCTCTACGACATCCTGATCGGTGACGCTGTCGTTCAGGCTAAAATTCGGGTAGACCACGATGTTATGGATGCGATACGGCACCAGCGCTTTTTTCGGCGCTTCCGACTTGACGCGAACGGTGAGGTCGACTTCGTATTTCCCGGCGGTGCTGTCGACTTCCACCAACAGGTAATCGGGGTTGAAGTAATAATAGCCGCGTTGTTTCAGTCGCTGGTCGATGCGTTCGCGCTCGGCTTTGATGGTTTCAAGGCTGTAGGGTTCGCCTTTTTTAAGGAAGGTGCGGCGCACAGTGTTTCCGATGGCCTTTTCAATTCCCTGGGTCGAGTCGGAGGGGAAGTCGACGTTGCGTATGCGGTAGCGGGGGCCGACTGAAACGGTATAATCCGCACGTGCGGTTCTGCCCTTTCGCGTGGAGTCGACACTCATGATCGTTTTGAAGAAGCCGTTGTTTTCCGAGCGGTTCGCGAGCACGCTGCCGTTGTAGTCGAGGTCAACCTTACTGAACAATACGGGCGGTTCGCCTACTTTGAATTTCAGCCAGTGACGGAACCCTTTGTCTTTCTTTACATCGCCTGCCAGGTTATAGAAGAAGAGTTTCGGCCGCATCCACAGGAACTTCCGGTTGGGTTGCGGACGGGGCAGTTCTTTCAGTTCCGCCCGGAGCGCCTTGCGTTCTTTTTTAGGCACCGCGTCTCCCTTCACGGTGACGTTCGCACCTGTATACAGCAGATCGCCTTCCGGAACGCTTTTGAGTCCGGTGCACGCGGCCAACAGCCACACCATCACGAGGAGGATACTACAACTTCTTTTCATCTTCGCGTTCCTTTTCGTTGGGGTCGTCGTCTTTTTCTTTTACACGTTGGGCCCGGTCCTGTCGTTTGCGTTCGGCGCGCAGGGCTTTTTCTTCCTCTGAACGGTGGAACAGTTCCCGGAACTTCTTATAGTCCATCGTAATGATAAAGGCCACGCCGGTTTCCACCACCTGTCCTTGTACCGCCACTTCGTATTGGTTTTTGCGATAGGCCCGCACCAGGTAGCGTCCGTCTTTCGTCAATTGGTAGTCCACCGAAATATCGCCGGCAATATTCGTGGTTTGCTCGTTAGCCTGTTGCGGCCCTTCCAACCCGAAACTACTGCCCACTGTCACCTTAAGGCGGTCGTCGAGCAATTGTTTGGATACCCCTACGGAAAGGTCGGTGCGGTTCTCGCGTTGCCCGGTCGTATAGTCGTCGGTCGATTCGAGGTCGAAATTCACCTCCACGCCGCTGATAAGGTCGGCCGCGAGGTTGTTCAGTTGTTGCGACAGGATTTTACTGGCACTCTGTCGGGCCAACGATTCGGCGCTAGTGCCCCCGGCTTCACTCGCAAACGGGTTTTGCCCGATGAAACGGTTGAGCAACAGCAACGCAAAAACCTGTTTGTTGAGTTCGGATGGTTCCTGGCGGAGTCGTGCCAACTGTGCTTCCGACGCGTCCAGGACTTCCGTAGCCACGTTGTAATTGCCTTCCGGGATGCCGATGTCAAAGGTAATTTCCGGTTTCAAAAGTTGTCCGTTCATCTTCAACTGGGTGTTGAACGGAATGCGTTGTTTGTAGCGATTGCGCTGTTCGGGCGAAAGGTCGGCGATCATGTTTTCGACCAGGTCGATCGGTGCTGCCTGTGCGCGGTAGGTAGCGGTAATATTAACGTCGGCGGAAGTCGGTTCGCCCGTCCAGAGGATGTAACTGCCTTCCTTGATATCGAATTTCCGGCGGATGAGGTTAAAGGTCATTTCATAAGCCCCTTCGGTAAAGTCATACCGTCCGGTCAGGGTGGTTTTGCCCGATGGATCAATTCCCCCCGTGAGCCGGGCTTCTCCTTTAAGCTTCAGGTAATCGCCATTTCCTTTGTCGATGACGAGTGACAGCGTGGCTTCTTTCTTTACTTCGATATCGACTGATGCCTCTATTCCCTTTAGGTCCGAAACCGCCAGCGAATCGCGTAACTGTATGCGTTCGTCGAGTAGGGAAGGGCTGTCGCGATCGACGAATTTGACGATGCCTTCCCGGTCTTGCACCGACGGATCCTGTTGCGGCAATACGACGGTAAAGTCGGTATCGTCGGCAATGGTAATGCGTCCGTCTACGATCGGGCGGTCGCTGTTTCCTTTGACCCGCAAACGGGCATCGGCGTAGAGTTTTCCATAAAACAGGTCGCTGTCTTTTTCTTCGGCATCTACCACCTTGAAGTGCTGGGAGGTAACGGAAAGGTCGAAGCCGAAGCGTGTAAGGTTCTCGTTTTCAATCGACCCGTCTACTACCAGTTTGTTGCCGTCGGCATCCTGTATGGTAAAGCGATCCAGTCGGATGAAGCGGTCGTCGAACGTTAGTTTTTCATTGATACCGCTGAATTTCGATTGCAGTTGTTTCGCGCGGAACCCGACGTCGTGGAATTGGAGGTCGCCTATTACCAACGGAGAACTTGCCGTGCCTTTCAGCAAGAGGCGCCCCGAGAGGAAGCCTTCGCTGTCGGACAGATTCCCCATCGACAGGGTTTCGATACTTTTCATGTCAAGACGGGTGAGGTCGAGCACGAAATCGAGCGCACCGGAAGCAGTTTTATACGTGCCGTTGAGCGCGAGGTCGTTGTCGTTTCCGGTGAGGTTGAGGCGCGCCTGCAAGGTTCCCGGTGAGGTGTTGTCTACTTTCAGGGTAACATCGCCAATGATCTTTTTCTGCAATCCCAGTTGGTCGATGCGTAGGTCGGATGTAAACTGCGCGGTGCCGGCGAGGTCGCGGAGTTCGGCAGTACCCGTAAGCGTCCCTGAAAGATCGAGATTGCTTTGCTGGGCGATATCGGTGAGCGTACGAAGGTCGAAGCTTTCAAATACCAGGCGAATCGGCGCGTTCGGTTGATCGGAGACCGATTGTGCCTCGAGGATACTCCCGTTGTTTTCAAGACGGAACGCACGGATGTTGAGTCCTCCCGGCCCGAACGAAATCCGATTGTCGGCCGGAATTGCCCACGATTCGTAGTTGAGCAATAAAGTCGCCGGATCGATCTGCAGGGCCATGCGTCGCGCGTCAGGAACCAAAGCGCCGCTCACATGATAGCGGTCTTTATCTTTCACGTCTTTCAAAAGCAGGTCGTAGGTCACCTTATCCCGGTTGGCAAGGCCTTGGAGGCGGGCATACGGAAGTTGCAAAGAGGCATTGCGGATGTCGTCTACCACGACCAGATAGGAAAGTCCGGCTGCCGTTGTGTCGACCGTTGCGTCAATACCCGACAGGTTGGTGGTGCCGTAGACCAGTTTTGGCATTTGTACCGCCAGGGCGATCCGGTCGCCATCGGACAGGTAGCTCGCGCGAAGCGAGGCCGGTTCGAGGCTTTTGAGTTCGGGAAGAAGTTTGAATAAAAGGGGATCGTTCTTAAGCAGTACTTCCAGTTCGACCGATTGGGGCGCAGTGGCCGTATTCGCGGGCGCCTCCATAGGATAATAGCGCGCTAACGAGCGTCGGACTGCGTTTGGAAGTTGTGTAAGCGAGTAAGACCCTGTCATTTTCGCCGACAGGAACTGCGATTTCAGGGTGATGGAATCACGTTCGGCAGTCGAAACGGCCGTGAGTTGGATGGAATCGATGGGGAATTGTTCCGTCGCATTCGCCACCACCAAATGGTGCACCGTCAGCCGTCCGTTGGGAGCATCGAGGTCGGCAACGGGAAAGTCGGCATCTACAGCGCCCCGCAGTTTAAGCGGCCCCGCGTGTAGTTGGAGTTTCTCGAGGTCGGCCATGTCTACCTGCATCCGCATCTTTACCGCAGGTGCTTTCCCACCGAAATCGCCTTCGCCAGCCAGCAGGAAGGTAAAGTTGGGATCGTCCATTTTGGCATCCACCGTCACGTTTCCGGCTTTGGCGTTGCCCTTCAGGCTGAGGTTGTGGTAGGTGTAGCCGTTGTAGCGCGCACTCGTCACGTTTCCCTTCAGGATGCCTACTGCCTGTTTCGGGTCGAAGGAGGTGCCTTTGGCCGCAAACGCCAGGCTTACCGTACCTATGGAGTCGTTACGGAGCAACCGTCCGACATCGAAATTCGTCAGTTTGACGCTGGCGTCATAGCGTTCCCGCTTGGGTATCCGTCGGTCGAGAAAGGCCGTCACGTCCGCCGCTCCCGACGAACTGCGCAGCGCCAGTTTCGTGCGGAATTGCGTGAGGGTGCCGTTGAACGAGCCGTTGGCGCTGAATCGCTCTGGTAACCGGATGTTGGGCGGTAGTGTGTTGGGCGGCAACAATCGCAAGGCATCGTCTTCCCCTGAACGGAATTCGTATAACGTGAGATCGAACGCCAATCGTTTCGGGTCAGGAATACCGCGAATCCGGCCACCGGCCCGAACGCGGGTTTGTCCGAGGCCCGACAATTCCAACGTCGGAATACGCAAATCGCCCAACGGACCGGCGATTTTCGTGTTCAGGTGCAATACGCCGGTGGGATAGGTGGAAAACGGACGTTGCTCGCGCAATTGGGGTGCGAACAGCAATACATCTGAAAGGGCCACATCGCTGGAACGGATATCCGCATCCACCGATAATTGCCCGGGACGCTCTTTCAACGCCGCCAACGACGGCCAGGAAGCGGCGAGATGTTGCCGGATGGTGGAACGGTTGGTTCGCAGCAACAGATGCGACAGCACGACGCCGGTGTTGGTGTAGGCCACGTCGGTGTGGAAGTCACGTATGTCCAACCCCGACTTTTCCCTGGCCTGCAGTGTTTGGATCCGGGCCGCGATGGCGCTGCTTGAGTAGGTGAGGTTGCGGGCGCCCAGGTTCACGTTCCAGAAATGGAGGTGGGCGTAATCCATGCCTTTGGAACCGGGCGCGGCGTTATCGTCGTCGTAACGGAACGCGATGGTCGAGAGGTCCGCTTCTTTTAAAGTGATCTTCCATCGGTTATCCGCGGTCGATTCACCCGCACTTGCCGTCGTAGCACCCGATTGTTTCTTTCGTACGAAGGCATCCACTTTGGCCCATTCCAACCGTTCCAGGTCGAGGGTCTGGTGTTCAAGATCGAAAACGTTCACCTTTACCGACAAGGTTTTCCATTTCGCAGCCAGCGCCATTTTGCCCGGTTCACTATCGTAAGCCAGGTCGATGGCAGAAAGTTGGATGCGATCCAATACCAGCGTAAACGGAGAAGACGCGGCTGCTTTTTTGGATGGGGCTTTGACTGCTGATGTCGCCACCGGATTCCGTTGGTGGAAGCGCAGGGCGAGTCCGTCTGCTTTGATATCAGGTACCGCGAACGTGCCTTTTTCCAAATTGAATTCCGTCACATTGACGTCCAAATCGCGAATGTTTGCCGTGAGGTCGTTACCTGAGGTGTTGTCATCCCATTGCAGTCGGGTGCGTTTGATCCGGATGCGGCCCAGATCGATTTGGGTGGGTTCTGACGCTTTTTTGGGTTTTGGCGACGCGAACGCCTCGACGATGTAGTCGAAGTTGAAGCGACCGTTGGCATCCCGCCGGATGTTCGCCGTTACGTCCTCTAAATCGACGGATTGTATGTTGATGTCGCTGCGGATGAGTCCGAGCAGCCCGATATCGACTTTTATCTTCCCGCCATACAACAGGGTATCCCGTTGTTGGTCCTCGAGGTAAATGCCTTCGACAATGACCTTTTTGGGCAGACCGATTTCGATACGGTCGATGCGGACTTTCGTATGGATTTTCCCTTCGAGATAGGTGACGGCTTTGTCTTTGAGGAGGTTCTGGATATACGGCACCTGCACCAGGATAACCAACAAAAGGAACAAAGCGATGAGGGAGCCCAATATCCAGGCAGTGATTCGCAGTGTTTTCCGGAGTTTTCGTTTCAAGGCAAGGGCAGGTTAGGCGGGCGAACGCATGAGGTGTAAGGTACAAAGATGCTGCGACGTGGCGGATATGGCGTTATACTTTCTGCATAGGGTTTTACAAAAAGAAAACGCGGACACCCGAGGCATCCACGTTTTTCACAGGGCAAAAAAGCCGATTTATTGTTTCACGAACTGCAGTTCGATGTGGAGTTTCACCTCTTCTCCTACCAACACACCTCCTGCTTCGAGGGCTGCGTTCCAGTTGAGGCCGAAGTCCTTACGGTTCAGTTTGCCTGTGGCGCTGAGTCCGGCTTTGGTGTTGCCCCACGGATCCTGCGCCAGTCCGCCGAACTCGACGTCAAGCGAGATAGACTTCGTTACGCCATGCAGCGACAGATCGCCGGTCAGGGTGTAGTCGTCGCCGCTTTTCTGTTGGAACGCCGTCGACTTGAACGTCAGTTGCGGGAATTGCTCGGCATCGAAGAAGTCGCCGCCCCTGAGGTGGTTGTCGCGGTCGGCATTGCCGGTATTGATCGACGTGGTTTCGGCCTGGAAGTCGAAGCGGGCGTTTTCGAAATTATCGCCATCGCTTTCTGCCGTTGCCTGGAAGGTGTCGAACTTTCCGGATACGTTGGTGAACATCATGTGTTTTACCTTGAAGGTAATTTCGGAGTGGGTCGGGTCAAGAACCCATTTTGTAGTTGCCATATTGGTGATTTTTAAAAGTTTATTTCAGTTAGAATTTCATGGGTACATCCATCAAAAGAATTTCGCTGTCACGCGATAAAGCGGTCAGGTCGAACGCATCGGTGTCGGTGATGCCAAGTCCGTCGCGTTCGTTCAGTTCTACGCCGGCGACGGTAAAGCTACCTTTTATCACAAAGGCATACACGCCATTTCCTTCTTTTTTGAGGGTATAGGAAGTGCCTGCGTTGGCGTCGAAGGTGCCGAGGTGGAACCACGCATCCTGGTGGATCCAGACACCCGCGTCATCGGGGTTCGGCGACACCACCTGCTGGAGGGCATTCCGTTGCTGTTTATCCGAGATGACGAGTTCGTCATAACGGGGGGAGACGTTGCGTTTGTTCGGGAACACCCAAATCTGCAACAGATTGGTATGCTGATCGGCATTCGGGTTGAACTCACTATGTTGTACGCCCGATCCGGCACTCATTACCTGCACCATACCGCGACGGATGATGGCGGTATTGCCGAGGCTGTCTTTGTGTTGGAGATCGCCTTCAAGCGGAATGGTGATGATTTCCATATTGTCGTGTGGGTGTGTGCCGAAGCCCATACCACCGGCAACGCGGTCGTCGTTCAAAACCCGCAGCGCACCGAAGTGCATCCGGTTAGGGTCGTGGTAGCTCGCAAAGCTGAAGGTGTGGCGGGCGTCAAGCCAACCGTGATTGGCGTGTCCGCGGGAAGCTGCTGTATGTAAAACCGTTGTGGCCATGATTGAAATAGTTTTTAATTATGGTACAAAGTTAGGGTAGGGGTGGTGGGAAAAGCATTGAACTGGATTAAGAAATTAGCGAATGAGACAATTAGCGACACGAGGCGATAGCCGACTGGCGAAGCAATTAGCGAATGGGAATTAGATAATGAGAAAATTAGAAAATTAGATAATGGGGGTAATGGGAAATGAGTCGTGGGAAAATGGGCTATTTGATGGTGAAGGGCGAGGGGTTGGGCATTTCCGGTAAGTACCCGGAATTTTGAAGTATACTATCTGTTTTGCGCTTGACTACCATTATGAGATACATCGACCTCAATCTGAAGGCGATGTTGCGAAATGTAGGAACTCAGCTTCTCCGTTTTTTGTTCTTTGAAGTGCTTTGCGCCTGGAGTTTCCGAGCCTGTTGACGTGCTGACTCTAAGGAAACCGGCGATTGATTGGATAGTTGTTCCAAACCTAACTTCGCTCTTTCCTGAAAGGACATTTCGTAGTTCATCTTTAATAGTGTTTAGCTCTTAGCAAAGATGTAAAAATCGATTTTGCTTTCGTTGCCTTCATTCACCCGTATCTGGGCTTTGTCACCAGGCTAAACTAATAGCCGTCCAATAACTTCGTATTTATTTCACCAATACAATTTTCACTGGTAGAGGGATCGTTTTCTACATATACCCAGTATTTACATGGACTCACCGACGATCGCTGCAGTCGTAGCTTTAAAGTGTCCGTTTTGTTTAGGGCAAGCGCCTTTATTTCAATGTCCCCCGTATTTCTATTATCAGATGTTGTAGCAATTTTTCGCAGGGCAAACCCTAGCGAATCCCGTTTTTGACCCTTAATCATGACCGTGTAACTTCCGGTACTGAAAAATTGCCTTACCTCGTCTCGAAGTAATTTCTGCTTTAAAGAGGATAGACCAAAAATCAGAACAAAACCCGCAACCGTTCCAATAAGAGAGGGAATACCTATTTTGAAAGTATGTAAGTCTTTAAGAAAATTACCGCCCCCCATTTGAAATTTGTATGGTTGCACCAAGAATAACGAGGACGACAAAACAAATACATGTAATGGGAAAAAGGAAGGCGAGAAGTAGTTCAATACATGCTATCATTTCCGTAGGCTTGATAACGTCCGGCTGCTTCACATCGCTTGCGGCATTTGGGATTTAGGTCCCTCCGCGGGACGGGATGAAGTTAGGGAAAAAAAGGGATACACTTTGCAAGAGGAGGGGCAATTGCGTAGAACCGCGGTTATGCGATGTCTATCGCGGCCACTCGAGTCAGACGCAATTGGAACGGAGTAAAGTAGTAAGAAACGCGATTCTGAATTTAGACTAAACCAGCGGATTGGATCTAACTGCTGTAAGCAGCAACATTAATCTGTTGGAATGTTTGGCAGATTCTTTGAACTTAATAATAACCACTTTCTTCAATCGGGTAGTTTTAGTATACCAAGGTTTCGAGTGTCGCGCGTTGTTGGCGAGAATTGAAACTGATTATTCTCCGCTCGGAGTGAAGGTAACAAAAAAGACGAAATGTTTTACTTAACCAAAACTGGTGCATTGCACCTAGCGGCTGTCAGCAGAAGTTTAAAGCGATACGTTATTTTTTTTACGGAACCATTTCGCACATCCACCAAAACAACCTTCCAAACCTATCGTGCCCCTTTTATGCTGTTGTATCATTTTTTTGACGGAAATCCATAAACTATAGGTGCAAACCCTGTGTCTTTCTACGCATGGATCGGGGAACCCATCGGTGCGTCTCATGCACTTGCTTTCACAATGATCAACTCGTCCGTCCGTATCGTCTCAGTTTACTCGTACATTCGGGCACCCTTGAAAATGTCTGTAAATGTTGACCAGTTTGGTTCGTCCGCATTCACGTTTAGTTTCATGTTATCGTAATAACCCTGGATGTCCTCCGTATACCTGCGCAATGCGTCCAAAAAATCAGGCAACGTTTTGTTTTCCCAGTTTTCAGGATGGTCCAGAAAATCCCTGTGTAGTAATTCAAGAAACGCAATGAACGTGTGTCGGTCTGTTACTTTAAATGAATTAAGCGTGTCACTCATAAAGGGCACTATTACGTTTGGTGTGCGGTCATTTAAGCGCTTTATCTTCAGTTGTTGAATTCCGTTCTGATTCGTATTTCTTTCTCCAGTTTCCACCGTTCCTTTTGTTCAAATATCGTTCAACCTCGGCGTTATAGGCGTCTATGCCGCGCATTTCTGAGTCAGATAGGTTACAACCAACATACACTTCATGAAATCCATATTTTTCCTTCAATCCTACACACCGGGCTCCACAGGGATCCGGTGGTTCTGTCGTAACAAGGCAGACCGCATTTTTCCAACAATCAACGTTAGCCGTAACATAATTATAGCGATAAAAGAGACCGAACTGCCAGCCTGTCATTGCGAGTACTACCAGTAGAGTCGCGATCATTACTTTTTTCATACGAATTGTGGTTAACGCGCCTACAACACGTCACGCCCGCTCAGGGTCGCCCATTATGCGAAACCGTTTGCTTTGGGCAAGATAAGGGTTTTGCCTGAATGAAATAGCTTCCGTTATCGTTGAAATCGGCGCTGCGCGTAGCGCGTGTGAGCAACAGATGACCCAACCCACTTTACGAAATACCAAATTCGAAATTGCAGAATAGGGCAACAAAAATCATACACGCGAGTAAGCTCAAAAAAGCAACTCAAAAGGTTTTCAAACTAACCTATACAAGGCAAGCACCCATGTAGAGCCATACAAGGATTTATTTACCAATCTGTATAGCTACCACACAACGGGTCATACTCCCTGAATACTCCCTGGATAAAGCGTATATAAGGCGTATATAAAGCGTCTATAGCGACAAATTTCCAAAATGCCCCCATATTCCAACTCCCCAACATGTAACCAAGAACCCAAAACCCAAAACCCAAAACCAAGAACCAAGAACTCTGAACCATGAACCAAGAACCATGAACCAAGAACCAAGAACCATGAACCATGAACCATGAACCATGAACTCTAAACCAAAAACCGAATCCCCGCCCTCGCCTCGAAACACCCATTCGCTAATTCGCTAATTATCTCATTCGCTAATTAATTGTCAATATCCTTCTTAATAACTTTCCCTCCCCACCACCCAAAATCCCCCGCTATCCCTTTATATTAGCGGGAAACCGCTACCAATGGCAGAAGAGCATTTGTATACCGAAGAGAACATCCGATCCCTCGACTGGAAGGAGCATATCCGCATGCGTCCGGGGATGTATATCGGAAAACTCGGCGACGGTTCTTCTCCCGACGATGGCATTTACATCCTCCTCAAAGAGGTCATCGACAACTGTATCGACGAGTTCGTAATGGGCGCCGGGAAGACCATCGAGGTCACCGTTCGCGACAAAATGGTCACCGTTCGCGATTACGGACGCGGCATCCCGCTGGGGAAAGTCGTCGACGTCGTATCGCGCATGAACACCGGAGGGAAGTACGATAGTAAGGCGTTTAAGAAATCAGTCGGACTCAACGGCGTCGGTACCAAAGCCGTCAACGCCTTGTCGACGTTCTTTCGCGTCGAGTCAGTGCGCGACAACCAGCAGAAAGCGGCCGAGTTTTCCGCCGGCGAGCTGACGTTGGAGGAGGACGTGATCGAATCCACCAAACGGAGGGGCACCAAAGTGCAGTTCATCGCCGACGAAACCATTTTCCGTCATTATAAGTACCGGAATGAATACATCATCCGGATGCTCAAAAACTACTGCTACCTCAATACCGGACTGACGATTTATTACAACGGGGAAAAGTACTATTCCGACAACGGACTCAAAGACCTCCTGGAAGAAACCATCACCGACGAGGATTGCGTGTATCCGATCATCCATCTGCGCGGCGACGACATCGAAATCGCGATGACCCACAGCAAGACGCAGTATTCGGAAGAATATTATTCGTTCGTAAACGGACAAAACACCACCCAGGGCGGCACCCACCTCGGGGCCTTCCGCGAAGCTGTCGTGCGCACGGTAAAGGAATTTTACAACAAGAACTTCGAAGCGTCCGATATCCGCAAGTCGATTGTGTCGGCCATTTCCGTCAAAGTGGAAGAACCGGTGTTCGAAAGCCAGACGAAAACGAAATTAGGGTCTACGGAAATGGGTCCCGGACTCACCTCGGTCCGCACCTTCGTCAACGACTTCGTCAAGAACCAACTCGACAATTTCCTGCACAAAAACCCCGAAGTAGCCGACGCGTTACTGCGCAAGATCCTGCAGGCCGAACGCGAGCGCAAAGAACTGTCCGGCATCCGGAAGCTCGCCCGCGAACGGGCCAAGAAAGCGTCGCTCCACAATAAGAAACTGCGTGACTGCCGCGTCCACCTGACCGATACCAAAAACCCGCGCAGCCTCGAAAGCACGCTGTTCATTACCGAGGGTGACTCGGCGTCGGGTTCCATCACCAAATCCCGCGATGTCAACACGCAGGCGGTGTTCAGCCTTCGCGGAAAGCCGCTGAATTCGTATGGCATGACGAAGAAAATCGTCTATGAAAACGAAGAATTCAACCTGTTGCAGGCCGCGCTCGACATCGAGGAGGAAATGGAAAACCTCCGCTACAACAACATCGTCATCGCCACCGACGCCGACGTCGACGGCATGCACATCCGGCTGTTGCTGATTACGTTCTTCCTGCAGTTCTTTCCCGAACTCATCAAAGAAGGACACCTGTATATCCTGCAAACGCCACTGTTCCGCGTCCGCAACAAAAAAGAAACCATCTACTGCTACAGCGAGCAGGAACGCGTCGACGCCATCGAAAAACTGAAACCAAAGCCCGAGATCACGCGATTCAAAGGGCTCGGCGAAATATCCCCAGACGAATTCAAGCACTTCATCGGTGCCGACATACGCCTTGACCCGGTCATGCTCGACAAGGCCACGTCAATCGAGAAACTGCTCGAATTCTATATGGGCAAAAACACACCCGACCGGCAGGACTTCATCATCAATAATTTGAAGGTGGAACTAGACGTCGTGGAGAAGAATTAGCGAATTAGCGGATGAGCGAATTAGCGAATGCCTTAGACGGCGTTTATAAGTGGACAATGAACCAGGTACGATGCACAATGAATCGCCCACATCATAATCGCAATTATCAATTATCAATTCTCAATTGTCAATTACTTTGTGCAGTCATTTCCCGCTGTTCGCTCCAAGTCCTCGCCAAACGCCGTTTTTTTGTCGGCTTCGCATCGGCTTCCTCCGGTCGCCGCGCCAAACCGCAAAAAAAGCGTCGTGTGGCTCCGGGCTTTCCGCTGCCATCGGGGCTGCGGTGTGTAGTATAATGAAACAACCGGTTCCATAGGATACCCCGGAGATACAATAAGTTGAGTTTCTGTTTTGAGCGGCCCGACCACCCAAAACCTAGAACCCAAAACCCAAAACCAAGAAATGTCAGAAGACGAGTTGGAAAATAACCTCCCACAAGAGGAAGGAGACGAACCTGGAACAAGCTACTCCAGCGACAACTTCTACGAAAACGACGAAGTAAACCCCGACGATACCATCGTCAAGGTTACCGGTATGTACAAAGACTGGTTCCTCGATTATGCGTCGTATGTCATCCTGGAGCGCGCGGTACCCGCCATTGAAGACGGCTTCAAACCCGTGCAGCGCCGCATCATGCACTCGATGCGCGAACTCGATGACGGCCGTTACAACAAAGTGGCCAATATCGTAGGGCACACCATGCAGTACCACCCGCACGGTGACGCGTCCATCGGCGACGCCATCGTGCAGATTGGGCAGAAAGACCTGCTGATCGATACGCAGGGGAACTGGGGGAACATCCTCACAGGCGACGGGGCCGCAGCCTCGCGTTACATCGAAGCGCGACTGTCGAAGTTTGCGCTTGAAGTACTGTACTCCCCTAAGATCACCGAATGGCAGTTATCATATGACGGCCGCCGGAACGAACCCATCAACCTTCCCGTCAAGTTCCCGTTGCTGTTGGCACAAGGGGCCGAGGGAATCGCGGTGGGGCTGTCCACGAAAGTATTGCCGCACAACTTCAATGAACTGATCGACGCGTCTATCAAGGTCTTGAAAAAGCAGTCGTTTGTGCTGTACCCGGATTTCCCAACCGCCGGTATCGCCGACATTTCGAATTACAACGACGGTATGCGCGGCGGTCGGGTGCGGGTGCGGGCAAAGATCTCGCAGCTTGACAAACAGACGCTGGTCATTACCCAAATCCCATTCTCGACCAATACATCGACCCTGATCGACAGTATCCTGAAGGCCAACGAAAAAGGGAAGATCAAGGTTAAGAAGATTGAAGATAATACGGCGGCTGAGGTAGAAATCCTGATCCACCTTCCGCCCGGCGTATCGCCTGATAAGACCATCGATGCGCTCTACGCGTTCACGGCCTGTGAAACGTCGGTAGCCCCGCTCGGTTGCGTGATCGATTCGCACAAACCGCGGTTCATCGGCGTGACCGACATGCTGAAAATCTCTACACATCGCACCGTAGAACTCCTGCGGTCGGAACTCGAGATCGAACTCAGTGAACTCGAAGAGAAATGGCATTTCCAATCGCTCGAACGCATTTTCATCGAAAACCGGATCTACCGCCTCATCGAAGAAGAGGAAACATGGGAAGGCGTCATCCGGGCCATCGACAATGGGCTCAAACCGTTCACGAAGCACCTGAAACGCGAAGTGACCGACGACGATATCGTCCGCCTGACGGAAATCCGCATCAAACGTATCTCGAAGTTCGACATCGACAAGGCGCAACAACTCATTGAATCGCTCGAGGCCGATATCGAACAGGTGAAACACCATTTAGAGCACATTATCGAGTTTGCCATCGATTACTTCAAACGACTGAAAGAGAAATACGGCAAAGGACGCGAACGGCAAACAGAGCTCCGCAGTTTCGACAACATCGAAGCGACCAAAGTCGCCCTTCGCAATACCAAGCTCTACGTCAATAGGGAAGAAGGCTTCATCGGCACCGGACTCAAGCGCGACGAATACGTGGGCGATTGCTCCGATATAGACGACGTCATCGTGTTCCTCCGCGACGGCAAGATGCTGGTAACGAAAGTCGACGATAAGAAGTTCGTTGGTAAGGATATTATCCACATTGCCGTCTTCGACAAGAACGACAAACGCACCATCTACAACATGATTTACCGCGATGGTAAGTCGGGGCCGTCGTATGTCAAACGTTTCAACGTCTCGGGCGTAACCCGCGACAAGGCCTACGACCTGACCCAGGAAAAACCGGGTTCGATGGTATTGTATTTCTCCGGAAACCCGAACGGCGAGGCGGAAGTGGTGACGGTGTTGCTGCGCGCAGTCGGTTCAGTGAAAAAACTGAAGTTCGATCTCGACTTCGCTAATATCGCCATCAAGGGACGTGCTTCAAGGGGCAATACCGTCACGAAATACCCGATCAAGAAAATCGAACTGAAGGAGAAGGGTATCTCGACCCTGCGGCCCCGTAAGGTGTGGTTCGACGATACGGTGCAACGCCTCAACGTAGACGGGCGCGGCGAACTATTGGGCGAATTCAAACCCAACGACCGCTTGTTGGTCATCACCCAATCAGGTAAAGTCAAGACCATCATCCCGGAATTGTCGACGCATTTCGAAGACGATATGATCCGTCTCGAAAAATGGAATCCCAGGAAACCGGTATCGGCCATTTATTACGATGGCGAGAAAGAACGCTACTACGTGAAGCGTTTTCTGGTCGAGAACGAGAATAAGGAAGAGTTGTTCATCAGCGAGCATGCAGGTTCCCATCTTGAGATTGTGTCAACCGACTGGCGACCCGTAGCGGAAGTCATATTTGCCAAGGTAAAGGGCGTCCAGAAAGACAACCAGACCGTCGATCTTGAGCAATTCATCTCGGTCAAGGGCATCAAAGCACAGGGCAACCAACTCACGACCGATAAAGTCAAGCAGATCAACCTGCTCGATCCGTTGCCATACGAAGAAGAACCCGAGCCTGAACCAGAACCGATGCCGCTCGCATCAGCAGACGATGCGTCTGATGAGGTCGAAGCGCTTCCGGATCCACCGGTGGATGAAGAAGGACAGACAACGTTGTTCTAATACCCCAGGCTACAGCGGAGAGTATACCACATTGTAAACGACATCCCTTTTCATTTAGGGACGAGCCTAGTGCATCTGTTTGTCATCTGTTTTGCGCCCCACTTTTTTGACGGTTGATATGGGTAGTGCGTTTTGTGAGCGGTGCGATCCGGCGCCAAGTTCCTGCTATCGACTTTCAAAGATGTAGCTTCCACTTTCGACCTTCGACTTTCGACTTTCGACTTTCAACTTTTGACTTTCGACTTTCAACCCTAAACATAAAAAGCACGGAACGATTTGCTCCGTGCTTTTTTTGTCCTAAAGTGATTTATAGGGAGAAGTTCAGATTGACACTTATCCGGTATTTCGCGTCGACGTTGCCGCCCGTCAGGTTTTGCGAGATCGGCAACAGCAACGTGGTGCCCATCGACCAACGCTTCCAACCCGCTTCGAAGGCGGCCTTGCCAAAGAAGACGTCGCCCGAAGTGTTTGCCACCCGCTGGTTGTGTTGGTAGTTGCTCTCATACTTTTCGCCGGCAAAACCCAATTGCGGCGAGAGTGTCCAATTCCCCGATTCGCGCAAAGAAAATACAGTACCGGCATAGTTGAACTGATTGCCAAAACGATAGCCGTTGGTGTTCTCCGTTTTGACGATGTAGTTCGCCATGGCGTTAACGCCCCATTTTTGGTACGTAATCAGGTATTCCGCGGCGAGCGGCACGTCCCAACTTCCGGTACCCAATTGAAAGCCGGGGTTGATGCTGCCATTGTTGTCCGAGGAATACGTTCCCACTGGAATCTTCACGCCCGCACCCAAACGGAGCTCCTGCGGCAAACGGGCCAACGTGTCGTGAAGGGTTGAAAACATCGGATAAAGTGCCAATACCGTCACATCACCCAGCCCTTCAATCGTTTCACTGCCGGTTTCGGTCGCACGCGTGTTGTGGTGATAGGGCGCCATGACGGTCACGTTCAACTTATTGCCAATCGGGATGCGGCCCCACAACTGTAACGTATGGAAGGTTTCCGCACGCCACGGTGAGTTCGCGTAGAGTCCGTCGGTCGTTTTATAGCGCTGGTACATATAGCGAACGCCCACGAACTGACTGTTCAGCATCGAGGCAAACCCCATACTGCCACCGCTGGCCGAGCAACCGCAGGCATCACACGGCATTCGGGCGACCGCGAGTTCACTCGGAGGCGGCCCAAAGTTGGGGATCACCAGGCTGTCAGTAACAGCGCCCAGCGCCCAAAACGGTATCATGAGTACTAGAATAAGTCGTTTCATCGGTATTCAGAATAAAGTGGATTGGTGAGAAAATGGGTGTCAGTAAGCGTTTGGAGGAACGCCACTAGGTTCGCCTTTTCAGCCGCATTGAGCCTGATGCCCGGCGTATCACCCGCCAGTAACGGATCGAGTGTAGGCGAAGCGACCACGCCCGAATTGTAGTGCTCCAATACGGCCTCAAGCGAATAGAACCGACCATCGTGCATATACGGCGCAGTCACGGCAACGTTTCGCAGGCTGGGCACCTTAAACCGATAGCGGTCTGCAGGATCTTCCGTCACCCGGTAGCGCCCGACGTCGTGTAACTGCGGATTCACGGGCAGCCCGTTGTTCCGGAAGCTGTTGTCGGTTTGCAGGTCGGTAGCGTGGCAGGAAGCGCATTTCGCCTGAAACGTGGCGTATCCGGCCAATTCCTGATCCGTAAGTGCACCGCCCGCCTCATTACGGCGGTACTTGTCGAATCGCGAATCGGTGCTTCGGAGCGTCACCATAAACTGTCCGAGGGCTTTCAGCATATGCTCCGAGTCGATAGCTTCACCCGGGAATGCCTTCGCAAACAAACGCTTGTAGTCGCCGTCACGGTTCATCATATCGACGATCGCGCTGAGGTCGCCCGCCATTTCCACGTCGCTCAGCAGCGGGATCAGCGGCTGGGTATCGAGGTGCGACGCGGCCCCGTCCCACATAAACGCGGTTTGCCAGGCGAAGTTCTGCAACGGGGGCGCGTTGCGTGTACCCACAGCGTTGTTGACTCCATGACTCAGACTATGTCCATGGTGTGTAAATGCGTTCGCTTGCATATGACAGAACGCACATGATACAACGCCATCTGCCGCCAGACGTCCGTCATAAAACAGCTTTTTCCCTAACGCAAATCCGGCTTCGGTGGGCGGATTGACGGTGAAGTCGTATACCGGTTGGGGAAAGTTCGACGGATTGCTGATCGTAAGCGGCACCGGTTCGTAGCCCCCGTCGTCCGAACACGATACAAGGAAGACGGAGGCCACAATGCCGGCTGTCCACAGCAGTGACTTATTCGTTGTGGACATGGTTGACGGTGAACATTCCCTGCAGGTTGGCTGTTATTTGTGGCAAAGCCTCGCCTCCCATTATCATCGCACCCATACCGCCCATATTATTTGCAGTCAACGAAATTTTGTTGGTGCCGTCGATGATTTTCGCTACATCCGCAAAGATGTGTACCTGTGGGGTAATGTTGGTGCGCACAAGTGCGTCGTTGGTCATCGGAAGCGTAATCTCGGCATAATTGTAGGAAGCCCCCGTTTTTCCGGTATGGACCATGAACATAGTGTCGCTTGAAACGGTAGGGGATGTAAACATGCCTTCGAACATGACAAATTTGTAACCGGCACTCCAAGACCACATCATGTCTTCGCTGTCTGCCCATGCCAGGAAATTACCTTGTCCGTCAGCACCCAGGTTAAATTGGGCTTCATCCACACCGATTCCAAAGGAAATCGATTCGTAATCACCAGCCGGAATACCCGAAAGTTCGAGTTCGTGAGTGGTTGCATCCGTCTCGTCTACAATAAAGTAACTTTCGGCTTTTGGATAGGTGAAAATGGTACCGTCTTTGCGGGTCAGTTTGATATTACTGACGATATATTTCACCTGCGAAATCTTCAGGTTCTCGTTCTGCGACGTCGAATAAGAAGCCGTATTCAGGATTAAGTCGTTTGCGCCGAACACATTGTCGAATTCTACAATGAGGTTGCCGGTGCCGGATGGCGTATTGGTATCGTCGTTCGAACAGGATACGACGGTTGTGCCCATGACGATACACGCCATGAAAAGGAGGTATTTTTTCATGATTGCTTTTAAAAAATTGAATAAAAAGGGGGAAGGCTGCACGGGCAGCGATCCAAAAGAGGAAAGCAATCAGAAACAGGGCGGCTTCAGGATGTCGCCAAAAGCCGGTTGCAACAAACGGGGCGTTGCGTGCACGGCAATCGGGCTTGTACCCGAAATAGTATAGGATAGGGCAGTGGCACAGGGTGTCAACAAAAACACCCAATCAGGCTCGAAAGTGCCCCCTTTTTTGTCATTCGGTTTGTGGCTGTCGCTTTTGTCGGCCTCACTGGCTTTGGCAAGCTCTTTCATGAGGTGACACTTACCGTTACAGTGAAGCTCGGGTTTTGCTTTATTCTCGCACAGCACCTTTGAAATGTAGTCATATTGCAACACGTATTCCAGCACCGGGAAGGCCGGTTTGGCCAGGAGGCAGAAGACGGTTAAGGCAATTATCAGGCGCATAAAATCGTGGCTCGCGCAAAGGTACGGCACATCGGCCGGAAGAAAAACTGACGTTGGTTACTATTTCGCCGTTTCTTCTTATTTGGTCTTATTTTTTTTCATCCGCATGTTCAGCATCTCAACAAGGAGGGAGAAGGCGATGGCAAAATAAAGATACCCTTTCGGAATCGAAGTGACTTCGGTATCGAACAGGTGGAAATGGGCATAGTGGGCCGCTTCCACAATCAGCATAAAACCGATCAGGACCAGAAACGAAAGTGCCAGTATCTGGATGGTAGGATGCTTGTTTACAAAGGTTCCCACCGGAACCGCGAACTGCATCATCACGATGACAGCAATTACAACGGCCAGGATCATGATGGGCAGCGCTCCCTCGATGCCGCTGGTCATACCGACGGCAGTCAGGATACTGTCAAACGAAAATACGATATCGATCAGGATGATCTGGAAGATGACGTTGCCAAAACTGTGTGCCGCAGAGCGTTTCAGCTCTTTTTCTTCCTGCCCTTTTTCCTCTACTTTTTCGTGTATCTCTTTCGTGCTTTTATACAGTAGGAACAGGCCACCTAACAGCAGAATGAGACTCTGCCCCGTCAGACCACCCGACATCCAGCCAAAGTCGAAGCTGATCCACGGTTTTTTCATCGCGATGAGGATCGAAATACCAAACAGCAGCGCGATCCGCATGAACATCGCCAGGAACATACCGATTTTGGTGGCTCTTTTTCGTTGGGCCACGGGCAGCTTGCCGGTGGTAATGGAGATAAAGATGATGTTGTCGATGCCTAAGACAATCTCAAGAAAAGTGAGAGTAAATAAGGCGATCCAGGCGTTGGGATTGAGGAAAACGTCGAACATGTGTGGTTTTATGGAATTCGGTAGGCGGTGCCGATGCGGGTGTCTTTTTCCCCCACGATACCGTACTCAAAGGTATAGGAATTTTTCGAGGTCGTCAAGATTTTCATCCGGATCGGACGTTTTGGCAACACCGATTTAGGCTGCTGCTCTTGCAGGATGAACTCACAGTCATTTACCCAGCGCACGCTGGCGGTGTCGGTCTTACCCTCAAAGGTCTCATACTGAAAGTTTTCGGTTCGGTCGAGCACCGTGCTTTTCTTCACACCGTCAACGTCAAGCTCAAAACGGAAACGTCCCGTATGGTAGGCTTTGCAATCGGTTTCCGGCTGGGGCAGGCAACTGAGAAAGGTTGTCATTACGGCCGCTGTCAAACAAAAGTGATAAAAAGGGATACGGCGCATCAGCTTAGTTTTTCGAGTTCGTCGTCGGTGAAATTCCGGATGGTTCGCTCTTTTGAGAACTTACCGGCATTGTAATCGATGGATTTGTTCTTCGGAATGGAAAGGCTATCCCACTCGCCCCGCTTGATCATTTTGGCAAAGAACACCATCTGCCCGATGTGGTAAGGGTAGTGCGCCAATTGCCGGTTGATGGCCTCCACTACGGTATGGCCTTCGTTTCGGATGTAAATGATCGTGTCGAGGTCAGCGTCGGTCAACGGGTCAACGGCAGCAAACAGGCACGCCCAGCCTTTGTCCCAGTCGTGCCAAAGTGCGTCGACCGATTCGTAAGCGTCGACGAATTCAGCGTCGCGGTTCCGCCATGCCTTTTCGCCGTCTGAGGTAAGGAAGTCGGTCCAGCGCGAGAGCATATTGCCGGCCACGTGTTGCACAATTACCGCGATACTGTTGGTGTCGTCGTTTGGCGAATAGAACAGTTGCTCGGGCTCAAGCTGGCGCATGGCCTTTTCGCCCAACGTTTTGTAATACAGAAACTGCTTGCGCGCGCTTTCGAGATAGGCGTTTCCTGCGTTCATTTGATGATGATTTGGTATTTTTCCAGAAGGCCCTCGAGTCCGTCTACACGGAATGTAGCCTTTTTCAATGAATTAAAGTCCGGGTCAATCCGATAGTGGAGCGCTTCGGTGAAGTCGGCGCCGTCGAGTTTGGTATCGTCAAAAACCGCGTCAGACAGGTCACAGTTCGGGAAAGCAGCCGATGACAGGTCGGTTTTCGAAAAGTTCACGCCTTTGAGTGAACTGTCGCGGAAAACGGTTTTGGTCATTTTCTTACCGGAAAACCAGGAGTAATCGAGCGTGCAGCCGGTGAACCCAACCTCAAACAGAAAATCGGCGCAGGCATCGAAACGGATGCCGAGCAGCTTACATGCCACGAAGTCGGCTTTTTTCAGCGCAGTCGCGGGCAACTGCGCCATCGACAGGTTGCAGTCGTGAAACGTACAGTCAATGAAACTGCAGTCGCGGAAGGTGGTCTGGGAAAAGTCGCAGTTGCGAAACGTGCAACCATCAAACTCGCGGTTTTGAATGGTCGCCCCGATCAGGTTGACCCGGACGAACTCACGGTCGATATACAGCAATTCTTCCATTAGTTTCCAAAAAGACTTTTAACGACCGTCATGATACCCTTGAACATCAGGAACATCGCCGCCAAACACATTACAACCCCGATTGCCAATACCAGGTAGTGCCACGCGGTATGCTGGTTCATGAACGCGTTGTAAATGACTGACGGACCAATGAAGGTCAACGGGAGGGAAAACGCGAGGTACTTGATTCCTTTATTGAGAAGTAGGCGGTTAGACACGGGGTTGATAGTTGATAGTTGATAGTTGATGGTTGATGGTTGATGGTTGATGGTTGATGGTTGATGGTTGAGGGTTGAGGGTTGACAGTCGACAGTAGATAGTTCAGGGTAACCGGTTCATATTAGCCGATTCATTCTATATCCTCCATTCTTACTACGTCCTCCATTCTTCATCGTTCATCGTTCACTGCTCACTGTTCACTGTTCACTGTTCACTGTTCATCGTTCATCGTTCATTGTTCATTGTTCATCGCTCTCCATGCTTCCACCGCTTTCCGCACACTACCATTCGTTTGCAGCAAACGGCCCGCTTCTTCATAGCCAACGGGTATTTCACCCATAATCATACGGGTGCCGCGGTCGACCAGTTTATCGTTGCTGAGTTGCATGTCAACCATCTTATTGCCTTTCACGCGGCCCAGCCGGATCATGGTAGCGGTCGAAATCATGTTCAATACCAGTTTTTGGGCGGTGCCGGCTTTCATGCGCGAACTGCCGGTTACGAACTCAGGTCCCACGACTACGACAACGGGAAACTGGGCGGTGAGCGCCAACGGACTCCCTTCGTTGCACGTGATACACCCGGTCAGGATGCCACGCGCGTTGCAGGCTTCGAGTCCACCGATGACATACGGTGTGGTGCCCGATGCCGCGATGCCAATGACCACGTCGTGTGTTCCGATACCGGCTGCGTCGAGGTCACGCCACGCCTGTTCGCGATCGTCTTCGGCGTTTTCTACGGCGCGTCGGATGGCGGTGTCGCCCCCGGCGATGATGCCGTTGACCAGGTCGTGCGGCACGCCAAACGTAGGCGGACATTCAGAAGCGTCGACGATACCCAGGCGACCCGATGTGCCGGCGCCGATGTAGAAAAGCCGTCCTCCTTTCTGCAGTTGCGATACGACAGTTTCGACCAGTGCGCCGATCTGGGGCAGTGCTTTCTGCACGGCGTGCGGAACGGTCTGGTCTTCACGGTTGATGCCGTCGAGCAGTTCGGCCACCGACAGGGTTTCGAGGTGGTCGTAATGGGAAGGTTGTTCGGTGGTTTTGACGAAATCGGCCATATACAAAGCGTTCTTACAAAGGTAATCGGAAATGCCCGTGCGACAAACTCCATCTGTTGATATTCCCATATACGTCAAGGAAGAAGTTACCCGCGTTAGGGATGGGCGCGGCAGCCTTTTTGCCTGCGGTTGTGGAACGGTAGGAGGGAGCGGGTAGGTGCGTAGCCTCGCGAAATGTGCAAAGGCAAAAAGCTATAGCAGACAGCCCGGCCGCGCGGACGAACGTGATAGTGTAGATAATAGGTGAAGCGCGGCAACGCCCAAACTCCTTACAGGAAAGCCGCCAGGCCGATGCCGAGGAGGATCATGCCCGTTTTGGCGAGGTTGAATTTGTGGTTTTCGCTGGCTTCGAAGATGATGGTCGATGAGATGTGGAACAGCACGCCGATGACAAGTGCCATGAGCGGGCGGTGGAGGTCACCCAACCCTTCGGGCAATTGCGTTGCCAGGAAGGTGCCCAGCGGCGTCATCGCGGCGAACGTCAGCATGAAAAGAAAAATCGCCGGCTTGGCCAGATGCGAATTCAGGAAAAAACCGGTCAGGATCAGTGCAATAGGGAGGTGGTGCACGGCGATGCCGATGGCCATCTGGTTGTCGTTGACCGCGAGTCCTTCGAGGAAGGCGTGCAGGCAAAGGCTGGCAAAAAGTGCCCAGGGGATGTGCGCCATCCGGCCGTGTCCGTGGGTATGGCCGTGTTCCGCACCCTGTGAGAAGAACTCAAGCACAATTTGCAGCAGGATGCCACCCATGATGCAGAGGCCGGGAATGAGGTAATTCGTCGCCCCGACATACACTTCCGGAATGAGATGTAATACCGTAACCGACAGAAGGAAAGAACCGCTAAATGCAAGTAATAGTTTGAGTCCAACCCGATGCTCCGGACGGAAGAATAACATGCCCGTATATCCGAGAATAACAGCCAGGAAGGGCAGGAGGTAGCGGATCATTTGAAAACTAAGATGAGGCGTGGACTTTCGGACTTATGGTATTTCCGAAGTTTGTAATCGCCGAAGACATCAAGCAGGTAGCTGCCGGTTTCTTCGATCATGGCTTCGAAATCGGCGAGGGTGAACGCGCGTACTTTTTCTGTGAAGGAATACGACTGGTTGTCGGCCGTGAAGTCGATGTGTTTCAGGATATAACGCCCGTCAAACGCTTTCCGTATATGGAAATCGATGCCGTCGATGGTTTTGGTCTCTTCGGGCACGAGGTGCGGCAATACGGCTTCGACGTTCATGAAATCGATGACCGCCAACCCCGATTCGGTGAGGTTTTGCTGGATGGCGCGGAGCGTACGCAGGTTATCGTTATCATCGTCGAAATACCCAAAGCTGGTAAACAGGTTGAACACGGCTTCAAATTTGCCCGGGAAGGGTTCGCGCATGTCGTGCCGTTCGAACCGCAGGGTATCATTCGCCGACCGGCTGGCCTCCGCAATGTTATTAGCGGAAAGGTCGACGCCGGTAACGTCATAGCCTAACTGGTTGAGATAGATAGAGTGGCGTCCTTTTCCGCAGGCCAGATCGAGCACGCGCGAGCCGGGTTCGAGGTTCAGGTATTGGGTGATGGTATCGATAAACAGTTGCGCCTCGGTATAATCCCGGTTCTTATACAATATGTGATAATACGGGGTGTCGAACCAAGAGGCGAACCAATTTTCTGTTGTTTCAGGCATAGTGCGAAGGTACTAAAAAACGGCGAAGGCGCCATCGGTTTGGGCTTGGCCTTCGTTCCTTCAGCACCGAAATAGGGGTATTGGCGATTTTTTTCCATGAGGACCCAAAGTGTGGCGTATAAATTTGGCAGACGGGAACGGTTGCGTTTTACGGTAATCGGATTTGATTTCATGTGTCGCGCTTCGTGCCTTCGCACCTTCGTGGCAGGAAAACTTCACTAAGCTTTCGCGCAGAAATATGCTTCGTGCCTTCGCGCCTCCGTGGCATGAAACCTTCACTACGTCATTCCTAAAAAGCGAGATCGTGTGTATTTTCAAACACGTTCTCACAAAACTAATCTTCGTGTCTTCGCGCCTTCGTGGCATGAAACCTTCACAACCCCTTCCTCAAAAGCCAGATCTCCATATTTTTAAACTGCTTTCACACCATACGCTATTCTTCGTGTCTTCGCGCCTTCGCGGCATGAAACCTTCATAGCCCCTTCCTCAAAAGCCAGATCTCCATATTTTTAAACTGCTTTCACACCATACGCTATTCTTCGTGTCTTCGCGCCTTCGCGGCCCCAAAAAAAAATCCCGCCAAATGACGGGATCTTATTTTCACTACAAGGCCTCTTACATCCTTTTATCCTTAATCTTAGCTTTTTTACCAGTAAGTTCGCGGAAGTAGAAGATACGGGCGCGACGCACGTGACCTTTTTTGTTGATTTCGATTTTCTGCAAAGCAGGCAGGTTTACAGGGAAGATACGCTCTACACCTACAGCACCTGACATTTTGCGGATGGTAAACGTTTCGGTCAAACCTGAACCTCTGCGTTGGATTACGACGCCTTTGAAAAACTGCGTACGTGTTTTTTCACCTTCCTTGATTTCATAGTACACGGTGATGGTATCACCCGCGCTGAATTCAGGAAAGTCTTTTTTTGCGATAAATTCGTTCTCTACGAACGTCATCAAATCTGCCATGACAATGATGGTTTAAATGTTTAACTCAGCGCAACTTTCACGATTCTCGCCAGAGGTTGGGCCAATGCGGTGGCAAAAGTAAGAATTAGTTTTGAGTTTTGGGTGTTGAGTTTTGAGTTTTTTTACACGTAACATCGTAAGTTCACGATACTTACTCATTTTGGGTTTAAAAAGTGAACCTCTGACGGGCTAAAACGTCCCGTTGCCTGACGACGGCACCTCCCTAAAAGAGTAACAATCAAAATTTTGAAGCCAAGAACTCAAAACTCAACCCTCAAAACTCAACCCTTCTCCAGCAGGTCCGGTCGCCGCTCTTTCGTATGCGTATACGCCATTTCCTCCCGCCACTGCTCGATTTTCGCCGCGTGTCCGCTCAACAGCACCTCCGGCACTTTCCAACCTTTGTATTCAGCCGGGCGCGTGTAAACAGGTGGCGCCAGCAGGTTGTCCTGGAAACTGTCGGTCAGCGCCGATGTTTCGTCGCTCAACACGCCCGGTATCAGGCGTATCAACGCATCCGATAGCACCAAAGCGCCCAACTCGCCGCCACTCAGCACATAATCGCCAATCGAAATCTCCTTCGTGATAAAGTGGTCGCGCACCCGTTGGTCCACACCTTTATAATGTCCGCACAAAATAATGATGTTTTCATACGACGACATCCGGTTCGCCATTTGCTGGTTCAGGGTTTCCCCATCCGGCGTCATGTAAATGATTTCATCGTACGTACGTTCCGATTTCAGCTTCGTAATGCAATCGTCGATCGGCTGGATCATCATCACCATCCCGGCACCGCCGCCAAACTGGTAATCGTCCACCGATTTCTGTTTCTGGGTCGTATAATCGCGCAAATTATGGATGTGCACCTCCACCAATCCCTTCTGGATGGCGCGTTTCATGATGGAGCCCTCAAACGGACTCCGAAGCAGTTCCGGTAATACCGTAATAATGTCGATTCGCATGGCGCAAAGGTAATGAATCAACCGAACCCCGCCTACTGCCCACTGCCCACTGCCCACTGTCCACTGTCCACTGCCTACTGCGACTGCCCCCGGTTCACCGCCTGACGATGACCGTTTTGCCACAACGACTGCCATCCGCAAGGTGTACTTCCAAAAAATACATCCCTTCCTCAATGGCCGACACGTCAAAATCGGGCACCTGTCCGGCACCCGACCGTTTAACAACACGTCCGGTCGCGTCATATAAGAGACTACCGTCGATGAACTCCGGTTGTAAATCCGTCGTTATCGCAATCCGCTCCCTGACCGGGTTGGTAAGCTGAAGGCAATCGCTTCTGTCGAAATCAGGAAGACCGGTAAAGCAGGGTAACGGAGTGTTCGATTGTGGGTAAAAACGAGCGGCACCCACCACCGTAAAAGGCAGCGAAAACAGCACACTTCCGACCGTTTCATTGGTGACGTCAAGGGCCCGCACGCTAAATGAGGCGGGTCCTTCATAGCTTACAAGGTAAGGTTGCGACACGCCACCGGTCGTCAGGGTGAAGGCGCCAAAGGGGAGCACCGGCCCCAACTCCATAACACCACAACTTTGACTGGGCGTTACCACATTTACTTCCACAAGGCTGCCCGCTGTCATACTATCGTTCATGCAGCACAGAAACAACCGATTCTCAAAATAGAACAAATCACCCGATGAATACACTCCGGGATTAAAATCACCGATGGTCGAGAAGACCTGCGAGGCGATATCATATCGAAGCAGCGTACAGATGCCGTTTTGGTTTCCGGCGGCATAGAGGTGCCCTAGCACATCGGCTTCAAGTGCATTGATGACCTGTCCAAACGTACCTTTGTATTTACAGTCCCCGGTGGAAGGTTCGTATCGGTACAGGGCGCCGGTCCCCGTCACGAACCACAGGTTGCCATTCGCATCCTCTGCCATGTCAAGATACTGTAGGTCCGGAGCGTTGTCAGGGGCCAGGTAGGGTGGGCAAATGGAAATTTCTGTCGCTACGCCCGTCGACAACTCCACGCTATACAAACGGTTCTCTATCGGAACGTCAATAAGCCGGTTCACAAAAAAGGTCTGCCCATAGGCAGATGCAAACGATAAAATCGCTGCCGTAAGGGTGAAGCTTTTGGCTTTTGCTTGTAATGACATCCCGATTCCGTAATTTTGCGTCCAATTTAAGCAAATATGGAAAACGGCATTTACGCAAAATTCAATACACCAAAGGGCAGCATCACCGTGAAGCTCACGCCCGAACTCACACCAGGTACCGTTGGTAACTTCGTGGCACTCGCAGAAGGAAACCTCGAGAATACGGCGCGCCCGCAAGGGAAACCGTATTATGACGGACTCAAATTCCACCGGGTTATTCCCGATTTTATGATCCAGGGCGGATGCCCGGACGGAGTCGGCACCGGAGGCCCGGGCTACAAGTTCGACGATGAATTCCACCCCGACCTGCGTCATGACGGTCCAGGAGTGCTGTCAATGGCAAACGCCGGACCCGGAACGAACGGTTCCCAATTCTTCATCACCCACGTGGCAACACCGTGGCTTGACGACAAACACACCGTCTTCGGAACCGTCGTAGAAGGGCAGGAGGTCGTCGATAGCATTGCACAGGGCGATTCGCTCGACAGCGTCGAAATCGTCCGCGTAGGCGACGAAGCCGCAAAATGGAATGCGGTCGAAGCGTTCCGTACGTTCGAAGGCTCACGCGAAAAAAGACTGGCCGCCGAACGTGCCGCCGCCGAAAGCCGTCTGGAGGCACTTGCCGCCGGATTCGAGAAAACGGAAAGCGGTTTGCGCTACCAATTCATTCAGAAAGGAAACGGAAAACAGGCGGAAAAAGGAAAAACAGTATCCGTACACTATAGCGGCCAACTCGAAAACGGGCGCATCTTCGATAATTCCTACAGCCGCAAAAAGCCGATCGAATTCCCACTCGGTCGCGGAATGGTAATCGAAGGGTGGGACGAAGGCATCGCCCTACTTCGCATAGGCGACAAAGCGCGCTTCGTGATCCCGCCGCACCTCGGGTATGGCTCGGCCGGTGCAGGGGGCGTTATCCCGCCGAACGCCGTCCTGATTTTCGACGTCGAGTTGATGGACGTCAAGTAAACGAACCACCAAAAGCATCCGATCCGGATGCTTTTTTTATATTTACCGAAACCAAACACGATGAAGACACTCCGTTTACTCGCCGGATGCGCACTCGCGGCCATGGCCGTTTCCTGCGGCGCCGGCAAAGCGGCTCCACCGCCGCCACCTCCTCCGGCACCCGCTGCGCCTTTAACGGCACAACAGGAAGAAGGACACCAATTGTATGAAAACAACTGCGGCAAATGCCACAAGTTGTTCGCACCGAACGATTTCTCTAAAACCGAATGGAAGCCCATTCTCGCCGAGATGCAGCCTAAAGCCAAACTTAACAATGACGATATGGCAAAAATCAAGTCGTATCTTGACGTCTACGCGAAATAACGGTTAGGGCACCACAACAAAAAGGGCTACCATTTGGTAGCCCTTTGTTATGTAAAAGAGGGGTTACTCCGGCACGCAGAAACCGTCCGGCAGCGTAACACCTTTCTTAACCACGATGATACCGTCTTTGATGGCATACAATGGCGTCGCCGTATTCGGAAGATGCGGTCCGCCTTCCAGCCGCACATCGTTGCCGATCCGGCAGTTCTTATCGATGATGGCATTGTTGATCTGGCAGCGTTCTCCGATACCGATATTGATGACATGGCGTTCGTCATTATGGGTGATTTCGTCGAGGTTTTGATAGTAATCATTACCCATCAGGTACGAATTGCGGATGACACAATCTCGCCCGATCCGGCTTCGGATGCCGATGACCGAGTGCTCGATATGCGCGCCGTTGATGATACATCCTTCCGCCAAAACCGTACGTTCCAAAGAGGTTTTCCCTCCAATTTTCGACGGCGGCAGCACGCGGGCACGGGTATAGATCTTACTCGAATTGTCAAACAGGTTGAACTTCGGAATATCGTCCGTAAGGCCCAGGTTCGCCTCGAAGAACGAATCGATGTTTCCGATGTCGGTCCAGTAGCCTTCATACGGGAAGCTCAGCACGCGTCGGTGGCCGATCGCCTGCGGAATGATTTCCTTTCCAAAGTCTTTAGTGTCGGGGTCCGACATCAATTCCACCAGCAAATCGCGATTGAAAATATAGATACCCATCGACGCCAGGAAATGACGGTTTTCCGCCTTCATTTCGTCGCTGGTCTCCGACGTCCAATGCGGCAACAGATCCGCATGCGGCTTCTCAACGAATGAGGTGATGAAATTCTGTCCGTCGGTCTTCAAAATACCGAATTCGGGTGCTTCTTTCGCCGTTACCGGTAAGGTCGCAATCGAAATATCGGCCCCACTGGCAGCGTGGGCGGCGATCATATCGTTGAAGTTCATCTGATACAACTGGTCACCCGACAAGATCAGCGCGTAGTCGAACTCGTGGTTCAGGAAATGGGTCATACACTGTCGCACCGCATCCGCCGTCCCCTGGAACCAGCCGGGGTTTTCAACCGTCTGCTCCGCCGCGAGAATGTCGACGAAGGCCGTACTGAAATGACTGAAATGATAGGTGTTCTTAATGTGTTGGTTAAGGGACGCCGAGTTGAACTGCGTCAGGACGAACATCCGCTTGATATCCGAATTGATACAATTCGAAATCGGGATGTCGACCAGTCGGTATTTACCCGCAATCGGTACGGCGGGCTTCGAACGACTTTCCGTCAGGGGCGCCAGGCGCGATCCTTGTCCGCCGCCGAGAATAATGGCTAATGTACTTTTGCTCATGGTTTATTGTAAAGATTGGTATAGTCGTATATAATCGTCGGCCACGGCATCCCACGAATGGTCGATGCCCATAACATAATCGCGGATCGACGCAAACCGCGCCTCGTCAGCATATAATCCCATTGCACGGTCGATGGAATAATTGATGTCAAAAACGCTGGCCTGGTCATGGCAAATGCCAAATCCACCATCACCGAAGTCAATCACGGTATCTTTGAGTCCGCCCGTTCGTCGTACGATCGGAACCGTACCGTATCGTAGCGCATACATCTGGTTGAGGCCACACGGTTCTACCCGCGAGGGCATCAGGAGGAAGTCGGCGCCGGCATACATCAAATGTGACAAGGTTTCATTGTAGCCGATGTAGGCGTTATAGCTGGAGGGAAAATACGCCTTCAGCGTTTCGAGTTGCTGTTCGACCGACGGATCCCCCGAACCGAGCACCAACAGGCTAATGGCGTCCTGGTAATGCGTAAGCGAATGTCCAAATGCGGTAGGCAATAAATCGGCGCCTTTTTCATGCACCAAACGTCCGATAAAAACGAAAAGGGGCCGTTCCGGATCAAGTCCGAATTGGGAGCAAAGGTGTTCCTTATTGGCTTTCTTTCCTGCTGCCGCAGTTGCGCTATCGTAATGGGCCGCCAGCATCGGGTCGGTCGCAGGGTTCCAGACTTCCGTGTCGATGCCGTTCAACAATCCCACTGATTTCGGTCGTTCCCAGCGCAGGAGGTTTTCGAGTCCGTTGGCCGAACTTGCGATCTCATCGAGGTAGCTGGGCGACACAGTCGTGACTTTCCACGCACATTTGATGGCAGCGGCCAGCGGGTTGATCATGCCACCCCATTCAAGGAAACCGGTACGCG
This sequence comes from Flavobacterium sp. HJ-32-4, assembly GCF_022532105.1. Lineage (NCBI taxonomy): Bacteria > Pseudomonadati > Bacteroidota > Flavobacteriia > Flavobacteriales > Flavobacteriaceae > Flavobacterium > Flavobacterium sp. HJ-32-4. The sequence goes on along the minus strand of NZ_CP092832.1, from coordinate 2,776,334 downwards.
AGCGATCGAAGTCAGGAAGGTAGTGCAACTTATCGAACCCAAACCATCCCTGGTATTGCCCATTATGGATGGTCACGACCAAGGGCGTACGTTGAAGCTCATGGTAATTATAGCAATGCTGCACCATAAACGGGATCAACCCCGTATGATGGTCGTGGCAGTGCAGCAGGTCCGGACGTTGCCCGCTTTCGATCAACCAGTTCAAAAAGGCAATCTGGAAGGCGGTAAACCGTTCGGTGTCATCTTCATAGGAATAGACATTCGGACGGTCGAACAACTCCGGAATCGCGATGACATACAATCCGAATCCCAGCTTGTCCGTCGCTTCCCTCAACACTTCATAGCTGAATACAAACCAGCCCAGCCGTACTTTCCCTTTGTGTACAGACAGAAACTCGTTCTCTCTCGTGAACTTGTTGTCGTAGGCGGGCATGACGACCCGGGCGTCGTATCCGAGCTTCTTTTGGTATTTCGGCAGGGCGCCCACAACGTCCGCCAGTCCGCCCACTTTCGCTACGGGATAGCATTCGGCACTGATGTGGTAAAAGGTCATGTCGAGTTTTTTACCAAAGTACGAAAAAAATGACGTTGTGACCGAAGTTGCGATAAATTTAAAGAAGGGTAAAACAAAGGAAACGAAGCGGCCGACCCGTTGGTGTTTCGACGGTTTCGACTAGCTTTACGTCACACTAACGATATAGGTATAAAATGAACGACAGTGCAACCATTGACTGGCACGACTTTGAGAAGATCGAAATGCGCGTAGGCACCGTCCTGGAAGCCCAACCGTTTCCGGAAGCACGGAAGCCCGCCCTTAAACTCCGCATCGATTTCGGCCCGTTTGGCATCCGGAAAACCTCGGCACAAATCACGGCCTTCTACACGCCGGAGACCTTGGTGGGAAAACAGGTGATAGCCGTACTCAATTTCCCTCCCAAACAAATTGGCCCTTTCATAAGTGAGTGCCTCGTGTTGGGTGCGGTGGCCCCTGATGGCGTTACCCTTTTGCAACCCGGCCAACCGGTAGCGAACGGACTTCGGATTGCATAAAAAAACCCGGCGGGTGCCGGGGTATAATCAAATATCGTCAAAGCTGATATCGGTGAAACTCTTGTCTAATGGAGCCGCATCCGTTTCGTCTTCACCATACTCGCGCTTGAAGTCTTTTTGGTGTCGTTCCGAAATCACTTCTTCACCTTTGCTGTCGAGTACATACGACGTCATCTCATCGAGGATGTCGCGGAAGGCAGCGAAGTCTTCCTTATAGAGGTAAATCTTGTGTTTTTTGAAGTGGAAGGAACCGTCTTCCTCGGTGAACTTTTTACTTTCGGTAATCGTGAGATAGTAGTCTTCTGCCCGGGTGGCGCGAACGTCAAAAAAGTAGGTGCGCCGTCCTGCCCGCAATACCTTGGAAAAGATTTCTTCCTTTTCCAGCATGTCGTTTTCTCTCATGTATGCTAATCGTTTGGTGGTTACTGTAGTGTTCCAAAAATGGAAAAAAAATCGCAAACGACCAAGATTTTATACGATTTCTTTTTCGGAAAGCTGCTTCAGGTACAACTCGCGATAATAGCCTTCTTCGTTTAATAGCGCTGTATGAGTGCCTTGCTGCACGATACGTCCCTGGTCGAGAATCAGGATGCGATCGGCGTCTTTGGCCGATGAAACGCGGTGGCTCACGATAAGCGTCGTGCGGTGCTTGCGGAAGTCGGCAAGGTGGTGCAGGATGCGTTCTTCGGTTTCGGTATCTACGGCTGACAGAGCATCGTCAAGCAGGAGGATTTGGGGATCTTTGATAAAGGCCCGGGCGATCGATACCCGCTGCTTTTGTCCGCCCGACAGCGTAATGCCCCGCTCGCCCAGAAGCGTCTGGTATTGTTGGGCAAAGCCGATGATGTTATCGTGCACGACGGCCATGCGCGCGGCCTCATGCACTTCCTCTTCGGTGGCATCTTCGCGGCCGAACCGGATGTTGTTCTCGATGGTGTCCGAAAACAGAAAAGCATCCTGCGGCACAAAACCGATGCTGTGGCGCAAGTCGAACAGGTTGACCTCGGCGATGGGCTTTCCGTCTATAAGTATTTGTCCTTCCGTGCTGTCATACAACCGCCCGATCAGCGACAGTAAGGTGGATTTCCCCGATCCGGTGCGGCCCAATATCGCCAGCGTTTCTCCTTTTCCTATCGTGAACGAGACGTTTTCCAGTGCCTTGATACCCGTGTCGGCATACGTAAAGCTCACATTCTCAAAACGGATTTCCCCGGCAATGGCGTCATGTCCACTCGCTTTATTCTGGATGTCGGGGTTGATGAGCAAAAACTCGTTGATCCGCTTTTGCGACGCCTCCGCTTCCTGCACCATCGAGGTCACCCAGCCCAACGACGCCACCGGCCAGGTGAGCATGTTGACATAAAGGATGAATTCGGCTATGGTGCCCAGGTGCGTGATCCGCCCGTCAAGATACATGACCGAGCCATAATAAATGACGACGAGGTTACTGACACCGATAAGGGCGATCATCAGCGGACCGAACAGCGCATTGGCCTTCGCGAGGTCCATACTGCGGGCGCGGCTTTCTTCCGATAGCTGGGCCACGTTTTCCGCCTGTTTGGGTTCCAACGAATAGGCTTTTACGACGCGGATCCCCGAAAAGAGTTCCTGTGAAAAGGTGGAAAGTTTCGAGAGGTTCTGCTGGAAGGCCGTACTCTTCCGATTGATGCTCGTGCTAAGTTTGAAAATCACATACGAGAGCAGGGGAAGGGGAAGCACCGTCCAAAGCGTGAGTTCAGGCGATACACTGCACATGAACGCGATCACGACGATAAAACGTACGAGCGTGTTGATGGTGTACATCACCGCCGGACCGACATACATCCGTACTTTACCCACATCCTCGCTGATGCGGTTCATGAGGTCGCCGGTGCGGTTCCGTTTGTAGAAGTCCTGGTCAAGTCGCTCATACTGCCGGAACACTTCGTTTTTTAAATCGAACTCGATGTGGCGCGACATTACGATAAGGGTTTGCCGCATGAGGAAGGTCAGGATACCCGCTATCAACGCCGTTCCTAAAATCAATAGGATGTTGTCAGCCAGATGCGACTTGAGTATCGGCAAGTCAAGGGCATTACCCGACTTTTTCGACTGGGCGACATACTCTTCGACGACCTTGAATGATTCCCGCACGAAACGCGGGGTGAGTGAGTAAAATATCTGGGCGACAATCGTGGTGACGATCCCGACCAAAAAGTGATATTTATACTTGAAGAAATATTTGTTTAAATACTGCAGTTCTCTCATGATGTGGTGGCAACTATCGGAATCTTTAACAATAAAGTGTTAAAAAGTTAAAAAAAGTAAAATTTCCTTTTTATTCCCGAACGGTCGTTTATGTTAGTGCATTGCCAAAAAAAACCGTTTTTAAAGGCGAAGTTTTGATTTAAACCCTACATTTGTACCGTCTTTTTTGACAATGCATCAAAATTATTTGCTGATATGATTACAGAAGTGCTTACCCCAGGCGACGTAAAGAAAATGGATCCCGTATTCGGTCAGATGTCTTTCGACAACCACGAGCAAATCGTTTTTTGTCACGACAAAGATACGGGTTTGAAAGCAATAATCGGTGTCCACAACACCGTCCTCGGCCCAGCCTTGGGTGGCACACGCATGTGGAATTATGCCAACGAATGGGAAGCATTGAACGACGTGTTGCGTCTTTCCCGCGGGATGACGTATAAGTCGGCCATCACCGGACTCAACCTCGGAGGCGGAAAAGCGGTCATCATGGGTGATGCGAAGGTGGACAAAACACCTGAGATGATGACCCGTTTCGGTCAGTTCGTACACTCGCTCAGCGGGAAGTACATTACGGCGGAAGATGTGGGTACGACGACACAAGACATGGACCTGATCCGTGAAGTGACACCGTTCGTAACAGGCGTATCAGAAAGCAAAGGCGGTTCCGGAAATCCATCGCCGGTAACAGCGTATGGCGTTTATATGGGAATGAAAGCCGCTGCCAAATACCGTTTGGGATCGGATAATCTTGACGGACGCACGGTTCTCGTCCAGGGCATCGGACACGTTGGCGAAACCCTCGTGAAGCACCTGACACATGACGGAGCCCGTGTTTTGATCGCGGATATCAGCCAAAGCCGTCTGGAGGAAGTCGCTAAAAAATACAACGCTACCATCTTTACCGACGATGTATACGATGCCGATGTCGACATCTATGCGCCGTGTGCCCTTGGCGCCACCATCAACGATGACACCGTATACCGTATCAAAGCCCAGGTGGTGGCAGGTGCGGCCAACAACCAGCTCGCCAATGAGTCGGTTCACGGCAAAATCCTTCGTGAGCGTGGCATCGCCTATGCGCCTGACTTCCTCATCAACGCCGGCGGTATCATTAATGTATATGGTGAAATCGTGAAGTATGCGGAAGGTGAAGCCCTGCGTCGTACGGAAAACATCTACAACACCACGCTCGAGATCTTCGCCCTTGCCGATGCAACCGGTATCACCACGCAACAGGCAGCCATGTCAATCGCACAGAAACGCATCGACGACCGAAAAAAGGAACAGGGCGCGTCGTAAGCATACGATAATATTCTTATTTTTGCGGGCGGATGTAGTAGTGCATCCGCCCTTATTTTTTAAAGTTCTTCAGGTGTTAAACAGGCGACATATCCGCGTAAAAGTGATGCAATCCATTTACGCGATGCATCAAAACGAATCCGATGATCTCGATGCGCAGGAGCGTTTTCTCCGAAACAGCATCGACATCGTTCAAGACCTCTACCTGATGCTCTTGTCGGCATTGGTCGAAATACGACGTGCGGAGGCCGAGTTCCTCGAGGTCTCCAGCCGCAAACACCTTGCAACGGCCGCGGAACGCAACCCCGATCGCAAGTTTGTAGAGAACAGGGTACTTCGGGCGCTGGAAGACAGCACCTCACTTACCGCCGCACTCGAAGAGCGAAAAATCAACAACTGGAAACTGAACGACGATTACATCCTGTTGTTGCTCAAAGAGATCAAGCAAAGCGCTTTATACACCGACTATATGGAACGGAAGAAGTCTTCGTTTGCAGAGGACCGTTCGTTCATCATAGACCTGTACGAAGAGGTAATCGCACCGAATGATAAGCTGTACGATTACCTGGAAGACCACAAACTGACATGGAGTGACGATATTCCGGTGGTCAATACCAATGTGGTCAAGCAGTTACGGAGTATGAAGGAAGGCGTGCCGTTTCGCGTGGAGCCGTTGTTCAAAGACGAGGAAGATCGGGAATTCATCCGCGATTTGTTCCGACGCACCGTGCTGAACGAAACCGAACTGGCCAAAGAATACCTCGACAAAACACCCAACTGGGACACCGACCGGATTGCGGAAGTGGATACGATCATCCTGAAAATGGGCATCTGCGAGTTCCTGAAGTTTCCGTCGATTCCGATGAAGGTGACGATAAACGAATACGTAGAGATTGCAAAGGAATATTCTACACCCAAGAGTTCCATCTTCATCAACGGGATCCTCGATAATCTGGCAAAAGAATTCATGGAGTCGGACCGGTTGAACAAAACAGGTCGCGGACTTCTCTAAATCTACCTATCATCATGAAAAAAATCGTATTTGGGATGTTGGCTGTATTCGTGCTCACGACGGCCTGTAAAAACGAAAAGAAAGACCATTCGGCTGCTATCACGTTTGACGAAAAAGAGTACAACTTTGGGGAGATCGCACCGAACTCCATCAGCGTACACGAATTCACCTTTACCAACACGGGCGGCTCTGACCTAATCATCCGGGATGCGAAGGGCTCATGCGGCTGCACCGTGCCGGAGTTTCCGAAGGGAGAAAAAATCGCGCCGGGACAGAAAGGAAAAATCAAGGTTTCCTTTAACTCGAAAGGCAAGCGGGGCGATATCCGCAAAAGCGTAACCCTGCTCGCGAACATCGACAAGGGTGACGAAACCATTTACATCACGGGCCACATTGCCGACCTGAACGGCGAGGCACCCAAAAACTAACATCCAAAACCAAACGAAATGGAATCATTATTGCCCATCGTTGCCATGGTCGTCGTATTTTACTTCTTTATGATACGACCACAACAGCAACGCATGAAGAAAGAAAAAGCATTTGAAAGCAGCCTGAAAGTAGGCGACCGCATCATTACGAAAAGCGGTATCCACGGTAAAATCGCCGAAATGGCCGACACTACGGTCGTAATCGAAACGATGGCCGGTAAAATCAAAATGGAGCGTTCCGCCATTTCCATGGAGATGAGCGCGAAGCTGAACGAGAAGAAATAAGCGCGACTCGCTGAGCGCTTGGACTGAGGAGAAGTCCGCAGGCTATCTGAAAAAAAAAGGAGGCTGTCTCAAAAGGACAGCCTCTTTTTTTTATCGACAATCTAAAGCGTACGATTCTATTGCTTAAATAGCTGTTTGTAACAAGTAGACAGGGGAACATTACGTAATAAGACTACATGATGTAAGGTAAAGCATGTCGGCTACCCGGGTTTGATTACACCGTTACATTATTTCAGGCCAGGTCAACCCAAGGGATACTGCCTGAATAAAGCGTATATATAGCGTATATATGTCGTATATATGTCGTGTTTATGTCGTGTATATAGCGTGTATGAAGCGTATAGGAAGACACACAAAGCTTCCCAAACGGCCTCTTTTCGCTTTAGGTAAAGGAGAAGTAAGATGTAAGTAGCAAGGTCTTGAACGCAGTCTGCCGACCACCAACCCCTGACTCCCAACTCCCAACTCCCAACTCCCAACTCCCAACTCCTAACCACTGACCACTGACTACCGACTACCGACTACTGACTACTGACTACTGCCTACTGCCTACTTCCTACTGCTTACTTCCTACTGCCTACTTTCTTCCACTACCCTCTATACCTATCGTTCAACCCAACGCCCTCCAACACCATCGGTTTGATTTTGTCAAGGCGGGCAAGCTGTGTTTTTTCCTGTTTGGCGTCGCCGATATACTCAAGATAGTCGTTCTGCCGTCCGCGTGTCAGGGCATCAAAGGCGGCTTTGAAAGCCGGGTCTTTGTCGAATTCGGCCGCCAGCGCGTCGGGCACCGGAAACGACTTCGGTTCGGGCTTGACCGCCTTGCCCTGTTCTTCGACGGCAATCGCTTCCTGTATGTAGGCAAGCAGTTTCTTTTCGTCGATTTGGCTCGCATCGGTAAACCGCCACTGCCGCAGCGATTTCGTAACGCCTTCGTTGGCATTGACCAATACGTTGGCTTCATCCCGCAGGAACACACCATTGAAAAACCATACCGCGAAGAAGTGCTTGAAGCCCCCGAGGCCCACCACATTGCGGTTTTGGTAGGTGTAGACGGGCGCGCCCCACTTGACCGTCTGCGTCAGCGGTGTCTTGGCAATGATGTCGGCCAGGAGGGTCAATTCATTGTCCCATTTCCCTACCTTATCCCAAACGTGCCGCTGCTCTGTCATTTTTTCTTTGCCTTTCGTACGACTTTCTTCATATAGGACGGATCCGCTGTCAACTCGGCAATCCGCACGATGACGTCCACTGCTTTTTGCATGCTTTCGACCGGTACATATTCATATTTACCGTGAAAGTTGTGTCCGCCCGCGAAGATATTCGGACACGGAAGCCCCATGTAACTCAAACGGCAACCGTCGGTTCCACCGCGGATCGGCTTGATGAGTGGTTCGATTCCGAGGTCACGCATCGCTTTCTCTGCGATGTCCACAATATACTTCACCGGTTCGACCTTCTCACGCATGTTGTAGTATTGGTCGGTCATTTCCAGCGTGGCGATGTCGCCTCCGAATTGCTTGGCGAATTTCTTGTTGATCTTCGATACAATCTTCCGCACGAATTTCTTCCGCTCTTTGAACAGTTTCATATCGTGGTCACGGATAATCAATTCCACTTTGGTTTCCTCGATACTGCCCGTCAGGCCCGTAACGTGGAAAAAGCCATCATATCCTTTGGTTTCCTGCGGCACTTCTTTTTTGGGAAGTTGTGAAATGAAATCATTCGCAATCAACATCGAGTTGATCATCTTTCCTTTTGCATAACCCGGGTGCACGCTTTTTCCGTGGAAGACGATCTTTACGCCCGCCGCGTTGAAGTTCTCATATTCGAGTTCCCCAACCTGGCTGCCGTCCATGGTGTAGGCCCATTGCGCGCCGAACTTCTCGACGTCGAAAAGATCCGCCCCGCGACCGATTTCTTCGTCAGGTGTAAACCCAACGCGGATGGTGCCGTGCGGTATCTCAGGATGCTGTATGAGGTATTCCATCGCAGACACAATTTCCGTCAACCCGGCTTTGTCATCGGCCCCGAGCAGGGTCGTACCATCGGTCGTGATGAGGGTTTGTCCGCGGTAAAGCAACAAATCCTTGAAGTAGGAAGGGGAGAGGACGATATCAAGGTCTTTATTCAATACGATGTCACCGCCGTCGTAATCCGGAACGATCTGTGGCTTGACGTTGGCGCCCGTAAAGTCAGGCGAGGTATCGTAGTGGGATACAAAGCCGATCACAGGAGCGTCGTGCGATACATTGGAAGGAAGGGTGCCCATGACGTAGCCGTTTTCGTCACGGGTTACATCGGTCAGGCCTATTTGGATAAGTTCTTTTTCGAGCAATTCGGCGAGTACCAATTGTTTTTCTGTACTCGGTACGGTTTTGGAGTTTGCGTCCGATTCGGTGTCGATCGTCACATAACTGACGAAGCGATCGATAAGGTGTTGCATGATGTTATTGTTTTTGCGAAGGTACGAAGGAGTAGGTTTTGGTTGGATGGAAATCAGGCTTTCGAATGCGAAATTGCAACGCCGGATGCTGGTGGCAGTCGACTTCCCGCTCAAATACCATCCCGCATTTCAGCAGCACACCACGGGAAGCCGTATTTTCCGCTACCACGCGACCGATGATACTGTCGAGGTTAAGACGATGAAATCCGTGTTCCAGGCACGCCATGGCAGCTTCCGTGGCATACCCGTGTCCCCAGAAACGGCGGTGCAGCCGATAGCCCAGGTCAACCTCGTTTTGTTCGGATTTGAGTCCACACCAACCCAAAACCGCACCGTCAGATACACGCGTCACCATCCATCGACCCATTCCCGTCAGGCGATAGGCGTTGTAGTTTTCGAGGAACGCACGCGCGGCAGCTATCGACTCGAAAGGTGGATCACCGGTGTAGCGGATCACCTCCGGATCAGCGTTCAGTTCGAACAACGCCTCGGCATCCTCCAGGGTAAATTCCCGTAGCAACAAGCGTTCTGTCTGGAAGAGTACGGGCATGCCTCTTTATTTATAATGTCACAGGTGCTTTCAGACGGATGTCTTCTGAAGACGCCCCAACGCGAATCTCAAAGTTACCCTTATCAAAGCTGAAACGATGCAGGTCCGTCCGGTAATAGGAAAAGGCGTCCGCGCGAAGGAATACGGTAACGGTCTTGCTTTCTCCTTTGGCCAGGAAGACTTTGGTGAAGCCTTTCAGTTCTTTGTCGGGACGGTCAATGGTCGATTTGTCCTGGTGCACATATACCTGGGCTGCCTCAGCACCGTCACGTCCGCCGACATTTTTAATCGTGAACGTTACCTCAAATCCTGATTTGACATCGCCGGTCACTTTTAGATTGGAGTATTCAAAGCGGGTATACGATAATCCGTAGCCGAACGGAAATTGCGGCTTCACCTTGGCGGTGTCGAAATAGCGATACCCTACGGCAAGGCGCTCGCCATACGATACTTTTTTGTTTCCGTTGTGATCATAATAAAACGCATTTACGGGGTTGTCTTCCCATCTTTTTTCAAAGCTGACGGGTAGTTTTCCGCTTGGGTTGACGTCGCCAAACAGAATTTCAGCCAGCGCCCGGCCGCCTTTTTCTCCGGGATACCAGGCGTGCACCAGTCCCTTGACACGTGGCAACCACGAACGCATGTCGACATTGCCTCCGGCATTGAGCACGACCACCGTATTCGGGTTTACTTGGGCGACGATGCGGGCCAGTTGTTCCTGCTCCTGTGGCAGTTCAAACGTCCGGTCGAATCCTTCCCCTTCCGATGATGCGTCGAATCCCAACGCCAGGATGACGGCGTCGGCCCGCGCGGCCATTTCTTCCGCTCCCTTAAAATCAATCACTTCTTCGTAAGCGGCAAAAGCGATCACGGCATCGCCCCCATTTTCATAATATTCAAGGCGGATGTCATACTCCTTACCGGCCTCCAGCGGCATTTTCACGGTGCGCAGCATCGCGGCATGATCGCCCCACAGGTCGATGACGTTTTTACCGTCGACGAACAGGCGGAAGCCGTCGTCACCCCGTACTGCCAGCGTATAGGTCGCGGATTTGGCCGGACGCAACACGCCAGTGAACCGAATAGAGAAGTGATCGGCACCCAGCCCTTTCACATCCGGAACATCGGCCCAGTCGTGGCTGATGTTGGTATCGGTTTGGGTAGCCACCACCGGACCCGACAGGTCGGTTGTATTGAAATAGGAGGCTTTGAGTCCTTTTTCTTTTGACCCTTTTGCCGTATAGAAAGCAGACGTCGCGGTGAAATCTTCCGGGCGGGGCATGGCCGCTGCGATATATTCTACGCGGGCATTCGGAAGTGCCTTCTGGATGCCTTCAAAAAGGGTAGTAGATGCAAACGGACGGGTAAACGAACTTCCGCCACCGGCCACATATCGGTTGCCATTGGGCCCGATGACTGCCACCGTACGAATGGATTTTGACAGTGGAAGGATATTGCCTTCGTTCTTCAGCAACACGATGCCGTTACGGGCCAAGTCAAGTGCCACGTTCGCGCTTTCGGGCAGTTCTTTCCTATTGGGTGTCTCTTTGTAAGGAGTATCATAAAAACCGAACCGGAATACGATGCGGAGGATGCGGCGTACTTTATCGTTTAGCACCTCTTCTGACAAACGTCCGTCTTTTATGGCGGGTAATAGGTTCTGTCGGTTCATGAACGCTCCCGACGGCATTTCCAGGTCGAGTCCGCCTTTTGCCGCAGCAAGACCGTCATACGTCGCGACCCAATCCGACATCACGATGCCGTCAAATCCCCACATCGTCTTCAACACCTGATTGTTCAGGTAATCGTTTTGGGTGGCATGGATGCCGTTGATCAGGTTGTAGCTATCCATTACGGCGCCCACTTCGCCTTCCTGCACCGCCATACGGAACGCGGGTAGATAGAGTTCGTGCAGCGTCCGTTCGTCGATATCGGAACTCACATTGTTGCGGTCCCACTCCTGGTTGTTGGCAGCAAAGTGCTTCACCGTCGCCACCACTTTCTGGCTTTGCACGCCACGGATGTAGGCGGCGGCTATTTTCCCAGCTAAAAACGGGTCTTCTCCGAGGTATTCAAAATTGCGCCCGTTCATGGGAGCGCGGTACAGGTTCACGCCGGGACCCAAAAGGATATGTACTCCTCGTTGACGGGCGTCTTTGCCGAGGGCCTCTCCCAACCGTCTTGAGAGTTCAGTATCCCACGTCGCCGCCGTCAGGATAGACGCCGGGTACGCGGTCGTCGGGCCATAGTTCCGCACCCCGACCGGACCGTCGCTCATCTTGATTTTAGGCAAGCCGAGTCGCTCTATACCACGTATGTAGAAGTCGTCCTGGCCACCGATGTAGTCGATTTTTTCTTCAAGGGTCATTCGCGACAACAGGTCGTTTACGCGGTCATCGACAGGGGCTTTCGGATTCTTATAAGTTTGGGAAAACGACACCGAAACGGCGCCAAAAAACAGGAACGGTAAAAAGAGACGTGTCATGTACGGAAGTTGTTTCCGTAAAGATACTAAAGTCGTCGATGTGGGAAAATGCTATCGCTCTTCAATAAGGAAATAGGTCGTAGTCATCTTCACGACTTTCAATACGGCCAGCAGCAACAAGGAAAGCAATGTGAAAGCAATCAGCGGGATGTTGGGTGCCCACACATCCGTAATGGCCTGCCCGGTAAGGTCAAAGATGAGGAAGACGACGAAAATAGACGCCAATCCGTTCTTTTCGTTGATGAACACTTTCTTCCAACTGAACAACACGGTGTTCGGACGGAACTGCGACAAGGCGGGTATGAAAGCCGGTGTTTTTGCGGCCCAATCGGTGAAGGTGGCGCCAAACTTCGCGCGGAGGAACTGTTCTTCCGTAAACATGATCCGCTCGTAATACAACCAGTAAAATAGGCAGAAGGATGCGACGAACCAGAAATGGGCGGTGAGGAGTGCAGGCCCGAGCCAAATCAGGAAGTTTCCGAGGTAAAGTGGGTGGCGCACGGTGGCGTAGATGCCGGAGGTATTCAGGGTGTCGGCAATCTGTTCTTCGCGGTTACGTCCGGAGGTGCGTACAGGTGTATGCCCAACCGTGTAAATCCGAACAAAAAGCCCCAACAGGCTAATCACGACGCATCCCCAGAAATAGGGGCGTGCCGCTTCCTCTCCGAGAAAAAAAGGAACGTCATACGCGAGGTCGTAGAGGTAAAGTCCGAGCCCGATCAACAGAAACAGCATCGGGAATTGCCCGCGACGCCTGAACAACCAATTTCCCTGCTGTTCGAATTCTTCCAGTAAAGCCATGCCAATAATTTGGGGCCAAAAATACGGTATTCTGTCCAAACGCCGACGTGTATGCCCGATTAAGTCGCCGTCCCGGTCGTCGTTTTTGCTTCCAAAGCACTATTTTTGCAGCACAACACAACACCATGTACAAACTACTGCTTCGGCCGGTCTTCTTCTGGTTTGACCCGGAAAAAATCCACTATTTCACCTTCTCGCTGATCCGGTTTATGTGCCGTATTCCGGGCATGCCAGCTTTGTTCCGGACGCTTTATCAGGTAAACGACAAACGACTGGAAAGAAAGGTGTTCGGACTCACTTTTCCCAATCCCGTGGGTTTGGCTGCGGGTTTTGATAAGGATGCCAAGTGTTTTCAGGAATTGTCGCATTTTGGGTTCGGCTTCATCGAAATCGGGACACTTACGCCCAAACCACAGGACGGCAATCCGAAACCGCGGTTGTTTCGTTTGCCGGATGATGGTGGACTCATCAACCGGATGGGTTTCAACAATGGTGGGGTGGAGGCGGCCGTCGTGCGTCTTCGCAAAAACAAAGGGGTGCTGATTGGCGGAAACATCGGAAAGAACAAGGTAACCCCGAATGAAGAAGCGGTTTCCGATTACCTGTATTGCTTTGATGCGCTGGTCGAGTACGTTGACTATTTCGTCGTGAACGTCAGCTCGCCGAATACACCGAACCTTCGGGCATTGCAGGAGAAAGAACCCTTGACGGCTTTGTTGGCCGCGTTGCAGGAAAAGAACAACGCCCGTTCGTCGCGCAAGCCCATCTTATTGAAAATCGCCCCGGATCTCACCGATGAGCAATTGCTGGATATCATCGATATCGTCCGCGTGACCCAAATCGACGGGGTGATTGCGACCAACACTACGATCTCACGCGACGGACTCCAGTCGGCGAACCGCGTTGAAACAGGCGGCTTATCGGGCCAGCCGCTTCGGGAGCGGGCCACCGAGGTGATACGGTTTTTGTCGGAAAAGAGTGGGAATGCCTTCCCTATAATTGGCGTAGGAGGCATCCATAGTGCGGCTGATGCCATCGAGAAATTGCAGGCCGGCGCGGCGTTGGTGCAACTTTATACCGGATTCATCTATGAAGGCCCGGCGTTGGTGGCCTCTATCAACCGAGAAGTCCTACGGCAGCTTCCATAGCGAGGTACTGCACGGCGAGTCCGGCGAGAATGGCGATCCCGAAACTCAATAGGGTTCCGATCAACACATATTCTGTCAACTTCCGATCATTGGCGCGGGTAAGGTCGCCGAAGCGAAAAATGGACTTTGCGCCCAACAGGAATCCGATGGCTTCAAAGTGGCCAGTTAGGATAAAGCCGAAAACGAACAACCGTTCCAGTATACCAATATAGTTTCCGGCATTCGACAATGAGCCATCGCCCGGTTTATCGTCGGGTGTCCAGCCGGAAATGATGACTTTAATTAACAGGGACGTCGGTTTGGTCAGTAAAATCGCGCCGGTCATCAGGATGAGGAACGTGTCGTCGAGTTGCCATTCGAGGTCGGTGGGTTCGTTCCACATCACAATCAGGCAGATCGAGGCAATGTGCAGCAGTTGGTCGATGATGAACCATTGCCGTTTGGTGGCATCACGCTGTAGAACCAACTTGGCGGCATCAATCCCTCCGTGCACCACGGCCAACACTATCGCGTATACCAAAAAACCTTCCTTGCCCGCCACGGCAAACGCGAGTACACCATGTAAAAGGGTGTGCAGGTACAGATACGGACTCCGAAGCTTCTTTTCCTCTTTGTTGCGCACCCATGAATTGGGCTGTAAGAGGAAGTCGCCGAGCAAATGGGCGAGGAACAGTTTTACGAAAAGGATCATGGCATGTAGTGTTTAAGGTGGCTGCGGTAGTAGGCGTCGAGTTCCCTGAGCAGTTCAAATTGGGAACGTTTGCGGCGTCCGCTGACGGCGGCTTGGTTGATGTCAAGGCGTTGTCCGAGTTCTTCCTGGGAAAGATCGGGGTATTGCAAAGCGGCAAGGGCATAAGTCGCCTGGGGTGGCAGCCAGGAGGCAATGATCGGAGTTGCAAGTCGCAGCATCAGGTTGAGGGGTTCGTCGAAGTCCGTGATGCCCGAGTTGATGCCGAGGGTCATCTTTTGCTGTTTCAACCGTTCGAACAGTTCGCCCGAACGCACAAAAGCGCTGCCATTGCTTTGGCTGATTTTATCGCCTGAATAGGTTTTCTCGCCGATGCCGATGCTGATACGGGCGTCGAGGCCCATGGTGCGAAGCAACGCACGGATTTCAATCGCAGCAGATAAGGCGTCGGCCGGGTCGGCAATCTCCAACTGGAATTCATCGCCCCGGTAGATGTCCCATTGAAGGGCGTCTTTTCCTTTCCGTGACAGCAGGTCACGCAGGGCTTCCATCCAGGTTTCAGGCCCTTTCTGGCGGGAGTGGATGACGTCGCCGGTGAGGATACTGTGGTAGTTCATATCACAAATATACACGATATTTTAAAATATCACGGTTTTCTGTAATATTTTAAAATATCACGATTTTCTGTGATATGAGGAGATAGTGCAAGTGCTTGTGATAAAAAGGGGAAGTCGTATATTTGGAAAGTGAGACCTATTAAGATTATCGAATGCCCGCGGGATGCGATGCAGGGCATCCGGACCTTCATCCCGACCGAACGGAAAGTCTATTACCTGCAATCCCTGCTAAGGGTCGGGTTTGATACCCTCGACTTCGGAAGTTTCGTATCCCCGAAGGCCATCCCGCAGATGCAGGATACGGCGGAAGTGCTCGCTTCACTGGATCTTTCCGCTACCAAAAGCAAACTGCTCGCCATCATCGCGAATACACAAGGAGCCGAAACGGCGGCCTTACATCCGGAGATTACCTACCTGGGCTTTCCCTTTTCGATTTCAGAGAACTTCCAGATGCGGAATACCCATAAAACCATCGCCCAATCGTTGGTGACCCTACAGGAAATCCTGAACATCGCAGAACGATCAGGGAAGGAAGTCGTCGCCTATCTTTCGATGGGATTCGGTAACCCGTATGGCGATCCGTGGAACGTCGACATTGTCGCGGAATGGACCGAGACCCTGGCGAATATGGGTATCCGGATACTATCGCTGTCGGATACCGTCGGAAGTTCTACACCCGATGTCATTACCTACTTGTTTTCCAACCTGATTCCCAAATATCCCGATATTGAGTTCGGGGCGCATCTGCATACCGTACCCGATCGATGGTTCGAGAAAATCGACGCGGCCTACAACGCCGGTTGTCGTCGTTTCGACGGCGCGATCCAGGGGTTTGGCGGTTGCCCGATGGCGAAAGACGAGCTTACCGGCAACATGCCCACCGAAAAACTGCTGTCGTATTTTACCACCCAAAAGGAAGATACCGGCACGAGTCCGATGGGTTTTGAAAGTTCGTATAACGAAGCGACGAAACTCTTCGGCGAATTCCACTAGACAAAAATCTTTTACCATCGGAACTTCCTGAAAGCCCGATTTTTTTCGCTATATTTGCACGCAATTTAACTACAACCTTAAATTGCAATGGTCGCACACAACTCTAAGATCATCGGTGAGGGATTGACGTACGACGACGTCCTGCTGGTACCCAATTTTTCCAGTGTTCTCCCTCGCGAAGTCAGCATACAATCGCGTTTTTCCCGCAACATTTCCCTGAACGTACCGGTCGTTTCGGCCGCTATGGATACCGTCACCGAAAGCGCCATGGCCATTGCGATGGCACGTGAAGGAGGCATCGGGGTGTTGCACAAAAACATGACCATCGAGCAACAGGCTACGGAGGTCCGAAAAGTGAAACGCGCCGAATCGGGCATGATCATCGATCCCGTCACCTTACCGCTCACCGCCCGTGTCGCCGACGCAAAGGCCGCTATGCGCGAATACGGCATCGGAGGTATTCCGATCGTAGATGAAAATCAAATCCTGAAAGGCATCGTCACCAACCGGGATTTGCGGTTTGAGAAGGACAATGCCCGACCTATTGTCGAGGTGATGACCCATGAGAACCTCATTACCGTGGCGGAAGGCACGTCGCTTCAGGAAGCCGAAGTCATCCTGCAATCCAATAAAGTCGAAAAATTGCCGGTGGTGGATGCATCGAATAAACTCGTCGGACTCATTACGTTCCGTGACATCACTAAACTCGCGCAAAAACCGATTGCCAATAAAGATTCGTACGGACGTCTTCGCGTGGCCGCCGCCATCGGTGTAACTGGTGATGCCGTGCAACGGGCCGAAGCGCTTGTCAATGCAGGTGTGGATGCCATCATCATCGATACGGCACACGGACACACCCTGGGCGTGGTAACGGTTTTGAAGGAAGTGAAAGCAAAGTTCCCGCATATTGACGTGGTGGTCGGAAATATTGCCACACCCGAAGCGGCGCGCTATCTCGTCGAGAACGGCGCTGATGCGGTGAAAGTGGGTATTGGTCCGGGTTCGATTTGTACGACACGTGTCGTAGCCGGAGTGGGCTTCCCACAGTTTTCCGCGGTTCTCGAAGTAGCGGCTGCCATTAAAGGCAGTGGTGTTCCGGTTATTGCCGACGGAGGTGTACGTTATACCGGCGATATTCCTAAGGCAATTGCAGCAGGTGCCGACTGTGTGATGTTGGGTTCGTTGTTGGCGGGAACGAAAGAGTCACCGGGCGAAACCATCATCTTCGAAGGACGGAAATTCAAGTCGTACCGCGGCATGGGTTCTGTGGAAGCGATGCAGGAAGGCTCGAAAGACCGCTATTTCCAGGATGTGGAAGACGATGTGAAGAAACTCGTACCGGAAGGTATCGTAGGACGCGTACCCTATAAAGGCGAACTCAACGAGAGCATGCAGCAGTTTGTAGGCGGCCTGCGCGCCGGTATGGGCTATTGCGGTGCCAAAGACATTCCGACCTTACAGGAAACCGGTCGTTTCGTGCGCATCACCTCAAGTGGTATTACCGAGAGCCATCCGCATAACGTGACGATTACGAAGGAAGCACCGAATTATTCGAGGTAGGTTTCAGTCGCAGTCGCAGTCACAGTAGCAGTCGCAGTCACGTCGCAGTCACAGTACTCTGTTAGGCAACAGGTTCCGTTTGTGCTACGTCCGAGGCTTCGAGTAAGTTGCGTTCGCCCACGATCCACAGGATATCGTGTTCTTCCAACACCACGTTCGATTCCGGATTGAGTACACGGCGTCCGCGACGTTCAAGTCCGACGATGAGTCCGTGCGTCTTTTCCCGTAAAGCCGATTCCTTTATCGTGACGCCGATATAGGCGGGATTCAATACGACCAGGCTCAACAGAATGATATCGTGCTCTTTTTCATCCGGTGCGGGCTCGTGTTCATTGTGTTCAAGGTAGTCGCGAAACGCCTCCACCTGGGTGTCGTTGCCCATGATGCAGATTTCATCGCCGGGAAACAATCGTTCGTTCCGACTGGGGATGGTAATCGTGATGTGACCGCGTTTGATGAAGACGATGTTGATGCCGAATTGTTCGCGGAGTTGTAATTCCCGCAGTAACAAGCCGGCAAGGTTCGACTCTTTCCCGATTTTAAAGACCTCCATGTGCCCATCCCACGGCGTCAGGTCGCTGCGTTTCCATTTCGCCTGGATGATCTCGCGGGCATTGAGGTTCTTAAGAAAACGTTCTTCGAGCCGGTGGTAGCGCGCATTGAGTTTTTTAGGGAAGAGCCAATACAAAACCACGGCGGCTCCAAGCACGACAAAAGCCGTTTGCGCCGAGAAGAACTTATCGACCAGGAAGCCGACGTAAAACAACGTCAATAAAAACCGGAACAGGATCATGAGGATAAGCGGGCCCCGGTACCGTCGTTCCTGCAGCAGGACATTCACCTGTTCGGTCGCCACCCGTCGCATCGACAGCGCCCAAAGGAAAGGGGAGAGCAACAGCAACGTCAGGACGGCTACCAACAAAGTTCCTGTAATCGAGCCTTCGCCAAGGGGAAGCAGGTAGCGTCCGGCCAAAAGGATAAGTGAAATAATGATAACGGAATGCACCAGCACCTGCACGAGGTACGCCCTAATGACGATTTGCCAGTTGCTGGCGGATTTCCCCGAATTGGTGCGCTCGGCATAGCGTTCGATCCGCCTCAGCCATTTTCGCGGCAACTTGCGCTGGAGAAAACCGGCAAAAGGGGCCGAATACCGCACCATAAAAGGCGTCGTAAAGGTGGTGATAGCCGAAACGGCTACTATAATAGGATAAAGAAACGCGCTGGTCACCTTTAGGCTGGCGCCCATCGTCGCAATGATAAACGAGAATTCCCCGATCTGCGACAGGCTCATGCCGGTCTGTACTGATTGCGTCAGCGGCCGGCCGGATAGCAGCGCGCCACTTGCCGCGCTCAACGACTGTCCGACAATGACCACCAGCGTGAGCACCAACACCGGCTTCCAGTGCTCAACCAGTGTCGCGGGGTCAATCAGCATTCCCACCGAAACGAAGAATACGGCACCAAACAGGTCTTTTACCGGCTTCATCAAGTGTTCGATATGCTCCGCCTGTGTTGTCTCGGCAATGATGGATCCCATCATAAAGGCGCCGAGGGCGGGTGAAAAGCCCACATCTGCGGCCAGCATCACCATCATCAAGCATAGGGCAATGGCGAGGATGAGGGTGGTTTCGTCGTTCAGCAGCTTCTGCGATCGTTTGAGTAGGGTAGGGATAAAGAAAATCCCGCTTACAAACCAAAGCACCAGGAAGAAGATGAGTTTCAGCACGGTCATGACAAGTTCCATGCCTTCTACCTGACGGGAGACGGCAATGGTCGACAGCATGACCATCATAAGGATGGCCAGCAAATCCTGCACGATCAGCGCCCCGATGACATTGCCGACGAATTTCTGGGCTTTCAGCGCCAGTTCCTCGAAGGTCTTGAGGATGATGGTAGTAGACGAAATCGACAGCATGACGCCCAGAAAGATGCAATCCATCGGTTCCCAACCGAGGGCGCGCCCCGCAAAGTAGCCGCCGATTACCATACATACTATTTGCACGAGGGCCGTCACCGAAGCAGTGCCCCCGACGTGCATCAGTTTCCGGAAGGAAAATTCGAGTCCGAGATTGAACAACAGGAAGATAATCCCAATCTCCGCCCATACTTCCACGCTGTGGATGTCTTGTACCGACGGGAAGAAGTCAAAGTGGTTCCCCGCCAGGAATCCGGCAATCAGATACCCCAATACCAATGGCTGCCGGATCTTGCGGAAAAGCAAAACCGCTGCTCCTGCCGTGAGGAGGATAAGGCCGAGGTCGGATATGAGGGGGGAAAGCATGGGGAATTAAAAGTTGATAATTGATAATTGGGATGAGCGATTAACAATGAACGATGAACGGAAAGAGAAGCAAGACGAAACAGGCAAGACGAAAGAAACGAGAGCCGTGAGGTCCACTATGAACTAAGAACCCTCAACTCTCAACTTCAAACTTTCAACTTCCAACTTTCGACTTTCGACTTTCGACTTTCGACTTTCGACTTTCGACTTTCGACTCAACAGGTAAAATACGAATTTATTCGCATATCGCATAAAAAAGGGCGGAAACACTGTCCGCCCTTTTGAAAGTATCAATCAAGTCCTCAGATACCGAGGTAGTTGCCGGGTGTAATGGCGCGCAGTTCCGATTTTATTCCATCGGACACGTCCAGCGTGTCGATAAAGTCGTGGATGGCTTTTTGGTCGATGCGGGTATTGGTGCGTGTGAGGCCTTTCAAGGCTTCGTAGGGATTCGGATAGGCTTCGCGTCGTAAAATCGTTTGGATGGCTTCTGCGACTACCGCCCAGTTGTTTTCGAGGTCGTCGGCAAACTTCACTTCATTCAACAGTAGCTTGTTGAGTCCTTTCAGCGTCGCTTCGAACGCAATCAGGGTATGTCCGAACGGCACGCCGATGTTTCGAAGCACGGTGCTGTCGGTGAGGTCGCGCTGCAGGCGTGAAATCGGCAGCTTCGACGACAGGTGCTCGAAAAGGGCGTTGGCGATGCCCAGATTGCCTTCCGAATTTTCGAAGTCGATGGGGTTGACTTTATGCGGCATGGCCGACGATCCGATTTCCCCTGCCTTGATTTTTTGTTTGAAATAATCCATCGACACATACGTCCAGATGTCGCGGTCGAGGTCGATGAGAATGGTGTTGATTCGTTTCAAGGCATCGAAAAATGCGGCGAAATGGTCGTAATGCTCGATTTGCGTAGTAGGGAAGGAGTGGTGTAATCCTAACGTTCCCTCGACAAAATCATTGCCGAATTTACGCCAGTCAACGGTCGGATAGGCCACATGATGGGCATTGTAGTTTCCGGTTGCCCCGCCAAATTTCGCCGCGAACGGCACGTTGAAAAGCAAACGCATCTGTTCTTCCAGTCGCTCGACAAACACACCGATTTCCTTACCCAGTCGGGTAGGCGACGCAGGTTGTCCGTGTGTACGGGCGAGCATCGGCACATCCGCCCATTCCACGCTAAGCGACTTCAGTTTCGCCACTACGGCCACCAATGACTTGAGGTAGACGTCTTCAAAGGCCTGTTTGGTCGACAACGGAATAGCCGTATTATTAATGTCCTGCGACGTCAATCCGAAATGGATGAACTCTTTGAACGCCGACAGTCCGAGTCCGTCGAACCGATCTTTTATGAAATATTCCACCGCCTTCACATCGTGGTTGGTGGTCTTCTCCGTTTGCTTGATCCACAGGGCATCTTCGGTGGAGAACGTCTCGTAGATCGCACGTAGCTTCGGGAACACGGCCTTGTCAACGCCCGCCAGTTGCGGAAGCGGCAGGTTACAAAGGGCGATGAAGTATTCGATTTCGACCAATACGCGGTAGCGGATCAGCGCCTCTTCCGAAAAATAGGGTGACAGTGCGGCAGTCTTATTGCGGTAACGGCCGTCAATGGGCGAAATGGCGTTGAGTTCGTTGAGCATGTTGTGTTGTTGTTGGAAGGCGCAAAGATAGCAAAAGTTGGCGGTAGGCAGTGGCAGTAGGCAGTTTTACAGTGTTTATACTACTTTGTGCGACATAACTCAGGTGGCCTATTTTTTTAAGGGCGTTCCGGCGCCTACTAACTACTTCAGCAACCCACTGCCTACTGTCAAGGCGCCGTCGGGCTCTTCGTTGCAAGTCCTCGCTCGTACCTCGCTGTGGGCTTTCCACTGCGATCCCTAACGCAATACTTCGCACTTCACCTTTTTGTTACAGCCCGAACGTATCGCGGAGTTTACGCTCTAATAAGCGCGCCCCTTCAGATCCGCCCTTAGCGATGGTGTCGATCTTATTTTTATAGAAAGGGATGTCTGCGGGGTTCGGGTCAATATAATAAAGCGGAATGCCCAGCGGCGCGTATTCAATCAGACTGGCGGCCGGGTACACCTGCATAGAAGTCCCGATCACAACAAAAGCATCGGCCTGTGTGGTGATGTCGACGGCTTCTGCCAGGGCGGGGACTTCTTCGCCGAACCAGACGATGTGCGGACGTAGTTGGTGGCCCTGCGGATCGGTATCGCCCCAATTGAGGTCGTGTTCCCAATGCAGGATATGGTTGGGGTTGCGGGTGCTTCGTACCTTGAATAATTCGCCATGCAGGTGGAGTATTTTGGTGCTGCCGGCGCGTTCATGGAGGTTGTCGACATTCTGCGTAATCACGTGGACATCGAAGGCAGATTCGAGTGCCGCGAGGCGCAAGTGGCCTTCATTGGGTGCCACTTCGTGCAGTTGCCGACGTCGTTTGTTGTAGAAGTCGAGCACGAGCTCGGGGTTGCGCTGCCACCCCTGTGGACTCGCGACTTCCATGATATCGTGCCCTTCCCAGAGTCCGCCTGCGTCGCGGAAGGTGCTGATGCCGCTTTCTGCGCTCATGCCCGCGCCAGTCAGTACGACTATTTTTGGTTTCTGTGCCATATCCGATAAAAGTCGGGAAAATTCATGAAATTCGCAGCATTAAGTAGCGCTATGGCCGACCTTGATTATCTCGCTTATCTCGAAACCCTGATTACGGAAGAACGCCGGAACAAATTCATTGAGATTTTGAAGTTCCGTACGAACCATCTCATGTTTGCGATGGAAGACGTGTTCCAGATGCACAACACGAGCGCGGTGATGCGGAGCTGTGAAGTGTTTGGTATCCAGAACCTGAGTGTAATTGAAGAGCGGTTTGGCAAAAAACTCGACCGCAAGATCGCAATGGGTGCCCAAAAGTGGGTCGACATCAAAAAATTCGATACCGTGCAGGATTGCCTTGACGATACCCGTGCCCGCGGCTATCGCATCATTGCCACTACCCCCCATGAAAACGACTGCCTGTTGGAAGATTTCGACATATCGCAGCGTTCGGCGATCTTCTTTGGGACCGAGCTGACGGGTTTGTCGCAGGAAATCATCGATCAGGCCGACGGGTTCCTGAAGATTCCGATGGTGGGATTCACGGAAAGCCTGAATATCTCAGTCTCGGCGGCCATCATTGCGCAAAACCTGACGCAGCGGTTACGGGCATCCGATCTTCCGTGGCAATTGACGGAAGAAGAAACGCTGCAAAAAAGAATCGACTGGGCGAAAGCCTCCATCCGAAGTATCGCGGATATTGAGAAGCGGTATTTTGCAGAGCGTGGTTAAAGAGCAGGTTGGTTCCGGTGTGTGGGATGCGTGAGGGATAGGAGCGGCAGCCTTTGCGCAGTGCAACGGAGCAAAGCTATAGCGAATAGCCCGACGGCGCCTTGTGGGCGATTGAACAAAGGGACATACTGCCTACTGCCACTGCCTACTGCCAACTGGAACGCGCCGGCACGCCCTAACAATCCGCCATATTCACCGCAATCGCGAGTCCACCTTCCGACGTTTCCTTATATTTCGAGTTCATGTCAACGGCCGTGTTCCACATGGTGTCGACCACCTTGTCGAGTGGCACTTTGGCATTTTTGGCATCCGTTTCAAGCGCCAGCTCCGCCGCATTGATTGCCTTGATGGCGCCCATGGTGTTGCGCTCGATGCACGGCACCTGCACGAGTCCACCAATCGGATCGCAGGTGAGTCCGAGGTGGTGCTCCATCGCAATTTCCGCCGCCATCAACACTTGTTCGGGTGCGCCGCCCATGAGTTCGCAGAGTGCCGCCGCCGCCATGGCTGACGACACGCCGATTTCGGCCTGGCAGCCTCCCATTGCGGCAGAGATCGTGGAGCCTTTTTTGAAGATGCTGCCGATTTCGCCTGCCACCATCAGGAATTTGCGGATGTGTTCGTCGTTGGCCTCGTGGTTTTCGATGACCATATAATACATGAGTACGGCTGGTATGACGCCCGCGCTTCCGTTGGTAGGTGCGGTGACGACACGACCCAAGGCTGCGTTTACTTCGTTGACAGCCAGCGCGAAACAGCTCACCCATTTCAGGATTTGGCGGAACTTGACTTCCGTCTTGCGGATGACTTCAAGCCATTCCTGTGGCGACGAATAGGGGAGTTCGCCAATGAGGTTCTGGTGCATGTCGAAGGCGCGCCGGCGTACGTTGAGTCCACCCGGCAGTGTGCCTTCCGTGTGGCAACCGATGTACATGCATTCGAGCATGGTGTTCCAGATGCGGAGCAGTTCGGCGTCGACGACTTCCGGTGCGCGCATCGAAATTTCGTTTTGGTAGACGATTTCCGAGATCGATTTGCCCTGTTCGCGGGTGTAGGCGAGCAGTTCATCGGCTTTGTTGATTGGGAACGGGAAGGCGCACTTAATCGTGTGTTTCTTCTTTGCATTGACCCGTTCTTCTTTGACGACGAAGCCGCCGCCGATGGAGTAAAACGTCGAGGCGTAGTGGCTGTCATCGTCGAAATAGGCCGTAAAGGTGAGCCCGTTCGCATGGAACGGCAGGAAATTCTTGTTGAAGACGATATCGACCAGGAACGAGAACGGAATGGTGTGTTCGTTGCCGAGGTGCAGTTGTTGGTTCTCTTCGATGGTTTTGATGATGCCCGATATGTCGTCTACGGGGATGTATTCAGGATCCTGGCCGCTGAGTCCGAGCATCACCGCGAGGTCTGTCGCGTGGCCCTTTCCGGTTAGGGACAGCGAGCCGTAGAGGTCGACTTTCACACGCTCGACCTTCGTGAGTCGCTGTTGGTCACGCAGTTCAGAGAGGAAACGCTCGGCTGCGCGCCATGGGCCGAGGGTGTGGGAGCTCGAGGGGCCTACGCCGATCTTGAGCATATCGAAAACGGAGATACATTCTTCCATGGTAGTCATTTGGGCCCGTGATTGGGATGCGTACTTTGCATTCGTCGACGGGTCTACCTGCAAATATAGTAACCAGACATATTGCTAGAGTGTCCTTTTTACGGAATTCGCAAAAAAGTCCGTTTTATGGCCTTTGAAAGGTGGGGTACGCGGACGTGTTATCGATGGATATTTAACAAAAGAGGTGGTTTTTCCGTACTTGGGTGTCGTCGGGAATTTGTATTTTGGAGTAGGGGAGGGGCGGATGCGTCCCTTACGAAACGGCGCGGACATTGGGATACGGGAAAACCGTAGTTTTTGTTAAAGTTTAAGTCGAAAGTCGGAAGTTGAAAGTCGAAAGTCGAAAGTCAGCAACTGATGTCCAATTACCAACACCTAACTCCTAATACAAAAAAAACGCCCCGAGAGGCGTTTTACTTGTCGATCGATCCGAGCACGCGCGACATAAAGGCGTTGAGTGCTTCTTTCTTTGGGGTTCCGGATCGGACCATTTTATGTACTTCCAATGCACCGTAGACGTTGGAGATGAGTTCGCCGATGACGTCGAGTTCTTCGTCTTTTAGCGACGGTACTTCGGTCAGGGCTTCCAGCACCTCGATGGTTTCAATGAGGTAGTCCTGGTCGTTCTGCTCGATGAATTCCGTCAGGTGTTTGATGATCGGTAGTTTCATCAGTTCTGCGCGATTTTATGCACCAATTCTTCCAGCACTTCCGTTTTGTTGGTCTGTGTCTGGTCGAACAATTTTCCTCCACTGAAAGCCGCAAAAGTCGGAAGGTTGGTCACATTGGCGAGTTTACGCGATTCGGGCGACTGCTCTGCGTCCACCAAAACAAAGGTGACATTTTCGATCTCTGAAGCGAATTTTTTGAATTTGGGCTTCATAATCCGGCAATTGCCGCACCAGGAAGCGGAATACTGCACCAAGACTTTATCGTGCGACGCCACGATGTTTTGCAATGTATCGTCGGTTAATTCAATCAACATGGTGTTAGGTATAAAAAGAAACCCAGGCTCCGTCATGGGGATTCGAGAACCTGGGCTCCAGGGGTTTAAAATTAATTTGAGAGGTAGCTGGCGACACCTTCGCGCGTGGCGTGCATCGCTTCTTTTCCTTCTTCCCAGTTAGCCGGACAAACTTCACCTTTTGTTTGAACGTGGGTGTAGGCGTCGATCAGGCGGAGGTATTCGTTTACATTACGCCCCAGTGGCATATCGTTTACGCTTTCGTGGAAGATTTTTCCTGTTTCGTCGACGAGGTACGTCGCGCGGTAGGTTACGTTAGATCCTTCGAGCAATACCGTGTCGGTATCTTCATGGTAGGAAGTCGATTCGATGTCAAGGATGCCCAGGATGTTGGCCAGGTTACGTGTGGTATCGGCCAAAATCGGATAGGTAACGCCTTCAATACCACCGGCGTTCTTTGCGGTGTTCAGCCAGGCGAAGTGCACTTCATTGGTGTCGCATGACGCACCGATAACCAGCGTGTTGCGCTTTTCGAATTCAGGAAGCGCTGCCTGGAAAGCGTGCAGTTCCGTCGGGCACACGAACGTAAAGTCTTTTGGATACCAAAACAGTACCACTTTCTTGTTGTTCTTAACGGCCTCTTCGAATACGTTGATGCGAAGATTGTCGCCCATCGAAGAAATGGCGTCTACTGTGATGTTGGGGAATTTTTTACCTACTAATGACATATTATTTGATTTTAGGTTACTGAACTACGGATGCAAAGGTAGGGGATGAAAAGCGGCATTATATAAATCAGGATGATTAATTCTTATTTAATGATAGTTTTTGATTATGGTGTTAATTTTCGGAAGCGTGAATCCCCTGTACAAACTTCTTTATATTTGTCAGGAAACAATATGAGATATGTCATTTAAGAGCTTATTCCGGAAGAAATCCGTACACGACATCCTGAAGCAGGTCGAAAAAGGCCAGGAAGACGGGCATCATGCATTGGGCAAGCACCTTACGGCACGCGACCTGACCGCCTTTGGGATTGCGGCGATTATTGGAGCCGGTATCTTCAGTACGATCGGAAAAGCCAGTGCTGACGGCGGTCCGGCCGTTATTTTCCTGTTCTTGTTTACCGCTATTGCCTGCGGGTTTGCAGCTTTCGCTTACGCGGAATTTGCCTCGATGGTGCCGGTGTCGGGATCGGCGTACACCTATTCGTATGTAGCATTCGGCGAGATCGTTGCCTGGATCATCGGATGGGCGCTGATTATGGAGTATGCGATTGGGAACGTCACGGTAGCCATATCATGGAGTGATTACTTTACCGGTTTATTAGACAGTGGCGGGATTCACGTGCCCTGGTGGATGCAGATGGATTATCTCACCGCCTCAAACGGCTACCGCGATGCCGAGGCCTTGATGCAGGCAGGCAAAGCGTTTGCGAATCTCGACGAGGGCTTGCAGCACGCGCACCTGGCGTGGACATCGGCGCCGACAATCGGTTCATTCCATTTCGTAGCCGACCTGCCCGCGTTATTGATTATCATCATCATCACCTGGCTGGTGTATCGCGGGATGAAAGAATCCCGAAACGCGAGCAACCTGATGGTGGTGGTCAAGTTATGTATCATACTATTGGTCATTGCCGTCGGCATTTTCTATGTGGATACCGACAATTGGCACCCGTTTGCACCCAACGGTGCAGCTGGCGTTTTGAAAGGGGTATCGGCGGTATTCTTTGCCTACATCGGATTTGATGCAATTTCAACGACAGCGGAGGAATGCAAGAACCCACAACGCGACTTGCCACGGGGTATGATGTGGGCTATTATTATATGTACACTATTATATATAACCATTGCCCTGGTGTTGACCGGAATGGTGCGTTACGATAAACTCGCGGTCGGCGATCCGTTGGCCTATGTGTTCGACGTGCTCGACCTGAAGTGGATGTCGGGTATCATCGCAGTAAGCGCGGTGGTGGCGATGGCATCCGTATTATTGGTATTCCAGATGGGGCAGCCGCGGATTTGGATGAGTATGAGCCGCGATGGTTTGCTCCCAAAACGGTATTCACGTGTACACCCTAAATACAGGACGCCTTCGTATGCGACGATTGTGACCGGATTTGTGGTAGCGATCCCGGCCTTGTTCCTGAACCTCACGATGGTGACCGACCTGTGCAGTATCGGGACGCTGTTTGCATTTGTGCTGGTGTGTGCTGGCGTACTGGTGTTGCAGGATAATAAAGACTTACCACGCGGGAAGTTCCGGGCGCCGTATGTGAATTCGCGTTATGTTTTCATTCCGGGACTCGTAGTGGCCCTTGCGTTGGTGATGGTGTTCAATAGAGAGGGAGCCGAAGCATTTATCACGAATGAGAAGCAACCCGTTGCGGCCCAGGATTTGGTCACCTCACTGGATGATGCTGAAACAAATCAGGTCGGCAGTTTCCTGATGACCCGCGAAGGAAAAGCGGTGGGGGATGTGGAGGAATACCTCAGTGCGGTTTCGGAAGAAGGGGAGACGGCCTACCGTTCTTTGGTAGACGCGTTGCCGATTGCGGCCGATAAGAAGTATGAGGAAGGATGGAGCCTGTTTCGCCATAAGATTCCGATGTGGTTCTTTTTGATTGCTTTGGGTGCGATGGCTGTGTGGTCGTTCCGGAAGCAGTTATCGCTTATTCCTTTATTAGGATTGGTGTGTTGTTTGTATATGATGGCCGAGTTGAGTGTCTGGAACTGGATGTATTTCGGCATCTGGCTGGCGATTGGCCTGGTGATTTACTTTTCGTTCAGTCGTAAGAATAGTCGACTCAACATAAAAGTGGAGTAGGTAACAGGCTGACGAACAGTTCTTTTTTCAGAAAATCCATCATTGTTAATAAAAAATAACCCCAAACCGTTTGTAGGATCGGATGGGGTTTTTATCTTTGCAGTCCGTCTGTTTAAAAAACAGGCACGCAAAAGTTCTTTTTAGATTGTATTGTATTGACAAATAAGTGATTGTGATTTTTTTCAAAAAAAGTTACGTTGCAAGTTTGGAAAACAAAAATCAACTTGTACTTTTGCACCCGCTTTGAGAGCGAAACGAGATAAAAACCGTTTCAATTTCAAAGTGAAAACAAGAAGACACGTTCATAGACATATTGGATTGACAGCACGTCTTACTTTAGGGTAAGACAAACATTAAGAGAGTAAGGTAGATCGGGAATCGGTTTATTTTATGCTAGCCTTGAGTCGAAAATATTTAAAAACTACGATGAAGAGTTTGATCCTGGCTCAGGATGAACGCTAGCGGCAGGCTTAACACATGCAAGTCGAGGGGTAGAAGGAGCTTGCTCCTTTGAGACCGGCGCACGGGTGCGTAACGCGTATGCAACCTACCTTGAACAGGGGGATAGCCCAGAGAAATTTGGATTAATACCCCATGGTGTAATTGGATGGCATCATTTGATTACTAAAGTTCCAACGGTTCAAGATGGGCATGCGTCCCATTAGCTAGATGGTAAGGTAACGGCTTACCATGGCAACGATGGGTAGGGGTCCTGAGAGGGAGATCCCCCACACTGGTACTGAGACACGGACCAGACTCCTACGGGAGGCAGCAGTGAGGAATATTGGTCAATGGGCGCAAGCCTGAACCAGCCATGCCGCGTGCAGGATGAAGCATCTATGGTGTGTAAACTGCTTTTGTACGGGAAGAAACACTCCTACGTGTAGGAGCTTGACGGTACCGTAAGAATAAGGATCGGCTAACTCCGTGCCAGCAGCCGCGGTAATACGGAGGATCCAAGCGTTATCCGGAATCATTGGGTTTAAAGGGTCCGTAGGCGGTTTTGTAAGTCAGTGGTGAAATCCGGCAGCTTAACTGTCGAACTGCCATTGATACTGCAGGACTTGAATTATTGTGAAGTAACTAGAATATGTAGTGTAGCGGTGAAATGCTTAGAGATTACATGGAATACCAATTGCGAAGGCAGGTTACTAACAATTGATTGACGCTGATGGACGAAAGCGTGGGGAGCGAACAGGATTAGATACCCTGGTAGTCCACGCTGTAAACGATGGATACTAGCTGTTCGGGAGCAATCCTGAGTGGCTAAGCGAAAGTGATAAGTATCCCACCTGGGGAGTACGGGCGCAAGCCTGAAACTCAAAGGAATTGACGGGGGCCCGCACAAGCGGTGGAGCATGTGGTTTAATTCGATGATACGCGAGGAACCTTACCAAGGCTTAAATGGGAGACGACGTATTTGGAAACAGATATTTCTTCGGACGTCTTTCAAGGTGCTGCATGGTTGTCGTCAGCTCGTGCCGTGAGGTGTCAGGTTAAGTCCTATAACGAGCGCAACCCCTGTTGTTAGTTGCCAGCGAGTAATGTCGGGAACTCTAGCAAGACTGCCGGTGCAAACCGTGAGGAAGGTGGGGATGACGTCAAATCATCACGGCCCTTACGCCTTGGGCTACACACGTGCTACAATGGCCGGTACAGAGAGCAGCCACTGGGCGACCAGGAGCGAATCTATAAAACCGGTCACAGTTCGGATCGGAGTCTGCAACTCGACTCCGTGAAGCTGGAATCGCTAGTAATCGGATATCAGCCATGATCCGGTGAATACGTTCCCGGGCCTTGTACACACCGCCCGTCAAGCCATGGAAGCTGGGGGTGCCTGAAGTCGGTGACCGCAAGGAGCTGCCTAGGGTAAAACCGGTAACTAGGGCTAAGTCGTAACAAGGTAGCCGTACCGGAAGGTGCGGCTGGAACACCTCCTTTCTAGAGACTGAAAACAAGGTCTAGCAACCAATGAATAAACTGCCAAGGTTTATTTTACTCTCGCTGTCGATTCAAAATACAATGTAAGCAAGCCAAGGAAGTAGGCAGAGGCCAGTGGCCAGTAGGCAGTAAATACTGCTGACTGCGACTGCCAACTGCAGACTACACAAAGTCTCGTAGCTCAGCTGGTTAGAGTACTACACTGATAATGTAGGGGTCGGCAGTTCGAGTCTGCCCGGGACTACTGCTAATTAGATAATTGGAAAATTAGATAATTAGATAATGCTCTTCGGAGCGTTGAGAAAGGCGAAGCTTATATAGGAAATTCTGGAGGTTGAGTGATTTACACGTTAAGGTGTGCACGTTTACAGACTGCAAACTGCGACTGCAAACTGCTTACTTCAAAGACGGGGAATTAGCTCAGCTGGCTAGAGCGCCTGCCTTGCACGCAGGAGGTCATCGGTTCGACTCCGATATTCTCCACTGTTTAATTTGGAAATTAGACAATTTGAAAATTTGGAAATGGCTCTTCGGGGCGTATAACATTTTCAAATTTCCAAATCTTCAAATTTTCAAATTGAAAAACGTTCATTGACATATTGGGATAAGTTGATACAAACAAAGTAGAAAGCACAGAAGTTGTTGGTTTGTATTGAGGTTTGAAGTTTTCGGACTTTAGACTTTCGATTACAGACTTTCGACTATCTAAAAAGTACAATAAGCAAAATAAGGGCGTATGGGGGATGCCTAGGCTTCTGCAGGCGAGGAAGGACGTGATAAGCTGCGATAAGCTTCGGGGAGCTGCACACAAGTGTTGATCCGAAGATTTCCGAATGGGGCAACCCGTTGCATTGAAGATGCATCACACCGATAGGTGAGCGAACGCGCTGAACTGAAACATCTAAGTAGGCGCAGGAGAAGAAAACAAAAGTGATTCCGTAAGTAGTGGCGAGCGAACGCGGATTAGCCCAAACCATAGTTGTTACGGCAATTGTGGGGTTGTAGGACCACGATATTGTATGCACAAAGAACCGGAATGCTCTGGAAAGAGTAACCATAGAGGGTGATAGTCCCGTATGGGTAATGAGTGTAATGCATAGTGGTATCCTGAGTAGGGCGGGGCACGTGAAACCCTGTCTGAATCTGCCGGGACCATCCGGTAAGGCTAAATACTCGCAGAAGACCGATAGTGAACCAGTACCGTGAGGGAAAGGTGAAAAGAACCGTGAATAACGGAGTGAAAAAGATCCTGAAACCATACGCCTACAAGCGGTCGGAGCTCGAAAGAGTGACGGCGTGCCTTTTGCATAATGAGCCTACGAGTTAACGTTGCCGGCAAGGATAAGCATTTAAGATGTGGATCCGTAGCGAAAGCGAGTCTGAATAGGGCGTTTTAGTCGGTAGTGTTAGACGCGAAACCGTGTGATCTACCCATGGGCAGGATGAAGCTGTGGTAACACACAGTGGAGGTCCGAACCGGTTGTCGTTGAAAAGACTTCGGATGACCTGTGGGTAGGGGTGAAAGGCCAATCAAACTCGGAAATAGCTCGTACTCCCCGAAATGCATTTAGGTGCAGCGCTGTGCATAAAGTTTACTAGAGGTAGAGCTACTGATTGGATGCGGGGGCTTCACCGCCTACCAATTCCTGACAAACTCCGAATGCTAGTAAATGTTTCACAGCAGTGAGGGCTTGGGTGCTAAGGTCCAAGTCCGAGAGGGAAAGAACCCAGACCATCAGCTAAGGTCCCCAAATCTATACTAAGTTGAAAGAACGAGGTTTGTCTGCCCAGACAGCTAGGATGTTGGCTTGGAAGCAGCCATTCATTTAAAGAGTGCGTAACAGCTCACTAGTCGAGCGGACGAGCATGGATAATAATCGGGCATAAGTATAGTACCGAAGCTATGGATTGATAGTAATATCAGTGGTAGGGGAGCATTCCAGCGGGGCTGAAGGTGTGGCGTGAGCCATGCTGGACCTTCTGGAAAAGAAAATGTAGGCATAAGTAACGATAATGCGGGCGAGAAACCCGCACACCGTAAGACCAAGGTTTCCTCAGCTATGCTAATCAGCTGAGGGTTAGTCGGGGCCTAAGGCGAATCCGAAAGGAACAGTCGATGGACAACGGGTTAATATTCCCGTACTAGTTGCAATTGTGATGGAGCGACGCAGTGATGAAAGTACCGCGCACTGACGGAATAGTGCGTTGAAGCGGTTACCTATAGGTTTGATAGTTAAATGCGTCAAACCTGGGGAGACGCGATAGTACACGGAGTCTTCGGACAAAGTGATAGTGTACCTAAGGGCTGCCAAGAAAACCTTCTAAACTTAGATTGCAAGTACCCGTACCGTAAACCGACACAGGTGGTCGAGGAGAGTATCCTCAGGTGCTCGAGAGATTCATGGCTAAGGAATTAGGCAAAATAGACCTGTAACTTCGGGAGAAAGGTCGCCAGCAGTAATGCTGGCCGCAGTGAAAAGGTCCAGGCGACTGTTTATCAAAAACACAGGGCTCTGCAAAATCGTAAGATGAGGTATAGGGCCTGACACCTGCCCGGTGCTGGAAGGTTAAGAGGAGATGTTATCTTCGGAGAAGCATTGAATTGAAGCCCCAGTAAACGGCGGCCGTAACTATAACGGTCCTAAGGTAGCGAAATTCCTTGTCGGGTAAGTTCCGACCTGCACGAATGGTGTAACGATCTGGACACTGTCTCAGCCATGAGCTCGGTGAAATTGTAGTAACGGTGAAGATGCCGTTTACCCGCAGTGGGACGAAAAGACCCTGTGCACCTTTACTATAGCTTCGTATTGACCTTGGATAAGTGATGTGTAGGATAGGTGGGAGACTGTGAATCGGGTTCGCCAGGATTCGAGGAGTCATTGTTGAAATACCACCCTTTGCTTATCTGAGGCCTAACCCCCATTAGGGGGGACATTGCGTGGTGGGTAGTTTGACTGGGGTGGTCGCCTCCAAAAGAGTAACGGAGGCTTCTAAAGGTTCCCTCAGCACGCTTGGTAACCGTGCGTAGAGTGCAATGGCATAAGGGAGCTTGACTGAGAGACACACAGGTCGATCAGGTACGAAAGTAGAGCATAGTGATCCGGTGGTTCCGCATGGAAGGGCCATCGCTCAAAGGATAAAAGGTACGCCGGGGATAACAGGCTGATCTCCCCCAAGAGCTCACATCGACGGGGGGGTTTGGCACCTCGATGTCGGCTCGTCACATCCTGGGGCTGGAGAAGGTCCCAAGGGTTGGGCTGTTCGCCCATTAAAGTGGCACGCGAGCTGGGTTCAGAACGTCGTGAGACAGTTCGGTCTCTATCTACTGCGGGCGTTAGAAATTTGAGTGGATCTGATTCTAGTACGAGAGGACCGAATCGGACTGACCGCTGGTGTATCTGTTGTCCCGCCAGGGGCACCGCAGAGTAGCTATGTCGGGAAGGGATAAGCGCTGAAAGCATATAAGCGCGAAACCCACCACAAGATGAGATTTCTTTTAAGGGTCGTGGGAGATGACCACGTTGATAGGCTATAGGTGTAAAGGCAGTAATGTCATAGCCGAGTAGTACTAATAACCCGTAAGCTTATGTACGCCGTCATCCGGCCCGCAAGGGCCGGAGACAACTTTCGAGAAGTAAATACTTGTCCCAGTATGTTAATAATATTGGCTCATTGCGAGCAGTTGATGGTTGCATCGATGTAGGTTCTGCCTACTTACGACTGCACACTGCCAACTAACCCCTTAAGGTGGTTATTGCGGCGGGGCTCACCTCTTCCCATCCCGAACAGAGTAGTTAAGCCCGCCAGCGCAGATGGTACTGCAATTTGTGGGAGAGTATGTCGCTGCCTTTTTTTTGAAAGCCTGTCCGATTTGGACAGGCTTTTTTATTTATGGCCACCAAGAACAAAAGCCACGAAGTCGCAAAGACGCGAAGCCAGAACTAACCACTTACTACCGACCACTGACTACTGATTACTTTAAAAGTGTAGCTTCGTCCCGGTATGCAACCTTTATAGCCACGAAGGCGCAAAGACGCGAAGCCAGAACCAACCACTGACCACTGACCACTGGCTACTGACTACTATTAAAGAGTGTAGTGTCGTCCGGGCATGCAACCTTTATAGCTACCAAGGCGCAAAGACACGAAGTCAGAACCAACCACTGACTACCGACTACTGACCACCGACTACTTCTACGATCACTTCACCCGAAACCCCGGTTTCTGCTCGGGAAGCGGTACCCACTCCGTTTCGCCAGGAACGCGAACAAACTCCTGTTTCAGCCAGCGCTCTTTTGCTTCTTCGATCCGGTTTTTATCCGATGAGACGAAGTTCCAATATATATGCCGCTCTTCCGCGAACGCTTCCCCTCCAAAAAGGTATACAGTCGTTCCTTTTTCCATCTCAAATCGACAAAGCGTCGAATCGGTTGCGACCAAAATTTGTTTCGGGCCAAATCGATTGCCATCACTGCTAATGCTTCCTTCCAGTATATACAACGCACTTTCGCCAAAAAGGGAGGATCCGATATCGACGGTTGCATCCTCAATGGCTTTTATTTCAATCAAATAGAGCGGACTATAGACCGGTACACTCGATTTTCGTCCCATAACGTCTCCGGCTATTAACCTGAACGCCAGGCCGGTCTCTTCCCAAGCAGGAAGATCATCGCCCTCGGCATGGTGAAAGGAAGGGGCCATTTCCTCCAGGTGTTTGGGTAGTGCTACCCAGATTTGCAAGCCATGTAAGGACTTCGGTTTGTCGCGCAAATACTGCGGGGTGCGCTCGGAATGCACGATTCCGCGACCTGCTGTCATCCAGTTGACCTGTCCGGGCTTGATGACCAACTCGGTTCCCAGGCTGTCACGGTGCATGATTTCCCCCTCAAACAAGTACGTAAGTGTCGAAAGTCCTATGTGTGGGTGGGGCGGAACGTCAAAATTATCCGCTTCCGACAACTGTTCAGGACCCATGTGGTCGATGAAGATAAACGGGCCTACCATCCGCTTTTCCCGAAACGGTAATAGCCGCCCGACCATGAAATTTCCTACGATCGTGGGACGCTCCTCGATAATCAATCCGATGTTCGACATCTTTTTAGTTTAAAGATAGTAAACACATCTTAAATTGCAGACTTCGGCCGCACCTCCTTCGATTTTTCCGTACTTTTGCACTGCTAAAATACCCGCTCGGAAATGAAGAAGAAACTCCTCTCTGTTTTGTTTTCAACCCGCCTAATGGCCGTTCTTTTTCTTCTTTATGCCGTCGCGATGGCGGTGGGTACCTACATCGAAAGCGAATACAACACCGACACAGCCCGTATCTGGATTTATAACGCCCTATGGTTCGAATTGATTATGGCATTGTTCATGGTCAACTTCATAGGCAACATTAAACGATACCAGTTGCACAAAAAAAAGAACTGGGCCACCCTTTTGTTGCACCTCGCCTTTATTTTTATTTTGGTAGGAGCGGCGGTTACCCGTTATATCAGCTATGAAGGGATGATGAGCATCCGGGAAGGGGAGTCGTCCAACCAAGTGCTATCCGAACGGGCCTACCTAACCGTACTGACGGACGGCCAGTACAAAGGACAGACGATGCGTCGCAAAACGGAAAAATCGCTGCTGTTGTCGCCGGCCGTGTATCCTCCTTTTGCAAGTAACGATTTCACTATCAACGATCAATTTGACAAAATCCCCTATAAAGTAACATTTGTAGATTACATCATGGCGGCGAAAGAGACCGTCGTACCGGATCCAAATGGAGTAGAGTACCTCAAAATTGTAGAAACAGAAAACGGTCGTCGTCATGAGCACTTCCTCAAGGAAGGCGAAACACAAAACCTGCACAATCTTCTTTTCTCGCTGAACCGATTCGTTCCGGGCGCCATCAACATCAATACCAAAGGCGAACAATACACCATCAATTCTCCCTTTGAAGGCGGGTTCATGCGGATGGCAGACCAAATGAAAGGACGCGTGGCGAAAGATACCACCCAGCCTCTCATGATGCGGTCGCTCTATACCATCGGAAACGCCCTTTTCGTTTTTCCGGAAGCGGCGATGAAGGGAAAAATCACGTATGTGTCGAGCGGGAACTATAAAGACAAGCAGGCGGATGACGCGCTCATAGTGAAAGTTGCCAACGAAGGCCAGGAACGGTTGGTAACGCTGGTGGGTTCAAAGGGCAAAATCGGCGTGCCTGTTTCGTTCAAACAAGGCAACCTGGAATACACGCTCCAATTTGGCAGTAAGGTATACGAAACGCCCTTCCGCGTAGTACTGAAGGATTTCATCGCGCAAAAATATCCTGGCACACAAAACAGCTATTCGTCTTTTGAAAGCAAGGTTCGGGTGGAAGACGGGGCGACCAAATTCGACTACCACATTTATATGAATCACGTCCTCGATTACGGCGGTTATCGCTTTTTTCAGGCGAACTTCGATCCGGATGAAAAAGGAACGGTACTATCTGCCAACCACGATTTCTGGGGTACCTGGATCACCTACGTCGGCTATTTCCTTTTGTTTTTTGCGATGATGGCCATCCTTTTCGACCGCAACACCCGTTTTGCCGACCTAAAACGAAGACTGGAATCCGTGCGGGTCAAAAAAGAAAAATTGATAATGGGGTTGCTGCTGTTCGTATCCTTCTCTGGTTTTTCGCAAGAGCAACATCGCCATACCAACATCAATACGCGTCAGATAGCAGATACCATCGCGAAATACAAAGTCAACGAAAAGACGGCAGCCCTGTTCGGACGCCTGGTGCTTCAGGATGGCGGGCGTATGAAGCCGATCAACACCTTTTCATCCGAACTGTTCCGAAAAGTCTATAAAAGCGATTCCTTTAATGGGATGAATGCCGACCAGGCCTTTCTCTCGATGACGCAGTTCCCTGCCCTTTGGCTGGATATGCCGATTATCAGCCTAAAAAAAGACAACGACAGTATTCGCTCGATACTCGGAATCGGAAAAGAGGAGAAATATGCACCTTTTCGGGCGTTCTTCGACGATCGCGGCAACTATAAACTGTCGCCCTTCCTGGATGAAGCCTACCGCAACCAACGCCCCGATCAATACCAGAAAGACCTGATCGATGCCGACAAAAAAGTGGTATTGCTCAACTCGGCACTTTCCGGTACGATCCTGCGTATTTTCCCCGTCCCCGGTGACAAGAACAATAAATGGGTTTCCTTCGTCGAATCGGCTACGCCTTCCGGAACGTCGCTCGATACGATGCGCATCCTGTATCCCAAACTGATGCAGGACCTGTATCTGGGGGCACGCAAAAAAGACTTCAGCGATGCCAATACCACCCTGGGCAACATCGAAAAGGTGCAGAAAAGGGTGGGAGCTGCTGTGCGTCCGGCCGATGCTAAGATCGACGCCGAAATACTCTACAATAAATACGACGTCTTCCGTAACCTATTTTGGTTGTACATGACAGTCGGGTCTATTATGTTGATTCTCGTAATCGTCAACATTCTTGCGACTTCAAAGTGGTTGGCGCGCGTCGCGAACATCCTGCATATTACGATAGGGGTTTTATTTGCCCTGCACACGGCCGGATTGGTATTCCGTTGGTATGTTTCCGGACACGCACCGTGGAGTGACGCATACGAATCCATGATTTACGTGGCCTGGGCGACCATGTTTTTCACACTGGCTTTCGATCGCAAATCGAAGTTGACGGTGGCATCGGGTACATTTGTCGCGTCGATGATCCTCATGATTGCCCACTGGAACTGGCTCGATCCGAATATCGCGAACCTCCAACCGGTGTTGAATTCATATTGGCTGATGATCCACGTCGCGGTGATTGTCGCCAGTTACGGACCGTTCACTCTTGGAATGATATTGGGAATCGTCACCATGATCCTGATGATACTCGTGAACGACCGTAATAAGGAGAAAATGGAACTTCACATCCGTGAAATCACCTACATAAATGAAATGGCGCTGACCATTGGCCTGGTGATGCTGACGATAGGGAACTTCCTCGGTGGACAATGGGCCAACGAAAGCTGGGGACGCTATTGGGGCTGGGATCCAAAGGAAACCTGGGCACTGATCAGCATTATGGTGTATGCGTTCATCATCCACGCGCGACTGGTGCCGGGACTCCGTGGTCGCTGGACGTTCGCCTTCCTGAGCATTCTCGGGTACTACTCGATCATGATGACCTATTTCGGGGTGAATTTCTACCTCACCGGCCTCCACTCATACGCGTCCAGTGAAGGAAAGGCCGTAACAACCGCTACCTTCTTTTATTCCATCCCATGCGTCACGCTGCTGGTGCTGCCCGCCTGGTGGAAAGCAAAAAAATACTTGAAGAAATAAAAAAGTCCCGGTGTTGATCCGGGACTTTTTTTTGGTTCTTAGGATACGGTTCCCAGAACGTATAACTGCTCCATTGTCGGAGTCGGGCTTCCGCCTTCCGGTTCCAGTGTAATACCAAAGGCTTGTGCATTACCCGTAGCCGATACCGGGAAGAACTTGGTCGCGTTCTTGTCGAATCGGTCGAGTAAACCAATGCTGGTAGGTGTCAACGGATTCAAGGTCAGCGACCATACCTGGTAGACTTTTCCCGGAGGAGGCGTCGGCAATTGGCTCGCATCGATATATACTTGTTGTGTTGACTGGTTCCAGTAGACTTTCGCTTTGGCGTCCGGTGCCACTGCCTGGCCGCCCAGCACTACCACTTGGGTATTCTGGTCGCGGATGACATTCAGGATGGTCTCCGACGATTTATTGTTCTCATCCAATAGTTTCAGGTTGTCTTTCAGCTTGGTATTTTCCTCTTGGACTACCTCAATACGATCCTGGCGTGACTGCACTTCCGTATATTGATAAATACCGGCCGCCAACAACAGCATGGCCGCCGCCCAACCCACATACGCCGCCCAATTGGTGCCGCGCTGTAGCTCAATGACGCCGTGTTTTTCGATCAATTGTTCCCGGATACGATAGTAATTATCCGCAGATAAATACGGTGCCATACTGAACGACAGGCTGATGACCGCTTTTTCAATCGACAGGATCTCATCCCGCACCGTCTTATGTTCCGCCGCCATTTCGTTCACCAGGGCCGTTTCCTCATCGGATGTTTTGCCAAAGACATATAGCTCAAGCAACCCGGATTCTATAAGTTCTCCTACTTTCATGATTACACTTCCAATAAATTCCGGAGATCACCTATACAGGTCCGGTTCTGCGTTTTGACAGTGCCCAACGGCATTCCAAGTTCCTCCGCGGCTTCCTGCTGGGTGTATCCCTTGAAAAAGAGCAAATCGAGAATACGGATACATTTCGGTTTCAGCTTCTTGATAAATTCCCGTATGCCAATCGTATCGATCCGGTTCGTCATTTTGTTGCTCTCGTCCAAGAGATGTACGAAATTATCGGTCGACAGGTTTTTTCTGCTGTTGTTGAATCCTTTCGAACGAAGACGATCAATCGAACTGTTGCGGGCAATATTGAGGATCCACGTAAAGAAGCGCCCTTTACTTTCGTCATACGAATCAATACTCTTCCAAATTTTGATGAAAACTTCCTGAAGGACATCCTCCGCCTCTTCGCGGTCCGCAATCAGGTTGTGGATGATACCAAAAAGGTTCCGGGCGTACATATCGTACAAAAGAGAAAAGGCCCGATCGTCCTTTTTCTTCAGCATAGGCAATAGGTCTTCCTGTGTCATAGCGCTGTTTTCCGTAAATTTAGGAAATTTGGATGAACTCGCATATTGCTAATTTTATCTAATAAATACGTATCTTTAAACAAAAACGCAATGAAACACCTACTCCTTTTAGTTGCCTGTTTTACAATTACATCCGCTGTCAACGCCCAGACGAAATTAGGAACCGAACAACGAAAATCCGCTATGAGCCTCCACACCTTCAAAGTAACCGACATCAACGGCCAAACCTTCGACATGGCTTCCCTGAAAGGGAAAAAGGTCATGGTCGTCAATACCGCGTCCGAATGCGGCTTTACGCCCCAGTACGCGAAACTGGAGAAACTGTATCAAACGTACAAAAACCGGGGTTTCGTCATCATCGGTTTTCCTTCGAATGATTTCGCCGGACAGGAACCCGGAAGCGATGCCCAAATCAAATCTTTCTGCCAGAAAAACTATGGCGTCACCTTTCCGTTGATGTCCAAAGTAGTGGTGAAAGGAAAAGGGATGATTCCGGTCTATCAATTCCTGACCCAAAAAGCCAAGAACGGTGTGTCGGATTCAGAAGTCGGCTGGAATTTCCAGAAGTACCTCATCGATGAGAACGGTCGCCTGGTAAAAGTGCTTGAACCGAACGTGGCACCCGATGACGCGTCTGTTATCAACTGGCTGGAAGGCCGTATATAATAAAGAACGGCTTACAGGAACCGCTGCATAAGGCAGACGTCAAGCCACTGGTCGAATTTATAACCGACCTCCCGCAGGCGTCCCACCTCTTCAAATCCGAGTTTCCTGTGAAAATGAAGGCTGCCTGCATTTGCTGCGTCGATATAACCGACCAGCGAATGCAGGCCGTTTTCTTTCGCGCTTTCAATAATGCGGGCGAGTAGGGCACTGCCGATGCCTTGTCCGTGACACGACGGACGCACATACACAGAATGCTCCGCCGTAAATCGATACCCGATTTTAGGTTTGAAGGTATGATACGTCGCGAATCCCACGATTTCATTGTCACGTTCCGCTACCAGCAACGGGAAGCCCTCGTTTTTTTTCTCCTGGTACCATTTCAGGTGTTCGGCTTCCGACCTTCGGGCATAGTCGTAAATAGCCGTGGTATGCAGGATCGCTTCATTAATGATGTCGAGGATGGCCGGAAGATGCCGGGAGTCCGCAGTTCGAATCTGTACACTCATGATTTTTCGTACGCACTGATCAAGGCATCGGCGTCGGCCTGGCTGAAACCATACTGTTGGGCGAGGGCCTTACCGGCGCGGGCAGAGGCAAGTGCTTCTTTTTTGCGACCGAGTTTGAAATAGATCCGGGCCTGGGTCAGGCGGTTGTCAACGGTCATGTCGAGTTCGAGGGCGCGCGCGATCCAATCGAGCGCATACTGTAAGCTTTGCGGATCGGCATAATACTCGGCGTATTTCTTCGCCACGTCTTTCAAAATAGGAGCGCTCGTCCATGCAAACCGTTTGACATTCGACACGGTGGCTTCCCGGTAGCGTGCTTTATTGCCTGTACGTTCGGCGATTTCCATATCGTATCGAAACAAAAGCGAATCGGTTTTGCGCATTTGCATCGCCTGGATGACCTCGCGTTTCCGATAATAGGCGACCGTATCGGTATCGGTCGCAAATACCTGCATGGTTTCGGTCACGGCGTTCAGTATTTTCCGCTCCACCCGTTCAGGTGAACTCACCGCCGCGTACTCCTTTTGGTGTTTCAATAAATACTGGAACTCGCGCGATTCGATATCCGCCACGCCATTAGCCATGATTTTCCAGTTGATGTCCGACACCATTTTATCGTCAGGGACGTTGGCAAAATAGGCTTGTGCGATAGGGTGAAGGGCCTGTCGTTCATATCCCTTGCGCATCGTCGTCAGCAACGCCAGGCACTTTTCTGCATTTCCGCGGTCGGCAAGGAATTGGTCTTCCAGATACGGAATCTGTTGCTTCGGATCGAGCGCCGTAGAGGCTTCTTTGATAAGATCGTCGGATTTTAACTCGCCGCTCAGGGCATACACAATCCTGCTATCCGGATTGATAAAAACAAAGTAGGGGAAGAGCTTCGTATTCAGTTTTTTCCGCAACGCCGGACCTTCGCCGGTTTCGATGTTCTGCCAGCCGCAGACGAAATGCTGCGACATGAAATCGATGACTTTCGGGTCGGTAAACACTTCGGCCTTCATTTTCTTGCAATGCGGACACCAATCGGCATACAGCATGTAAAACAGGATTTTGTTCTCTGCTTTTGCCTTGGCCATGGCCGCCTTGAAGCCGTTCTCCTCAAAAACAAGTGTGTTCTGTGCCGTCGCAGAAAGCGCGACCAACCATAAAAACAATAAGGTACGTATCGTGTGCATCGTTCGGGAAGCCATTTACGCAAATATAGTGGATTTACCGTCAACCGGAAGGGCTTTGGATTGGAAGAACGACGCGCAATCCGTACCTTTGCGAAACGTGATCACTACATGATACAGTACCCTAAAATTCCCCTGGCACAAAGCATACTCCAGATTTGCCTGGCTGAGGGACTTACCGACATTGTCATCTCCCCGGGTTCACGGAATGCACCCTTGACGATTGGTTTCGCCGGGCATCCCGAATTCCGCTGTTTCAGTATCGCCGACGAGCGCTGTGCCGCCTTTTTTGCCTTGGGACGCGCGCAGCAACTCCGGAAACCGGTGGCTGTAGTATGCACCTCCGGATCGGCACTTTTGAATTATTATCCCGCTTTCGCGGAAGCGTTCTACAGTGAAATTCCCCTCGTGGTCATTTCCGCGGACCGCCCACACGATAAGATCGACATCGGCGACGGACAAACCATCCGCCAGGAAAACGTCTTCGCCAACCATTCCCTGTATAACGCTAACCTGACGGAAGAAGCGTCACGCGACAATGATTTCCTCATTACACAGGCAATCCGTACCGCCATCCAGAAAAAAGGCCCAGTGCATATCAACGTTCCGTTCGAAGAGCCGCTCTATGAAACGGTCACGTCCCTAAGCGTACAACCGGCGGTGTTTGAGAAGGAAATCCCGACAGATACAAAAGAAGAACTGACGGATTTTTTAGCAATTTGGAACGCTTCAACACGAAAACTCGTGCTGGCAGGTTCGGATGAACCCAACGTGTTGAGTCAGGAGGTGGTCGACTATCTCGCCGCGGATCCGTCCGTAATGGTGATGACCGAAACCATTTCCAACCTCCACCATCCGGATTTTGTAGCCGACATCGATGTCTTCATCACGCCATTTGACCACAACCAATTTGAAGCTTTCCGACCCGACATCCTCCTCACATTCGGAGGCATGGTCATTTCGAAACGCGTAAAAGCATGGCTGCGGAAGTATCCGCCGAAACACCATTGGCATGTCGACACGCTTCGGGCGTATGACACCTTCGGGGTGTTGTCGCATCATTTCGTCCTGTCACCGCAGGCGTTTTTCGACACCCTCAAAGCACAGTCACTGCCCGTAGAAAGTGACTATCGTGCGCGCGCCACATCCCTGGCCACGTATCGGGATGCGCAACGTAAGACGTTCCTGAAAGATTGCGCATACAGCGATGTAAAGGTCTATGAAACAGTGTATAGCGTCATTCCTGCTGATTCGATACTTCATATAAGTAATTCAGCAGCAATCCGCTATTCGCAGTTGTTTCCGGCTCCACCTGAAGTCGCCATTTATTGCAACCGTGGCACCAGCGGAATCGACGGCAGTACGTCAACCGCCATCGGGGCCGCGACGGCAGCCTCAAAACGCGTGACGTTGGTGACGGGCGACATCGGCTTCTTTTACGACAGCAATGCGCTTTGGAACCAATACATCCCGCCACACTTCCGTATCATCCTTATCAATAATGGCGGAGGGGGCATTTTCCGGATCCTTCCCGGTCATTCCGAAACGCCGCTATTCCATACCTATTTCGAGACGGCCCATTCGCTGACGGCCCGCCATTTGGCAGCGATGTACGGCTTTACATATCGCGCCGCCTGCAACGAAGTATCGCTTCGGGAAGCACTTGATGGATTCTTTGACGATCAAGGCGGCCCGGCTCTCCTGGAGGTCTTTACGCCCGGTCACGAGAACGACAAGGTGCTGGCGGCCTTCTTCAAAGCTTTGGCGTAACGCCACAAAAAAAGAGCCCGGAGGCTCTTGATTCGATGGTGGTTGTTCGTTTACGACTGTTCGTCTTCCGGATGTGGTCCGCGGTGGAACACTTTCTCTTTCAGGAACGAAATCGCTTTGCTCAAACCCGATTGGATCGAGTCGGAATTCTTCGCGATAAGGCTGGTGGCCGCTGTTTGGAATAGCGTGCCGGCGATGGCCATAAGCGGACTGCGGGTGACGGAATTGAAAAGTACTTTCTTCAATAACCAGCCACTGCCGATGCCGATGGCGACTTTTCCGAGGCCACTTTTCAGCGCCTCCCCGGTTTCACTTCCTTCACCTAAAACGCTTTTCAGCAGGTTCATCGGATGCAGGGCCTCTTTGGCTGTCTCGAAGTCTGCCTTTAAGGCGATCAGGTCGTCCTGGCGTTTCATCTCGAGTAACGCAAGGTTGTCTTGCAGTCGTTGGGTGGGAGTATACCTTTTCATGATTCAGTTTCGT
This sequence comes from Flavobacterium sp. HJ-32-4, assembly GCF_022532105.1. Classification (NCBI taxonomy): domain Bacteria; kingdom Pseudomonadati; phylum Bacteroidota; class Flavobacteriia; order Flavobacteriales; family Flavobacteriaceae; genus Flavobacterium; species Flavobacterium sp. HJ-32-4. The sequence continues at coordinate 2,731,478 of NZ_CP092832.1, read as the reverse complement.
CGTTTTCGTCAAGAAGATTCGAAATCACGGCATCTTTGATCGGTTGCTTTACCCAAGGTTTGCGGAAGGCGTAGACCAATGCCACCAAAACCAGATAGAAAAGGGCAACGATAAAGAAACCGGCATACGAAGCGCCTACGCATTCGCTAAGGTAAAGTGCCAGCCCAAAGTTCAGCATCAGGATGATCAAAAGGGCGAGGAAAACAAATACAAGGCGGAGTGCGAGAACGGAAACAACATCTGATACTTTATCTGTTGCTTTCAGTCGGGCGATTTCGATGTTGGTCCGGACATAGGTTTCTGCCTTTCCGGCCAGCGATTCCCATATCGTTGCTTTTTCTTCCATAAAAGGGCAGGTTATGGTTATAGGTTCGACGCGTCGTTTACGACGTTCCGCACGTTGCGGTTGGCTTCAGCCAGACGCGCACGTCCTTTGTCGGCCAACTCTTCCGCTTCCGCAGCGGCTCCGTCAAGACGGTCGGTCACACTGCCAATGAAATCGTTGAACTTATTTTTCAGGTTGTTGACGTAGTCATCGCTTTTGCGACTGATCTTACGACGGGTTTCGGTTCCTTTGTCAGGTGCAAACAGGATACCGAGCGCGGCACCGGCGGCAACACCGGCCAAAACGCCTAATAAAACTCTTCCAGTACTCATAATGATTGAAGATTTAATGGATAAATATAATGCTTTTTGTGGGCTCAGACCACGCGATCACCGCGGATCAGGCGAAGGACGATGGCAATGACAGCAATCACCAACAGGATGTGGATCAGGCCGCCCAGGTTATAGCCGACATAACCAATCAGCCAGGCAATCACCAGGATCACCGCAACGAGGTAGAGAAGATTTGACATAGTGTGGATTTTTTATGGGTTCGTATAACAAACAGGCGATCTGTTTTTTGGGTAGGGAGTACCGGACTATTTCAATCCGTCACGCACTTCTTCAGCATGTTGAAGGTGCAGGCGCAGACCCGGCAGCATTTTCGTAGCCCAGTTCCGGACGTCGGCATCTGCTGCGTCAGTAGCCGCTTTTTCAAAGGCAGAGATGGCATCTTTATGGCCTTCTACCATTTTGTCAGCATAGTCTTTGTCGAAATCCGCCGTTTCCTTTTCCTGGAATTTGGTCAGCGTTTCCTTGCTATCCTCCGTCGGGCTTTCCGGAATGGAGATGTTCTTGGCCATTGCCATCGCTTTCAACTCGTCAAGCGCTTTGGTGTGTTCTGCTACCATCATTTTTCCAAGATCTTTCACAGACGCTGCCGTTCCTTTTGTTTGGGCCAGCTTGCCGAGGGCGATCTCATCCATATTGATTTCAGCCGCTTTTACAACAAATTCCGAATCATCCTCTTTGTCGGTGTCATCGAATTTTTCGTCGTTTTGGTCGTCCGCCACTTCTTCAGTGTCGGTCGTGGTGTTTTCTTTTTTACAAGAAACAAAAGGCAACGCCATCAAGAGGGTAGCGGCCAGTAAGGAGGTTTTCAACAGGGGTGTTTTCATGGTATCGTTGTTTTTTACAAAGTTGCGGATTCGCTACCGTGGCGCACTTACAGAACTTTCCTGTTTTGTTGCAGATGGTGCAGCAGCCCGCATACCATACACTTCTATATGTCCTTCTACTTCCGCAGCGTTGGCCAATGTCTTGTATACAAAGGAAATACGTGTCAGTTTTCGTTTTCCGTCAAGCGGAAGGGGATCCGATTCGCCTTTAACAGGAAGGGTGACATTCAACTCGCTTTTGTCCGTATCCCCCTCGTCATAAAACAACTCAATGCGCGCAATCCGGACGGATGCGTCGGTTGCCTTGAAGCGAAGGGAAATGAAGGGAAGGGCATCCGTTAAGACGATTTCATCCGACTCGGTACGGAAGTTCACCGTCGTCGTGCCGATTTTATGCCATTTGGTATCGGAAGGAGTTGGCGTGGACGTTTGTGCAAGGGCCGCCGTCCCGCAAAAAATAAAAAGAAGGAACTTTTTCATGGGAAACGTATTTCCCTAAAGTTCCTTCTTTTCTAAAAGTAGTACATTACAGGATTGCCATCAATCCTATCAACGGTTTCAGCTTACAGGCTCAACAGGAAGTTCTCTTTGTTGAGTCCACTGGTGTGGTACTGCCAGTTCAGGCTGATGACCTCCGAAAGGATTTTCTTCAGCGCGGTAAAATCATTCGGCTTTTTGATGTAGATGTTCGCGCCGCGCACAAAGGTTTCTTCGATGTCTTCTTCCGAGGATGACGTCGAATAAATGGCAATCGACAGGTCTTTCAGTCGCGCGTCGGCCCTGATCTCCTTCAGGCATTCCATTCCGTCTTTGCGCGGCATGTTCAAATCCAGGAACACCACGTGCGGCAACTGTACGTCGGGCGCGTTCAGGTATTCCATAAGTTGCACGCCGTCATTGACGGTGTTGACGACGGTGCGTACCTTCAATTCTTCGATTGCGTCTTTAAAAAAGAGGCGATCGTCCTCATCGTCATCCGCCAACAGGATAAACAGTTCGTCATGGGTCATGTGTAGTAGGGTTGTTTAGGATTTTTCGTCTGTAGCGAACCGAACTGACTTACGCTTCTTGATAATCCGCTGGAAGGCGGTAGGCGTCAGGCCGGTCGTTTTCTTAAACTGGTTCGAAAGGTGGGCCACACTACTGTAGTTGAGTTGCCACGCCATTTCGGTCAGTGTAAGTTTGTCTTCGATGATCATTTGCTTTGCGCGCTCGATCTTCTGCAGGATGATGAAGTTCTCGATCGACGTGTGGGTGACTTCTGAAAACAAACTCGACAGGTAGCCGTAGCTGTGGTTGAGTTTGTCAGACAAATACACCGACACCTTCGTGTTGTGTTGCTTCTCATCGTTGTAGATCATCTCCACAATCGTGTCTTTGATCCGTTGTATGAACGCATTCTTCGGATTTTCAATAATCTCGATACCATACCGATCCAGCGCCTGCTGCAACTCTTTATACGTTTCAGCCGACACGTTTCGGTTGATTTCGATTTCTCCCAGTCCGGTCACTTCATACGGAATGTCGAGGCGGTTCATCTGTTCCTGCAAGATCATTTTGCAGGCCTTGTTGATATCGTACTTGATCTGTAATTTCATAAAATAGCGCGTGAGGTCTATTTGTTGTAATTATCGCATGAACTAACTGTATCGGTAAATAATTTAACAAAAGCCCAAATCAAATCTAATCAAAATTTCGCGAAATGACATTATGTTTCCGAGAACAATTAGCATAAATTTAGTAAAATGCCGTCTGCCGCCGATTGACTACCTTTACACCCTAATTGCTGTTGTTATGTTGGAAGTAGGAAGGATCAATACGTTAACCATTTTACGCGACACCAGCGTCGGCCTTTTTCTCGGAAATGGCGAAGAGGAAGTGTTGCTGCCCCGGAAATACCTCACGCCTTCGATGAAGCCGGGCGAGACGCTTGACGTATTTATCTATCTCGATCATGAGGAACGTCCTGTAGCTACCACGCTTGAACCGTATATCCAGTTGGATGATTTCGCCTACCTGCGTGTCAACCACATCAACCGCTTCGGGGCTTTTATGGACTGGGGTCTTGAAAAAGACCTGTTCGTACCCTTCCGTGAGCAGGCCCGTCCGATGGAGGAGGGGAAACGCTACCTGGTCTATCTCTACCTCGATGAGAAGACCAACCGATTGGTGGGCACGTCTAAAACCAACGGCCGACTGTCAAACGACGAATTGACGGTAGAGAAAGGCGACGAGGTCGAACTCGTCATTTCACATATTACCGAGGCCGGCATCAATGTCATCGTCAACGGAAAGCACAAAGGACTCGTTTATAAAAACGAAGTCTTCGACGAACGTGTCCGCACCGGTGACCGCCGGAAGGGCTACATCAAAGCCATCCGACCCGATAACAAACTCGATGTGGCGTTACAACCCCAGGGATACGCCGCCATCGAACCCAACGCGCAAAAAATACTCGACCGGCTTCGAAACGGACGCGGTGTGTTGAAACTGACCGATAACTCCGATCCGGATGACATCCGTTCCGTGCTGCAGATGAGTAAGAAAACCTTCAAAAAAGCCGTGGGCGCTTTATACCGCGATAAGCTCGTAACCCTGCGCGACGACGGCATCTATTTGGTGTAATGACCCTCGATTCTTTTTACCAATGGCAATCCGGATGGCGGTCTGAGGCCAGGCGTATGCCGGTGTTCTTTATCGGACACGGCTCACCGATGAATGCCATTGAAGACAATGTATTTTCAGCAGAATGGCAACGTCTGGCGCACACCATGCCCCGACCCAGCGCCGTTTTGGTCATCTCGGCCCACTGGCTCACACGCGGTAGCTTTGTCACCGCCATGGACGCGCCCCCCACGATACACGATTTCCGCGGATTCCCGAAAGCCTTATTCGACGTCAACTATCCGGCACCCGGCGAACCCGCGCTGGCCAATGCCCTGTCAACGGGTGTGACGATGACGGAAGTGGGACTCGACCACGAATGGGGACTCGACCACGGCACCTGGTCGATCGTACGGCATATGTATCCCGACGCCGATATCCCCGTCCTGCAGTTCAGCATCGATTATGCCAAACCGGCCGACTACCACTACCAATTGGCAACGGAACTGCGGCAGTTGCGCCAGAAAGGCGTATTGATTATCGGAAGCGGCAACATGGTGCACAACCTTCGTATGGTGGCGTGGGACAAACTTTCGGAACCCGAATATGGTTACGACTGGGCGCTGGAGCTGAACGAACGGTTGAAGAACGCCATCCGCACAGGCGACCACCGTTCCCTGGTGCAGTATGAGCAATTCGGACAGGCCGCGGCACTCGCCATTCCGACACCCGATCACTACTATCCGTTGCTGTACGCCGCCGCGCTGGCGGACGCAAAAGACACGCCCGAGATTTTCAACGACCGGGCCGTGGGCGGATCGCTGACGATGACATCCGTTAAATGGAGTTAGGCCGTTTCCTCTAACAATAAGCGGTTGTAACGGCGGCTTACATTGAACACGCGCTCGGCAACCACAATCAGAAACATGGGCAGTATGATCCATTCGAGTATCCCCGCAAGGTGCAGCAGAAAGCCAATCGTGACCAGCAAACGCGAATATTCCAGATAGCAAATCCATTTGCGCTGTTCCAACAAGGCACCGCAGTTCACCAGCGTCAGCAGTATAAACGAAACGGCAAAGGTGATGGTGATCCCATCCAACCCATCGAACCAATACGTAAAGGCGGTCAGTACGGCCATACTGAGGGCAATCTGCGCGGCGAGGTAGTGCCGGAAGCGCAGTTTCGGATGACGGCCCGTGCGGTCTTGCAGGAAGTACTTTTCCAGTTGCGGACGGATATCCTGGTCCATGTATTTTGGACTTCCGAACACGGCCCGCCATTTTCCCTTCCAATCGGTTGCCCGCCGGAACGATTCCGCTATTTCGAAATAATAATGGAAGTGCTGCCACAGGAAACTCCGGCTTTTCAGCGGATGTGTCAAACCATACACCGGTTGGTCCACTTCTTCCTGGAACGTGCCGAAAAGTTTGTCCCAAAACACAAACATATCCCCATAATTCTTGTCGAGATAGTGTTCATTAGACGCGTGGTGTACACCATGTATCGACGGTGTCACAAACACTTTTTCCAACCACGGCACGCGCTTGATGACCTGGGTATGGGTGAAAAACGAATAGGCCCCGTGCACCAACAACATCAGGATCACCATTTTCGGAGGAAAACCGATCAACGGCAGGAAACACCAGAAGACCGTCCGGATCAGCGCCTGTATCGTCGTAATACGCGCCGATACCGTCAGGTTGAACTCCTCGCTCTGGTGGTGCACGATATGCGCCGCCCAGAACAGGTTGACTTCATGCCCGAGCCGGTGGTACCAATACCAAACGAAATCCGTGGCCAGCACCAACACCACCCAACTCATGACCGTTTCCGGGATGGTGAAAAGGCGGGCGTGGTCGTAGATCCACACGAAAAGGCCGTAGAATCCGGCCGAAACGAACAGGTTGAGCATCCGCTCGGCGATACCGATACTGATGTTCGATATAGAACTTTCATAATGGAACAGGTGCTCCTTCCGCTTCGCTTTCGCAATACGGTATTCGATAAAAACGAAAATCAAAAAAGCGGGGACAGCAAACGCGATCAACTTCAGGTTTTCCATGGCTTCGGGTTTTACTTGTGGCTAATATAAGAAAAAGTGAAAAGAGAGAAGAGACAGGTGAGGGGAGCGAAGGGTGAGGGCAGCGACCTAACGATGTACGGTGATACCCGGATTAAGCCGACACAATTCGCTCACAAACACATCCCGTCGTTCGGGCGAGATATAAATATCGTCGAACTTTCCATAGTGGATCATGAGTCCGCGGTGGCTGCATCCTATTTTCCAAAGCGACATCTTGAACAACTGGTCATCATACACTATTCTGGAGATCGAAGCTATTTCGATTGTTTTTCGAAGCGGCCCACTGCTGGCGGTGAGGGTGCCCTCCGCAATTACAAAACGTGTCGAAAAGAGGATCCAGGCCAGCAAGGCTGCGATCAATCCGAAAAGCACAAAAACCGGCAGCGGCACGGCTTCCCCCGGCAGGCACGCCAATGCCAGAATCGCAGTTACCAGCAGCAATCCCACTATTCCGAACAGGAAAACATAAGGACGACTGTAGGCAGTACGGAAAATCATCAGATAGCCAGCGCTTTACGGGTTTTCTTCAACAAGGCGTCGCGGCTGACCAATACCGAAATCGACTTCAGACGAATGTAGGATACGCTCATATAAAAGAAGCCCTGGTAACCCGCCTGGGAGCCCCATGAGTTCTTCACTTTATAGTACAGGTTACCATTTTGGTCTTTCGCTTTTCCGACAATCAGCATCAGGTGGTCATCCGTAGTGCTGTAGTTCTCGAAGGCCGTCTGGCGCATGTCAGGCGTAATCGTTTGCTCAGGCCGGATCTCGGTGGCACTGGCCGCATAGTCGCCTTCCGAAGCAGGCACCACCGCCACGCCCTGTTGCGAAAAGAAATACGGCTCACTCACATCCGCGTCGAGCGCGACCGAATAACCGTTAGCCAGGGCATTGTCGATATTGTCGATATACTCGTCAAGCGGAAGGTTGTAAAAACTGCCGTTTGAGAAGTTATCCGGTACATCCAGGATGAATTTCTGGTAAGGCGCTTCATGCGTGAACGAGGTAATCGTCACATAATCGTCGAGGTTGAGTTTGAGGGAGGAAAGGAAGGTCTTCGGCGTATAGGTAGTGCCCTCATACGTAAACGAAGTGACAGGTTTCCCGATACTGGCATCCAGTAACGTGGCCACGTCGGTGCGCCATTGTGGTGACAACGTCTTAGAAGTGGCGTATTGTTTCAGGACGCTTTCCAGTTTCCCCACCAATTGCGAATGGTCATAGCGGTTCCCACCGTCCGGCATCCCCGAAAAGACACTTTGCGGTACCACACCGTATTTCCGTGCGCTGTTGATGACATCGTGGGCGAGTCCCCCTTCACCGAACTGGGCATGTCCCTGTCGCATCAAATAGGTAAAGGCTTTGTCTTCATACGTTTCCCGCACATTGTACATCTCGCTCAGGTCGACGGTTTTCCCGGTTTTCCGGATGATTTCCGCTTCCAGGAAGGAGGTAGTCGAGAAGCTCCAACACGTGCCGGTATTCCCCTGTGAAATGACGGCCGTACACGGTACATCCGTAATCGATTGGAAATCATATTTCTGTGCGTAGGCACCTACCATCGAGGCGAACATCAAAGCAAGGGAAAGGGTTTTTTTCATAAGGGAAACGGGTTTGTAAGCAGCGCAAAAATCCAAATAATTGGCTTATTTTTGGACTAAAATAATCATAAAATGGCGAGTATCGACTGGCGCACGGTAAAAGAATTCGAAGACATCACCTATAAGAAATGCAACGGCGTGGCCCGCATCGCGTTCAACCGCCCGGATGTGCGCAATGCTTTCCGTCCGAAAACCACCAGCGAACTGTACCAGGCATTCTATGATGCACAGGAAGATACGTCTATAGGCGTGGTGCTCTTGTCAGCCGAAGGGCCTTCCTCAAAAGACGGCATTTGGTCGTTTTGCAGCGGAGGTGACCAGCGCGCGCGCGGCCACCAGGGATATGTAGGCGACGACGGTATGCACCGCCTGAACATCCTCGAAGTGCAACGCCTCATTCGCTTTATGCCCAAAGTAGTCATTGCCGTCGTACCCGGTTGGGCCGTCGGGGGCGGACACAGCCTGCACGTTGTATGCGACCTGACCCTTGCCAGCAAAGAAAACGCCATCTTCAAGCAAACCGACGCCGATGTCACCAGTTTCGACGGAGGCTACGGTTCGGCCTACCTCGCCAAGATGGTCGGGCAGAAGAAAGCGCGCGAGATCTTTTTCCTCGGTCGCAATTACTCTGCCGACGACGCCTATGAAATGGGAATGGTCAACGCCGTCATCCCACACGCCGAACTTGAAGATACTGCCTACGAATGGGCACAGGAAATACTGGCCAAATCGCCGACCTCCATCAAGATGCTGAAGTTCGCCATGAACCTCACCGACGACGGTATGGTCGGACAACAGGTATTCGCCGGAGAAGCCACCCGACTCGCCTACATGACCGACGAAGCCAAAGAAGGCCGCAACGCCTTCCTCGAAAAACGCAAACCCAATTTCGGTGAAAACAAATGGATTCCGTGATCGGAGTGAAGTCGAAAGTCTGAAGTCGAAAGTCGAAAGTCCTAAGCTGATACCAAACGGGAACACGAAACCCTAAACCCGCGCCACAACACTCCACACTCAAAACCCAAAACCCAAAACTCAAAACTCAAAACCCAAAACCCAAAACCCAAAACCCAACACCCAAAACCATGTCCTTCACCAACGAAACCCTCGATACCACCGCGCTTCCCCGGTTTGAAGCCGTGTCGTTTCGCTTGCTGGATGCCCGTTACTGGACGGTCATATTGCTGTCGCTACTGATCGTATTCGGACTGCTCGCAGCGGCTATCGTACTCGTAGCCGTTTTCGTCGAAGATACAGAGCAGGCCGTGCCGTGGATGATAGGAGGCTATATCGTAGGAGCCGCCATCTCATTCTGGCTGTCCCGTATCGCCTTCCGCAGGAAAGGATATGCCTTCCGCGAGCACGACGTTGTCTTTCGCCACGGCATTATCGCCACCAAAACCATCGTTATTCCATATAACCGCGTCCAGCACGTGGCCCTGCACGAAGGGGTGTTCAGCCGGATGTTCGGCCTCGCCGAAGTGAAAGTATACACCGCCGGTGGCAATTCCGGAGATATTGACATACCCGGCATTCGCAAACCCGAAGCCGAGGATATCAAACAACTTTTGATGGGTAAAATCCAAAAGCAATTGTAATGTCGCCCGACTTTACCAAACCCCAACGCCAGTCCGCCGTCGGCGTGATTGTGACCTTCGCCGATTCGGCGGTGGCCCTCGCCAAGGCGTTCCTTCCGTTTTTGGTGGTGTGGCTCCTCAACTTTGACCGCTCCAAGTCGATCATGGTAACGGCCGCTATCGTGCTGTTTCTCGCGGCTACTATTGTCGCGGCCTGGCTGCGCTACCGCAACTTTACCTTTTTCCTTGACCGCGAGCAGTCCGAGTTCATCCTCACCCAGGGCGTATTGAGCAAGACACGGGTCGTCATTCAACTCGGTAAAATCCAGAAAGTCGACATCACCCAATCGTTGCTGCAACGACTGATCGGCGTCTATGAAGTTCGTATCGACACGGCCGGTAGCAACGATGAGGAAATCGCCATCAAAGCCGTCGCACATGCCGTTGCCGTCAGCCTCCGAAAGGAATTGCTCGAAGGCGCCGCCTCCGCGCGGTTGGAAACGGAGGAAACAACCGAAACCCTTTCTGCAACCGGACAGCCCTTTGTGCAGATCAGCTTCGGTAGCCTGGTGAAAATGGGACTGACGTCGCATTACGTGCGGACGTTCTTCGTCATCCTCGCCTTCTTTTTCTCCACCTACGAGAACATCCGCCACTTCGACGACAAAATCACCGACGACGTCGATACCTCCCAGTTAGAATCATACGTCGCCGAGCGCTCGGCCATTCAACTCGTACTTTTCGCCTTTCTCCTGATAGTGGGCGTCATTCTCGTGGTGAATGTGGGGCGCACCGTGTTCCGCTATTTCGGCTACCGCATAACACGTCAACGCGACGCGCTGTTGCTGTCGTTCGGACTCGTGAGTACCAAAAATACCCTGCTGAAACCGCAACGGGTGCAGTTTGTGTCTGTCATCCAAAACTACCTCCAGCGCAAACTCGACCTGATGGAAGTGCGCGTGCGACAGGCCACCGGGGGCGAGGCGGAAGACAAAAAAAGGGCCATCGAAATTCCGGGTTGCAACGACGCCGAACACCGCGGCATACTCGAAATGCTGTTTGGCAGCGTCCCGCAGAAAGAACTGACGGTGCTGCCCAACTGGCGTGTACTGGGCTTTGCCTTGTTTCTCTATCTGGGGATTCCGCTGGGGATATACGCGATCGTCCGCAACAACGTACCCGAACTGTCAAGCGTCGACTACTTCGTCCCATTGTACGCCGGTTTGGTTATCGTGTTGCAGTATTTCCGCTTCCGCAACAGCCGTCTGTACATCAGCGACCGGTTCGTCATCCGCAAACACGGCGCCTGGGATGTCACCTACGATTACCTCGATACCCGCAAAATACAAGGCATAACCGCGTCGCAGCTATTCTGGCACAAATCCCTGAATATCGGTTCCATAACCCTGCACACCGCCGGCGGTGACCTGACCTTTCACCTCGGCCAGTTCGACCTCCTGCACGAGTACGCCAATCGGTGGTTGTATGCCATCGAACGGGATGACAGTAATTGGATGTAGTTTTGTAAATTAGAACGTGTCAATTAGATAATTAGAAAATCAGAAAATTAGAAAATGCAGAACCAAAGAACCTAAGTCCTCAGTTACTCAGTTACTCAGTCACTCAGTTTCTCAGTTCCTCAGTTCCTCAGTCACTCAGTCACTCAGTTACTCAGTTCCTCAGTTCCTCAGTCACTCAGTTCCTCAGTTACTCAGTCACTCAGTTCCTCAGTTCCTCAGTCACTCAGTTCCTCAGTTACTCAGTTCCTCAGTCACTCAGTTCCTCAGTCACTCCATTCCCCACCTCACACTCCCCACATGAAACACTGGATTGAAGCCGCCCGCGTACGTACCCTGCCACTATCGGTGTCGGGCATCCTGGTAGGTAGTCTCTACGCGCTTGCCTATCCCACCCAAAAACACGAAACCCCCACAGAAGTCTACAGTTGGAAGGTATTCGGGTTCGCGATCCTGACGACACTCGGACTCCAGATTCTCTCCAACTTCGCCAACGATTACGGCGATGGGGTGAAAGGCACCGACAACGAAGACCGCATCGGGCCCAAACGCGCCATCCAAAGCGGCGTGATTTCGAAGGAAGCGATGAAACGCGCCATCATCCTCACGTCCATCCTGACGTTTCTCTCCGCCTGCACGCTGATTTATTTCGCGTTCGGCATGAAATACGTGTGGTATTCGGTGTTCTTCCTCGTGCTCGGACTCCTCGCCATTCTCTCCGCCATCCGCTACACCGTCGGTAATACCGCCTATGGCTACCGCGGCTACGGCGATGTATTTGTGTTTGTGTTCTTCGGCCTCGTCAGCACCCTCGGCGTGAACTTCCTGCATTCACAGGAATTCGCACTCGATCTGGTGTTGCCCGCTGCCGCCATCGGTTTCCTGAGTGTAGGCGTACTCAACCTGAACAACATGCGCGACGAAGCGTCTGACCGCAAAGCCGGCAAAAACACCATCGTCGTCAAGATAGGAGGGAAGGCCGCCAAAACCTACCATTTCTTCCTGGTTGTAACCGCCATGATACTGGGACTGGCGTTCGCCTACATCCGCAATTTCCAATGGGACCAATACCTTTTTGTCGTGGCCTACATCCCCATGATCCTGCACCTGGCCCGCGTCGCCCGCAACCAAAACCCGAAAGACCTCGATCCCGAATTGAAAAAACTCGCCCTGAGTACGTTTGCATTCTCCGTGTTGCTGGCCTTTTCGATGATTTACCTGTTCTCGGATATTGTGGTGAATAGTTGAGGAGGAGTAGTAGCAAGGATCAAGGATCAAGGAGCAAGTATCAAGTGTCCGAAACCAAGAACCAACAACCAAGAACCAACAACCAACAACCAACCACCAACAACCAACCACCACCACATGGAAGAAAAATTTTGCTGGCGCTGTAATGTAAAAGTCAAGATGCTTGACGATGAAGAATTTGAATTGTGTCGAAATGCTTCGCTTTATGGTAAGAGGATTATTGATGAAGAACTTAAAAAGCGGAAAATCCATAATCATATCTGGCTACATGAAATTGAAACACGGGAGCGTTATCGATATCTACTCGAAATGTATCGCATAATTACCGGAGAATATGAACCAAATCCGTTAGCAATATTCCATCATAAAATATCCGAATTTGGAAAAGACTGTCCGAATTGCAAAAAACCATTTAGAACCCCAAAAGCAAGATATTGCCCCAGTTGCGGATACGGAAAAGAGAACGTAGTTTAGATTGCGAATAGCAAGGAGCAAGTATCGAGTAGCAAGTAGCAACGAGCAAAACCCAAAACCCAAAACCCAAAACCCAAAACCCAAAACCCAAAACCCAACCCCTAACTCCCAACTCCCAACCCCTAACCCCTAACCCCTAACCCCTAACTCCTAACCCCTAACTCCTAACCCATGAAAATCACCTACCTCGGCCACGCCTCCCTTTCCATCGAAGTCGGTGGCCACCACATCATCGTCGACCCATTCATTTCCGATAATCCCAAAGCGGCCCACATCAGCGTCGAGCAGTTGCAGGCCGATTTCATCCTGCTTACCCACGCCCACGGCGACCACATCGGGGATGTCGAGCGTATCGCCAAACGCACCGGCGCCACCATCGTATCGAACGCTGAAATCGCGACCTACTACGGCAAAAAAGGCTTCACCACCCACCCGATGAACCACGGCGGCTACTGGACCTTTCCGTTCGGCCGTGTGAAATACGTCATCGCCCACCACTCAAGTAGCTTCCCCGACGGCACCTACGGCGGCAATCCCGGCGGTTTCGTCATCGAAGGCGAACACAAAAACATCTACATCGCCGGCGACACCGCGCTGACGTTCGATATGAAACTCATCCCGATGCGCACCAAACTCGACCTGGCCATCCTGCCCGTCGGCAACAACTTCACCATGGATGTCGAAGATGCCGTCACCGCCGCCGAATTCCTCGAATGCGACAAAGTACTGGGCTACCATTTCGACACCTTCGGCTACATCGAAATCGACCACGACGCCGCCAAACGCACCTTTTTCGACGTAGGCAAAGACCTGATGTTGCTCGAAATCGGGAATTCGATAGCTTTGTAGTGTTGAAGCTGATCCGGCTATCCGCTGCAAGCTTTCTTCAAAACCGCGTGTGGGCATCGCGCGCCTCCGGCTTCCGTTGGTCGCCGTCGCCGCCCGGCCCCCACAGCGGTTTTGTGCAAAAGGCTTTCCGCTGCTATCCGGGCTAGGCAACCTGTTCCAAAACCAATTGCTGTGAAACGATTATTTGTACTGCTCGTATTCGCCTTGCCGAACTTCCTGTCGGCCCAGGCCGATGGCTACTGGGATAACGCCCGTGCCACCACCCGTGAAATCGTCGTCGGTGCCGGCGACCGCATCGTCGTCAAAACCGAAGATTTCCCCGCCGGCACCACCGAATTGGCGTATCGGGTCACCCTTCTCGACGAAAACCAGCAAATGGCCAGCAGCCTGGTGTCCATCCTCAAGGCCATTCCCGATCCGTCGGGCATCAGCCAGGGTTCCGCCGGGGCCGTGTTCCTTATGTCGAAGATTTCCGGAGACGATAAGTGCACCTACGCGGCCTTTCCCACCAGTGCACTCGCCACCAAATACGAACAAACCGGAAAGCCCGACGGCGCCTGCCTCGTACAGTCGGAGCCGGTAAGTAAAGATGCCCGCCTTTTGTCACCCAACAAAATGGCCTGCCTGAAGACCAATGCCCTGTGGTTCGGCTTCGAAAGCCATAACTGGGTGTTCAAAGAGAAAATCGTCCTGGAGGTCGTGCCCTGGGTCGACAACAAGAAAAGCCGCGGCTGGAACGACGAGGCGAAGAACGCAGTACTGGAGTTGTGCAAAACCTCGGGCCTCGCCGGACTCATGCTGCATCCCGACGATCTGTGTCTCTCGATTCTCGACAAGTTCCGCAACGGCTATACCTACAGCGAATACCAGAAAATGAGCGCGGCTGAGAAGTCCAAAGCCTATCGCGACTTCGGTAACGCCTGCCTCGATCCCAAAACAGCAGACCAGTCGTTGTTGGCCACCGTCCGCAACGATGCCTACCAGCATTTCCGTAACAAAGCCTACGACAAAGCCATCGACCTGCTCACGAATGCCATCGTCGATCGCGGCAACGCCCGGGCAAAAGACTATTACGCCCTCGGTACCTATTACCTGTTTTCCAGGCAAACCTCCAAAGCCCTCGATGCCTTTCGCAAAGGCGAGAAACTCGACCCATCCGAATTGCTGATCCAACTCGGCATCGCCAACGCCTATCTCGTATCCGGTGATTTCTCAGCCGCCAAAGAAATCCACAAAAAATACCGCGCCGAGAATGTCAGCGCCAAAAAAAGCTGGATCGACCAGGCGAAAGAAGACATCGACGCGTTACAAAAAGCAGGCATCCAATCCGATGATTTCGACCGTATGCTGAAATATTTGAAAGGGGAGAGGTAGGAGAGAGGAGAGAGGAGAGGGGAGAGGAGAGAGGAGCAAGGATCCAGAACCAAGAACCAAGAACTAAGAACCAACCCCCAAAACTCAACACTCAACACTCAACACTCAAAACTCAACCCTCAACTATCAACCCTGAACTATCAACTCTCAACCCCCAACCCCATGACCGCCACCCCCCACCAATACGTCCTCGACTTCAAAGTCCCGTCGGGTACATCACGTGGCGTACTCACCACCAAAGAAAGCTGGTTCATCGTCATTGAACACGAAGGGAAGAAGGGCATTGGCGAATGCGGACTGCTGCGCGGCCTCAGTGCCGACGACCGTCCGGATTATGCCGCAAAGGTCAAATGGGCCTGCGATAACCTTTATTTGGGAGAAGAGGCGTTGTGGGAGGCCTTACGGGAGTTTCCGTCCATCCAATTCGGGATAGAAACTGCGTTCCGCTCGTGGTCGGCCGATGATCCGTTTGAGTTGTTTCCGTCTGCTTTTACGGAGGGTAGCGCGACCATCCCGATCAACGGACTCGTGTGGATGGGAAGCGAAGCCTACATGAAAGAGCAGATCGAAGCCAAGATCGACGCCGGTTTCCATTGCATTAAACTGAAGATTGGCGCGTTAGGTTTCCAGAAGGAATGGGGCTTGTTGCGTTCCATCCGCGATCATTTCAGTCCGGACGAAATCGAAATACGCGTCGATGCCAACGGTGCCTTCCGACCCAACGAAGCCCTCGAAAAACTCTACCGCCTCGCCGATTTGGGCATCCACAGCATCGAACAGCCGATTGCCACCAAGCAATGGACCGAAATGGAGGCCCTTTGCCGGGCCACGCCCATTCCGATCGCCCTCGACGAAGAACTGATTGGCCTTTTCGACACCGACGCCAAAAAAACGCCTCCTCGATGCCGTCGCACCCCAATACATCATCCTAAAACCCAGTTTCATCGGCGGTTTTCGCGGCACGGCCGAATGGATCGAATTGGCGGAAGAACGCGGTATCGGCTGGTGGGTCACCTCCGCACTCGAAAGCAACGTCGGACTCAACGCCATCGCACAATGGACGTTCCTGCAACCGATCACCATGCCACAAGGACTCGGAACGGGCGCGCTCTACCACAACAACTTCGATTCGCCACTCGAGGTACGAAACGGGCAATTGCAATACGACCGCCACAAACCGTGGGAGACGGTCTTCGATAAATTATAACTTGATTTTTTTCAAGGCTTTACGAATGCCTTCCTGAACCAGCGGTTCCATCACTTTGTAGCACGCCAGGTTGGGGTGCACGCCGTCGTCGGCATACTCAGGGCCGAGGCCATCCTCCGCATTCGCCAGCGCTTTATGGTAATCCACCAGGATCAATCCTTCCTTTTCGGCATAGGCTTTGAGCATCCTGTTAAAGGCCACGATCTTCGGCCCGGGCTGCAGTCCTTTTCGCCACCAGAAATCAGTAGCGGGCACCAGCGTACACAATACCACCTGTACGCCATTCGCCCTTGCAAGCTCCACCATCGATTGGATATTCCCCAATATGGCTTCGTGCGAAATAGGGCCCGTATTCTCCGCGATATCGTTGGTTCCCGCCAAAATCACCACCACCTTGGCGCCAAGGGCAATGACATCCGGGCGGAACCGCAACAACATCTGTGAGGTTGTTTGTCCGCTGATGCCCCGGTCGATATAGCCATTGGTAGTGAAGAACGACCCGTCGGTCGCCAGCCATCCCTCGGTGATCGAGTCGCCCATAAAAACAATGCGGGCTTTTCCAGGTGTCGGCGCCGGCAAGGCCGCATTATCTGCCGCATACTTAGCGAAATTGGGCCAGTCGGGGTTGTTTTGGGCAACCGCGAACGTGGTGATAAAGAGAAGGAGGGAGGTGAGGCGCATGGTGTTTTAGTCAAATATACACCAATCCAGTAATATGTTAAGCTGCCATCCGAAAACGGAGGAGTGATTGCAACGCCTGCTTCCGCACTTTCCTCTGAAACCAGCCACTCCAACCAATCAGCCAGCCCATCGCGCCAAAGGCCTGTTGCGACCAGCGCCAGAAAGAGAAGTAATCGTCGTGGCGGTAGATTTTGCCGTCCCGGAAAACGAAATGGGCCGTAATGTGGTTCGTCACGTCCCGGCCCGTGCGGCTGAAATGGTAACGCGCCGTCCAGTGGGCGGAACCGTCGGTGTCGGTCGCCTCCACCTCGTTGTACGTAATAATGAGGCGGCCTTTGGCATTGGCCAACAGCATCCGCCACATATCGCGCACTTCGTCGGCTTCGAGCGTACCAAACGCCGGATCCGAAAAGCGGGCCTCCGCGTGGTAGCATTGCGCCATCGTTTCAGCATCGCCTTTTGCGAAAGCGTCGTAAAAACGGTGAATCAGGAGTTCGTTTTCGTTCATGGAGTCGAATATAGGGTTTTTACCGCCTCACCCGTAGCAAATCGGTTCGGCGCTTTGTCACCAAACGTCCCGAAATACGACTTCCGGTTCTCGGCCGTAAAGAAACCGGTTTGGCCCGTAAACGGCCGCTGGCTTCCGCGGATGACAAACCGAAGAAACTGGATATCGGCTTTTTTAAGGCGTTCCATTTCCTTAGCGGTAAACACATACCACGAGACCGCCCGTTTGTCGCCCGCCTCCCGCAAACCTTTGTCGGTGCAGGTGATGACGGTGTTGTCGGTGAGATAAATATATACGGTGCCACCGATGTAGTGCTCCGCGGTAGCCACCGGAAGCGACAGCCGGAGCAACCCGCCGGTTTCGGTGCGCGCCACACGCACATCGCATTGCCCACCCAACACATAGGTTTCACAGATGAAACTCCATTCAGGTGTCGCCGGAAGGCTTTTGTCTTTAAACGTTACGACTTCTTGTGCATGGCTGCCCAAAAAGCAGGTGAGGAGGAAGGTTAGGTAAAGTCGCGTCATATCAGGGTGTAAAGTCGTCTGTCCAGTTGCGGGTTTCGAGGGCGGTGGCGCGCGTACCGTCCATCGTCACGCGTAGTTCTTTTATGGTTTGGTTCTTTTGGTACGAGGCCTTATACCGGTAGACCAGCAGGCCACTTTTCGGGTATTCGATCACCTCGACCAATCGCAAGCCCTTAAAGGTACCATATTTCGCCCGATATTTCTGGCAGGTGCGGGTCAGGCGCTCGGCGGTGAGGTTTTGGCGGAGTTGGTCGGTCGCCTCGTCCGAACGGAACGGCTGGAACCGTGAACTGTTGCAGGCCGACAGCACCCGCAGGCCCACGTCATACGCCCGGTTTTTCTGCGACGCATCGACTTCAGAAAGGGGTTTTACCACGCTACGTGGTGCCGCATGGCGCGCCTTACACGAAACGAGCAGGCAGATAAAGAGGCACAAAAGTCCGTTTTTCCACATGGCTGTCAGGTTTTGGGTGCCCCTAAAATAACCACAAAAGCCGGGTCCCTTTTTACAGGATCCGGCTTATAACATTTTGTTAGGTGCTTTTTGGCGTTTCTTTTTGATTTCCCGCTCTTAGTAGAGGGAAGGAAAACGTCCGGGGAAACTCTCTTCCATAATCGAATAGACTTTCTCGAAGACATCTTCCGGCGACGGTTTCGAGAAATAATCCCCATCCGTGCCATACGCCGGACGGTGTGCCTGGGCCGTCAGGGTCTCCGGACGACTGTCGAGGTAACGCCACGCATCCTGTTCTTCCAACACCTGTTGCAGGATAAAGGCAGACGCACCACCCGGCACATCCTCGTCCACAACCAGCAGGCGGTTCGTAGTTTGTACACTTTTCACGATATCATGCGCCCGGTCAAACGGCAGTAGCGACTGCACGTCGATGATCTCGCACTCGATGCCGTACTGCGCCAGACGCTCGGCGGCTTCACTGATGATGCGAAGGGTCGAACCATACGAAACGATGGTGATATCGCGACCGTTCCGGATGGTTTCCACCACCCCGATCGGCGTGCGGTATTCCCCCGGATTGGCGGGTAATTTTTCTTTCAGTCGGTAGCCGTTCAGACACTCTACCACCACGGCAGGCTCATCGGCCTCCAATAGCGTATTGTAGAATCCGGCGGCTTTGGTCATGTTGCGCGGTACCAGCACATGCACGCCCCGCAACGCATGGATGATCATGCCCATCGGCGATCCGGAGTGCCAGATGCCTTCCAGACGGTGCCCGCGGGTGCGCACGATCAACGGCGCTTTCTGCCGTCCTTTGGTGCGGTATTGCAGCGTAGCCAAATCGTCACTCATGATCTGCAACGCATACAAAAGGTAATCAAGGTACTGTATTTCGGCAATAGGGCGGAGGCCACGCATCGCCATCCCAATCCCTTGCCCGAGTATCGTCGCTTCGCGAATGCCGGCATCCGACACGCGCATTTCGCCGTATTTCTGTTGCATGCCTTCCAGTCCCTGGTTCACGTCGCCAATATTTCCGGCATCTTCCCCAAAAATCAATACATCAGGGTGCTTGGCCAGGATGGCATCGAAATTGTCGCGGATCACCACACGACCGTCGGCCTCTTCTTCCTGGGTATACGTCGCCGGCACTTCCGCGACCGAAAGCGTGCTGTTCGGTGATTCCGAAAACAGGTGCGAGCTGTAGCGTTTTTGGTGTTGTGTTTTATAATCGGTAATCCAGTCCGCAAGCGGTTGGTGCTGGCCATCGGCAGCGAGCAGCGGCAGCAATTTCCGGGCGGTGGCCAGGGCATCGCGTCGCAACGGCTCTTTGATCGAGGTCAGTTCTTTCAGTGCTTCCTGCACGTCCGGATAGGAGGCATAGCCTTCCAACACCGCACGCAACGACGCCACGTCGGATTTAATCGGCTCGAGGTAGGCCGTCCAGGCGGCTTTCTTGCCCTCGAGTACTTCTTTTCGAACCGTTTCCTCCATGGCGTCCAGTTCTTCCGGAGAAGCGATGTTGGTCGCGATCATCCACAGGCGCATCTGGCGGATACAATCGAAATCGGATTCCCATGACAAACGGTCCTTCGATTTATAGCGTTCGTGCGAGCCAGAGGTCGAGTGGCCCTGTGGCTGTGTCAGTTGGGTCACGTGGATCAGCACCGGAACGTGTTCTTCCCGCGCGATCTGCGAGGCCTTCTGGTAGGTGTCCACCAACGAGGCATAATCCCAGCCTTTTACCGTGAACAGTTCGTAACCATTGCCTTTCTCATCACGCTGGAACCCTTTCAGGATTTCCGAAATACTCTCCTTTGTAGTTTGGTGGCGCGCATGTACGGAGATGCCGTAATCGTCGTCCCACACACTCATCACCATCGGCACCTGCAAAACACCGGCTGCGTTGATGGTTTCAAAAAACAGGCCCTCCGACGTACTGGCGTTTCCGATAGTGCCCCAGGCGACCTCGTTTCCGTTATTCGAAAAAGCGGTGTGTTGCTCGAGTCCGGCAACCGAGCGGTAGACTTTCGACGCCTGTGCCAACCCCAGCAACCGCGGCATTTGTCCGGCGGTAGGGGAGATATCGGCGCTGGAATTCTTTTGTTGTACCAGGTTTTTCCACTGCCCGTTTTCGTCAAGGCTGTGGGTGGCGAAGTGCCCGCCCATCTGGCGTCCGGCCGACATCGGGTCGTGGTCGAGGTCCGAGTGGCCGTAGAGTCCGGCAAAGAACTGCTGGATGCTAAGCGCCCCAATCGCCATCATAAACGTCTGGTCGCGGTAGTAACCCGAACGGAAATCCCCATTCTGGAACGCTTTTGCCATGGCGAGTTGCGGTACCTCCTTACCATCCCCGAAGATGCCGAACTTGGCTTTTCCCGTCAGCACTTCCCGTCGGCCCAGCAAACTGCACTCGCGGCTGGTGACGGCGATACGGTAATCGGAAAGCACTTCCAGTTTGAAATCCTCGAAAGATAAAGTGGCAGAGGCGGTGGCTTCGGTCATGGTCGGTTGGTTTTCTATGGAAACAAAAATAATTAAAAGTAAGGTTCCGTGTATCAGTGGGTTGAAAATAATGTATGATTCGCGTCAGATTGTCGTATAATATTATAGTAAAAACACCCAATCAACCGGATGTTTGAAGATTCAATAAAAAAATAGCCCTTTTTTAGGTCTGCGTTTCCGGCAATCTTTATAAAATCTTTATGTGCCGGCGCCCTTTCTTTATATGCCCCGCCGGATGCGTGTCGTACCTTTGTACCGTCAATCAGCCATGAAAACACGTCCCTTTTTAGGCATACGGAACCAATACCTCGCGGCGCTGCTCACCATCAGTCTGGTGTCAGGCGTATGTTTCTTCACGCGCGATGCCCTTGACTATAAAGTCACGGCCTACGTACTATTGGCCACCGTTTCCCTCCTCGCGATCTTCCTCAGCCTGCTGCCGATATTGCTCGCGGCGGTTGTCAGCGCGCTCATACTCGACTTTTTCTTCATCAAGCCGTATTACACCTTTCATATAAACGGCACTGAAGATGCGGTGCTCTTTGCGCTGTTCTTCGTGGTGGCGTTGGTGAACGGGGTGCTGACGAACCGTATACGACGGGTGGAGCACCTGGCGCAGATCCGCGACACCCGGGCGGCGAACATGCGGCTCTACAACACTATTCTAGACTCGCTGTCCCACGAACTCCGCACGCCGCTGGCGTCTGTGATTGGCAGTGTCGAATTATTGAAAGACCATGTCAACGCAGAAGGGCAGGAGCGGCAACAGGAGCTCGTAGCGGAAATCGAATCGGCGGCGTTACGACTCGAACGACAGGTGGCCAACTTGTTGAACGTATCGCGACTCGAATCGGGTTATCTCGAAACCCGTCCCGACTGGTGCGACCTTGCCGAGATTGCCTATAAAGTCGTCGACGAACTGGCACCAAACGCCGATCGCACCGTGCGCATCGTGCAGCCCGACTACCTCCCGCTGTTCAAACTCGATTACGGACTCATGGAGCACATCCTCCAAAACCTCATTTCCAACGCGCTGACCTACACCCCGAAAGGGGCCACGGTTTGGGTGGAGATCGAATACCGTCCCACCGTGCATTTCGATGAATCGGAGACGGAAGAACCCATCACCTGTGTGGTGCGGGTGTCGGATGACGGACACGGCTTTCCCGAAAAGGAAATCGCCCACGTCTTCCGGAAGTTTTACCGTATCGGCACGCAAACCGGCGGTGTCGGCCTCGGACTTTCCATCGTCAAGGGATTTGTAGAAGCGCAACAAGGCACAATTGCGCTTCGAAACCGCGAGGAAGGCGGGGCCGAATTTACCTTGGCGTTCCCGGCGCCCGTCCTGCATACTAAAACCATAGGCGATGTCTGAGCGTTCGATATTGGTCATAGACGACGAACAGGCGATCCGCCGCCTGCTGGAGCTGACGCTGGAACCGGCCGGGTACAAAGTGGCCACAGCCGCCACCGGTTCCGACGGGATCGCCCTGGCTGCCAACCGTCCGCCCGACCTGATTCTCCTCGATCTCGGTTTGCCGGATAGGGACGGACAGGAGGTATTGGCCCGCCTGCGCGAATGGTACTTCCGGCCCATCATCATCCTGTCGGCCAAAGATGCCGAAACGGAAATCGTGAAAGCACTCGACCATGGCGCGAATGATTACCTCACCAAACCGTTCCGACAGCTGGAACTCCTGGCCCGCATCCGTTCCGCCGTCCGCGATGCCGATACGACCAAGGCAAATCCGGTCATGACGTTTGGTGCCGTAACCCTCGATTTTGCCGCCCGCACCGTCATCCGTTCGGGTGAACTGGTCAAACTGACCACAACCGAGTACGCCTTACTGGCGCTGCTCGCCGGCAACGAAGGACGCGTGTTGACGCACCAGTTCCTGCTCCGGGCCGTGTGGGGTCCGACCTATGTGGAAGAAACCCAATACCTCCGCGTGTTTATCGGCCAGTTGCGGAAGAAACTCGAAGACGATCCGAACCGACCGCGGTATCTGCTGACCGAGTCGGGGATCGGGTATCGATTCCAGTCCGGATAACCCTTCTTTTTTAGTGCAATTTCCTTTCCACTGCCGGGTACAACCGGGCGGTACAGACTTCTTATATCCATTCCAAACATGAAAACAACGCACAAATTATCGGCAGCCGGACTCATCGTCGCCCTGGGTATTATCTATGGTGATATCGGCACCAGCCCGCTTTATGTCATGAAAGCCATCGTCGGCGACCGGCCCATCAGCCAATTGCTGGTGTATGGCAGTATTTCCTGTGTCTTCTGGACATTGACGTTCCAGACGACGTTTAAGTACATCCTCCTTACCCTGTCGGCCGACAACCACGGGGAAGGCGGCGTCTTTTCCCTCTATGCCCTCGTCCGCCGGTTCGGAAAAGGCCGTCTGGTGATCCCGACCATCCTCGGCGCTACCACCTTATTGGCCGATGGCATTATCACACCGCCCATTTCGGTGGCGTCGGCGGTAGAAGGACTCGATATCATCGTAGCGGATCTTCCCACAATACCCATCGTATTGGCAATCCTGACCGGATTGTTCTTCTTCCAGCGCTACGGCACCCAGAAAGTCGGGACGTTCTTCGGGCCCATCATGGCGCTGTGGTTCGGCATGTTGTTGGCGTTGGGCATCGTGCAGGTCGTCACACACCCCCAAATCCTGACGGCCTTGAACCCGGTTTATGCGTATGAATTACTCACCACCTATCCGAGTGGCTTCTGGTTGCTGGGTGCGGTATTCCTCTGTACGACCGGTGCCGAGGCCCTGTATTCGGATTTGGGGCACTGCGGCCGCCAGAACATCCGCATCAGTTGGATCTTCGTCAAAATTGCGCTCGTCGTCAACTACCTGGGGCAGGCTGCCTGGCTGATGGAAGGCGCCGGACGGCAACTCGACGGCCGCAACCCGTTCTTTGCGATCATGCCCGAGTGGCTGTTACTGCCCGGCATCCTGCTCGCCACCGCCGCTGCCGTGATTGCGTCGCAGGCGCTGATCAGCGGTTCGTATACCCTCATCAACGAAGCCATTTCCCTGAATTTCTGGCCGCGCGTGACCGTTCGTAACCCGACGGATTTCAAAGGACAGATCTACATCCCCTCCATCAACGTCATTCTCTGGATCGGGTGTATCCTGATGGTGTTGTACTTCAAGACATCGGCCCACATGGAAGCCGCCTATGGTTTCTCGATTACGGTGGCCATGCTCATGACCACGTTCTTGCTCGGGTACTACCTGTTGTATATCCGGAAAATGAATACGTTGGCGATCGTCGGGATACTGTCAGTGTTCATAGTCATTGAAATCGCCTTCTTTACCGCCAATGTCGTCAAGATCAAAGAGCGGTGGATGTTCCTGTTCTTCGAGCTCTTCATCTTTACCGTGATGTATGTGTGGTACTTCGCCCGGAAGACGAACAACCGTTTCCTGCGGTTTGTGAACCTGCGCGAACAGGCCCCGATGCTCGAACGCTTGTCGCGGGACGAATCGGTGCCCAAATACGCCACGCACCTGGTCTACCTCTCGAAAGCCGACCGCAATTATGAAATCGAGGAAAAGATCATCCGGTCTATTTTGTCGAAGCGACCGAAACGGGCCGATATGTATTGGTTCCTCCACATCAACCGCGTGAACGAACCCTATGCACTCGATTATGAAATCGTGCCGGTCACCGGCCACACGGTCGTCAAGATCGTCATCAACGTCGGCTTCCGCATACAGCCGCGGGTAGAACTGTATTTCCGGCAGGTGATGCGCGACATGGCGTTGCGGAAGGAGTTCGACCTGCACCTGCGGGCCAACGGTTCGACGCCCTATTGCAGCGAGCCCGATTACCGCTTTGTCATCATCGAGAAATACCTGTCGCATGCCAACGACCTCAGCCTGAGCGACCGACTGCTGATGAACGGCTATTACATCTTAAAGAAAATGTCGGTGTCGGAAGCCAAAGCCTTCGGACTCGACCGCAGTGATGTGGTCGTCGAGCGGATGCCGTTCGTCTACCAGCCCATTACCGAAACACCTTTACAACGTATCACCAAACCTTTTGAATCATGAAACGAATTATTATAACTGCCGTCCTCGCCGGATGCGCCGCGTGGAGCCACGCACAGGAAACCGAAGACCGAACGCCTTTTTCCGATTGCGACCTCACCTGGATCAACGGCCAGAACCGCCAGAAAGAACCGCTGTTGGTGCTGAAAGACCCCAAAGGCGAGGTGCTGCTGACCGGTGTGGTCATGGCCGACGGCTATTTCAATTACGACCTGAACAACCCGATCGACAACACCCATACTATCTCGTCGACCATTGGGCGCAGCAACGAGTTCACGCTGAACTTCGCGACCATCGGGATCGAGACCGGCTATAAAAACATCATCGGCCGCTTGTGGCTGCAATACGGGCAGATGGCGTCGATCATTCAGGATGCGGATGCCACGGTCGCGCACGGACGCAATACGTCGGTTTCGAACCTGCGGAATGTGCGGGAAGCGGCCGCGGGGTATCATTTCGATACCTGGTACGGCCTCAACGCCGAGATGGGGATTTTCATGAGCTATATCGGACTCGAGAGCTATGTGACCCAGGAAAACTGGTGCTACCAGCGGTCGATGGTGTGTGATTTTACACCCTTTTACTTTTCGGGCGCGCGCTTGCAGGCCTATCCTACGAAGCATTTTAAGACCGAACTCTGGTTGCTCAACGGCTGGCAGTCGTATAACAGTTGGACGCGCCAGATCGGGTTGGGGAACTCCAATTACTACCGCCCCGACAGCTCGTTGCAGTTGGCGGCCAACTTCTATTACGGAAAAGACAACCGCGACGGCACGGTACGGTTCCACCACGACAACAGCATCGTGAAACGCTTCTACCACCGCCCCGAAGCCAGCGGGATTTCAAAGGCGGCGTTCAGTCTCAATACCCATTACGGGTTCCAGAGCGGCGACAACGTCAGCGCCTCACGGAACTTCATGACCGGTGCGGCACTCAGCCAGCGCGTGTGGTTCCACCGCGACAAGTTCGCCGTAACCGCCCGCGTCGACTTTGTGCGCAACCCCGGCCTGTACCTGGCCTTTACGCCCTCGCCGGTCACCCCGAACGACTTCACCGATGCCGTGTTGCAGGATCCCGACCTTACGATCGGACAAGGTACACTCACCTTCGACGTCATGCCCAACGATTATATGACCCTCCGCCTCGAAGCCCGCTACCGCAAAAGCGACAAACCCTATTTCGCCGGAAGCGGCGGCACCACCTCACCCGACGGCTGGAGCACCACTGAAGTAGGCGCCTGGCGCCCCGATTTGGTGAAAGAGGAGGGGAGTGTGACGGTGGCGGTGAATTTTAGGCTGTGAGAAAGGCAATTAGATAATGAGGTAATGAGAATATTAGAAAATGGAGAAATGAGATAATTTGAAAATGGGGTAATTAATTTTATAATGTTCTAGTTTATTGGAAAATGGAACCTACGTGCGACCCGGCGATCCCGTTTAGGTCTCGTTTGGAAAAGAAATTGATTTGCTTACATCAGTCGCGTTCGAATTTGACTGTCGCGCTTCCCGATCCCAGCGCGGCTTTAAGTCCGACCGCATCGTCGATTTTTCCGATACGGGTATAACTGTAAGACGTCTGGAAGTTCTCGTAGAATAACACTAGGGTACTGTTGCCGTAAAGCATGATTTCGCCGCTTTTGACCGCTCCTCCAGGGCTGGCACCCGTTGGAAGATCTTGCCCTAAATCGGCATACTTTTCGTTTTGGTTGAGCTCGCGCATGTCGAGCGTCAGCGGCAACAGTTTGGTGAAAGCCGATGTCGCCGCACCAGCGGATAAAGTCGCGTGGAATATTGAATTTCCTATGGTTATTTTCATTTTTTGACCTACTGGTTGTAAATGCGTCTGGCTTTGGGCATCCTGCGCATCGCAGGCCGATAAGGAGATTGCCAGAAAGAACAGAGCCGAGAAGATGTGGAATTGTAGTGCTTTCATGTACAAGGGCAAAGTACAGGGCGTGGCTATTTTGAGTACTGGCTGTCGCTGACTTTTTCCATCCAGGTCACTACCGTGCCGTTCACCGCTTCTTGTATGGCGATGTGGCTCATGGCCTTAACAGGCGAAGCACCATGCCAGTGTTTTTCGTCAGGTTCGAAATAGACTACGTCCCCAGGCTTGATTTCCTCGATCTCCCCGCCTTCTTTCTGAACCCAGCCTAGTCCCGAGATTACGATCAGCGTTTGGCCTGCCGGATGCGTATGCCAGGCCGTTCTCGCGCCTGGTTCGAACGTGACGAGCGCACCGGCTGCTGCTGTTGCTTCTTTTTTGGCGAAAAGCGGATCGATCCGGACGCTTCCGGTGAACCATTCATCGGATCCTTTTACCGACGCCTGCGCGCCGTTCTTGATGATTTCCATGATATATGTTTATGTTAGAATGTCTTGGCGTCTATGACATAGCGGTAACGTGCCTGTTTGCCCATGACTTTCGCCCAGGCGTCGTTAATCTGGTCGGCCTTGATAACCTCGATTTCGGGGAGCACATTGTTGTCGGCACAATAATGCACCACCTCCTGTGTTTCAGGTATGCCGCCGATAAGTGATGCGTTGAAGTTGACGCGGCTGTTGGCAAGCCCGATATTGCTTAGGTTTAACGAAAACCCCACCGGCATCCCAACCTGCGTAAAGTGTCCGTAAGGTTTGACCACCGAACTGTAAGCCGCTACGTCGAATTGGGCCGGAATGGTAGAAATGAGATAGTCGAGTTTTCCTTTGTAGGGTTTCAGCTTGTCGGGGGTGTCTACGACAATGGCCTCTTTCGCACCAAAAGACCGGATGTCTTTTACCTTGTCAGGCGAGGTCGTGAAGGCATAGACCTCTGCGCCCTTTGAAACCGCAAATTTAACTGCGAGATGTCCCAAACCTCCTATTCCGGCTACGCCTATTTTATCGCCTACCTTGAAATTGGCGTTCATGAGGGGTGAATACGTCGTAATTCCGGCACACAACAGCGGTGCTGCCGCTTCGAGAGAAATGTGTTCCGGAATGTGTACCGCAAAATGGTCGCGTACCACGATGTTGTTGGAATAGCCTCCCTGGGTGATTCCGGAAGGCGATGTTCTATCAGGATTCCCGTAGGTGAAAAGCGTCTTGCCGTTGTCGCAGTAATGCTCTTCACCATGGGTGCAGCTTTCGCAGGTCATGCAGCTATCTACCATACAGCCGACGCCAGCACGGTCGCCCACCTTGAATTTGGTTACGTTCTTGCCTACTTTGCTTACGATGCCCACGATTTCATGGCCGGGCACCTGAGGGTATTGCTGCGCACCCCAGTCGCCTTTCATCTGGTGGATGTCCGAGTGGCAGATGCTCGCAAATTTGATGTCGATCAGGATGTCGTTATCACCCACGGGACGGCGCTCGAATTCCCAGAGGCTGAGCATACCCGAAGCGTCTTTGGCCGCATATCCTCTTGACTTAATGTTTGTGGCCCCGTCTGGCGGAAGGTCGGCCGCGAATGAGCTCAAAGGACCCGCGGCCATGATGCCCGCCCCTGCCAGTGTGGTCTGCTTAATGAAGTCCCTGCGTGAATGCTTTGTGCTTTTATTTTCCATGGCAATAATGCTCTATTTAATTTATGATTAGTATTTAGTAATAGGTGATCAGAAACTCCTCCTTCGGCGTCCTGACCTTTTTCAGGTTTACAAGCCAGTCACCCTGCGACTGCCGGTAACCCAACGCGAGAAGGTAAACGCTTTTCAGTCCTTTGGCCGGTAAGTCCAGCAGCTTGTCCAGTTCATCGTTGTTGAAACCTCCCAAAGGCGAGTTGTCGATACGGAGTTCTGCCGCCTGTGCTATGGCCATGCCTAGACTGATACACGCTTGCTTGGCGGTATCCACGAAAGCCGAATCGTGGTCGAGCGCCACCTGGGAAGCGACAATGGCATCGGTATGTAACCCGAAAGCCATTCCGCGATCGATGCCCCGTTGGTCCGTCGTATGGTCGAAGATTTTCGAGATGCGCCCGCTGTCATAGCCGTCCCATGCGGCAAAAACCAAGAGATGCGAACAATCTGCTACGAGCTGTTGGTTCCAGGCTATCGGAACTATTTTGTCCTTGAGTTCCTGGTTGCCGATCGCCAGTACGCGGTAGGGCTGCAACCCGTACGACGACGGGGCAAGCCTCGCGGCTTCGATGATCGTGTCCAGCTGTTGGCCGGTTATTTTTCGGGTGGGGTCGTATTTCTTGGTCGCGTAGCGCCAATTCAGGTCCGTGAGCAATGACATAGTGCGTCTGTTTTGGTTCGATATCACTTTTTGATGACCGCCGTTCCCTGGAAGAAGTTAGCAGATCTCTGCCCGCGCGTA
Organism: Flavobacterium sp. HJ-32-4; assembly: GCF_022532105.1. Taxonomy (NCBI): domain Bacteria; kingdom Pseudomonadati; phylum Bacteroidota; class Flavobacteriia; order Flavobacteriales; family Flavobacteriaceae; genus Flavobacterium; species Flavobacterium sp. HJ-32-4. The sequence goes on along the minus strand of NZ_CP092832.1, from coordinate 2,702,384 downwards.
CTTTTTTCGTCAGCGCGGCTTACGAAGGCGGTCGCCGTCTGGTTCACTAGGTCGAGTACCTGGCTTACGGTAAGTCCGGATTTCTCGATCCAGTTTACGAAAAACTGGTTTCCGTACAGTTTCTTATAACTGATGGTTTCGTCCGCCTCGGTCACGTTTCCTTTGTCGTCAACTATTTTCCAGTGCAGTCGCGAATCGGATACGAAAGTTTCCTCTACCGCGAATTGCGGGAAGGTTATGGTAATAGTTTTCCCGATGATTTCATTGGATGCGGTTCCTGTCTGTTGCATGACCTGTGCCGAAACGCCAAACGTTAGAAACAATAGAGATAGTCCGAAGATCAAGTTTTTGGATTGCCTGTTCATGATAAAAATTATTTTAGATTTTGTTTGAAGAAAGTTTCCAGCTTGTCGAATGGGATAAGTTCGACCTTGTCATATAAGTCGACATGGCCTGCGTCGGGAACAATTACCAGTTCCTTGGGTTCAGCGGCACGTTTGTAAGCATCCTCGCTGAACTCGCGGGAGTGGGCGTGGTCGCCTGTGATGAACATGATCGGACGGGGCGATATCATTTCTATGTCGTTGAATGGGTAGAAGTTGTTAAATTTTACAACACTGCTTAAAGTGGGGTGCGTCGTTTTATCTGGAGAACTTCCTTTCGGGGTAAATTCGCCTCTGGGGGTGCGATAAAATGCGTAGAACTCGCGTTGTATGGGATCGGTACTGGCATCAAGCTTATGGGTAGTGCCGCCAACGTATTTGGTTTCACCGCCTTCGAATTCGACGTAGCGCTGCACAGCGGCCTGCGCTTGGGTTGCTTTCCGTTGCTCGGGGGTCTGGGAGTGGTTCAAGGCGTCACGGCTTGCCGAACCCATATCATACATGCTGACGGTCGCGACGGCCTTCATGCGGGGGTCGATCTTGGCTGCGCTGATGGCGAAACTGCCGCTGCCACAAATCCCAAGAACACCGATATTGTTTCTATCCACGAATGGACGGGTTCCAAGGAAATCGACCGCCGCGCTGAAGTCTTCGGCATAGATGTCCGGGGCGACGGCGTTACGTGGTTTCCCTTCGCTTTCTCCCCAAAACGACAGGTCGATGGCCAAAGTCACGAAGCCCCGGCCTGCGAGATTGGATGCGTACACATCTGCGCTTTGTTCCTTGACGGCACCCATGGGATGCCCTACGATTATGGCAGGATGTTTTTCCTGTAAACTGAAGTTTCGGGGAATAAAAAGGTGGCCGACCACCTGCATATCGAACTGGTTCTTGAAAGCGACGCGATATAACTCTACGCTATCATTTACTTTGAAAGTGGAGAACGTATGGGGATCTATTTTTTCCATGGCTTCAGATCGTTTCGTGTTTTTTGATTCTCCAACTTTTTGCGCGCCACGGTTACAGCCAACAAAAACAAACAGCGCTGCTATCAAAGTGAAATGGGTTATTTTGCTCGACATATCGAATAGCATTTTAGGTTTCGATTTCATAAGACAAAGTTACTTCGCGGTTCCGCCAAGCAGAGCAAATAATCAAACCATTACTTAAGGAATTCAAACTATGCATGTTAAATATTATTACGGTATAACTCAGAGGGGATTCTTGCGTGACCTCTTTATTATCAAATGGTAAGAGAAAAAAATGCGTCGAACGACAGCAGTTACCGATAATTCGAAAAGCCAAAAACTTCCAAGAAAGGGTTTCGAATCAATCACAAGCTATCTTTCATGATATCTACTTAGAAGCGAGACCGTGCATGAAGGCCGGTATATTTGGATTGGTATTCTTAACTTTACACCATGAAGATAGATGAAAAACGAAAGCTCTCTGAGTATAATGAAAACCTAAAACTCAAGGGATTTAATGCCTTCCAGATTGAAAGTGACGGCAGCGCGACCCGTGTCTACAGCCGCAAGGATTTCTATAAGATATGCCTGACCACGGGGAAAAGCAAAATTCATTATGCTGACCGAACCTTCGAGCAGGAAGGCACCATCTTGTTCTTTGGCAACCCACATATCCCATACTCATGGGAAACCATTTCGTCGAGTTACGCAGGTTATACGTGCTTATTTTCGGAAGATTTTCTTCAGTTGTCGGATCGGGCGGACCGCTTGCAGCAATCGCCTCTCTTCAGGATCGGGGGTACCCCGATTTTGGAAATAAACGATACACAGCGGGAATTCCTCAACAGCCTTTTCCGGAAGATGATCGAGGAGCAGCAATCGGATTATCCGCACAAAGATGACCTGATCCGCAATTATATTCAACTTATCCTGCACGAAGCAATGAAACTGCAGCCGTCCAGCCAATTCGAAGCCAACCGTAATGCCGGTTCCAGGCTGACTTCGGTTTTCCTGGAGCTTTTGGAACGGCAGTTCCCGATCGAGGACCGGCAGGGCAAGTTAAAGCTGACATCCCCTCAGGATTACGCTAACGTATTGGGTGTCCATATCAACTATCTCAATCGGGCTGTCAAGGGCGTAACGGGCAAACCTACCGGTCTACACATCAACGAACGTATTATCGCCGAGGCCAAAGCGATACTTCGGCATACCGACTGGAACGTAGCCGAGGTGGCGTTTTCGCTCGGTTTCGAGTATCCGACATACTTCAATAATTTTTTTAAACGGTACACTGGAACAAATCCGAAAGCTTTTCGAGCCAGCGTTAATGAACAGTCTGTTTGAATTAGATAAGACGTTACGAAGTTTTCTGCTGGTTTTACTTGCTTGGCACAGGTCCATTTGCGATAGCCGTCGACAAATTGGCCGAAAATTTAGCCCGTAATTCTCCCATACCATCGCTTACTTTCCGTTCAAGATTTTTTGCGTAATGTTGGGTGGTTTTTATACTCGTATGTCTTAACATTTTACCTACACTTTCGATAGGAACGCCGTTGGTCAAAGTTATTGTAGTGGCGAAAGTGTGCCGGGCATTATGATACGTCAATTCTTTGTGAATGTTGCAAAAATCCGCTATCTCTTTTAGGTAAGAATTCATCTTTTGGTTGTTTATTACCGGCAACAATACGCCTTTATTGAGGCAGTATGGGTTTGATTTGTATTCTCGATGATCATTTCGGCTATGGGCAGCAAGGTGATCCGTGAGACTGTATCGGTCTTTTGCTTGGAGGTAAAAATTCATGTACCACCATCGATGCCGAACGAAAGATTGGCCGAAGTAAGGTTTTTAGTGTCGATGTAAGCCAAACCAGTGAAGCAGATAAAGATAATTAGAAAATGGCCTTGGATGACGTGTTAAAGGGACGAAGCGAGCGGGTGGCTTAGCCTGATGATTGGAAGTGTCAACTACCGCTTTCTGTTGATTCACCACATTCCTTTCCTAATTCACCATTATCCCATTATCTCATTACCTGATTTCCTCATTTCTTCATTACCTCATTACCTCATTTTCTAATTATCTAATTCTCTAATTCTCTAATTCAACAACTTCAACGTATACCCCAACACATCCCCCTCCCATCCAAAATGGCCCGGGATAACGTAGCGGCGGTTGGGGAAAGCCTTCATTGTTTTGCGGACAGATGCCGGCCAGGCCTTCACGTCGGCGTGGGAGAGGTTCCCGAGTCCGTCGGCTTCGGTGCTTTTCACGAAGCAGCCACCGTAGAGGATTTGGGCATCTTCGAACCACACCACCACATTGTCGGGTGCGTGACCTTTGCCCGGATAGAACACCCGGAAAGAGCGCCCTCCGACCGTAAATGTAGTATCGCGCTGGAAGGTATGGGCCGCCTGCGGTTGCCCTTCTTTTTTACACCACCGCTTCGTTTGGGCCGACGACCAGGTCGCGATGCCTTTCGAGCGGTAGTAGTCGAGTCCGGCGGTGCGGTCGTCATGGAAATGCGTCGCGAGGCAAAACACCACTTTTTGGTTATGGCGCCTTTGGATCGAGTCGAGGAGGGGCTGGAAATCCGACGCATCCCAGGGCGTGTCGATCAACACCACACCTGCTTGGGTGACAAGGTAGAGACCGTTTGACGGAAACGGCTTGCCTTCATAGGTTTTATACCCCGTATATACGTAGTAATCACCGGTGAGGTGGGTAATGGAGAGTTTTTGGGCGGAGGCGGTGAGGGTGGTGAGGAGGAAGAGGAGGAGGTGTTTCATTTGTTAAAGATGGGGGGTAGTTTACTCGGAGTTGGCGGCAATTTGTAACCGATTATTCTCCACTGCAAGAAACGAAGTTATGGGAATGGTTCGTTCAATTAGCCAACAAAACAGCGAGTTACAAGTAGCCGTTGTTAGGAGATCGTTTAATTATCGCGGCTAGCTTCGGCCTCAATTTGAGCTTCTTCATTTATCGTTTCCATTTCTTTCTCAAATATCTCTTCTTTACTCAACATTTCGAATTTGTAGTTGTAAATCAGTGTAGCAACAAACTTCTTTTTAAGTTTCAATTTCTCCGAAATTTCAGTAACTAATTTATCCGTTTGACCAATTGATAAAGGTTCGCTCTGCAATTGTTGAAAAATAAGATATTGCTTTATTGCCAATTGTAATGTGTCGATTGATAAATCATTTGCTATCGCTAATAACGCAATCTTTTCTTGTGCGTCATCAATCTCGTATTGTACAAATTCGGCAGACTTTTCTAAATCCGTTTTTGTCTCGATTTCCTTTTCCTTCTTACAGCCAAGAAGTATAAGAACGATGCTAATTACTAGTAACTTTTTCATCATAGTTTCTGTCGATTTTACAAAAATGTCTGTTGACGTTTCGTTGGTTGCTCGCCGGCGCTTGAGGTTTCGGAATTGAACATCCGCCGATACGGTTGGGCTAATATAAAAACTTGAAAACGAGTCTACGACTTGACGGGCAGATTGCAAGGAGCCGATGTTGTGCGCAGTGCTAATTATTCTTTTCTAAAAAAATAATATCGATTTCTGTATCGGAAACAAACTGCTTAAAATCTAAAGTTATCCGTTTGCGATTTTGACTACCGGATTTACACTCACCAGTTAATAAAGCATCGATTCCATATTGAACTAAATTATTCAGTTCAATTTTAGACAGGTTCTTTTTGAAGACTGTATCAATCGCTTCAGAAAGTTTGCGCAATACAAATTCAATTTGATTTAGCGATAAAGACGTGTCCTTGAATTTTTCTAGAGCGCCATCTCGATTAATGTTAGATTCATTGAAATAGAAGTCAATCGCAGCCAAAATATTTTCATCCGATTTTGGATATATGTTCAATTGTTTTTTAGGTAGCATATCCGTATTGTTTTAAGCATTTCACACAAGTTTTTGGGCTTGGCGCGGTGGTGGATATTGGAGCACAAAACTGTCAATACACCACAAAAGTTGATGCAAGATAGAATGTTCAATTAACCACGTCACCCGCCATTGAGCCAAACGCCTGTTAGCAGAGGTTCTTATTATTGTTTTATATATCTTTCAAATAAATCAACCGATATATTTGGGGCTTTATTTTCAATAAATTTAGATATATCCAATTGATGGATTGAAATTAAGTTTCTCAGGTTGTCCTGATCATTATATTCCATTTCATTTTCTATAAACCAATTGGCTATTTGCTGAACCATTATACGGTCTGGAATATTAATTTCCATTAAATCTAATTTCAATCTATGATCTACTCCGTAAATTACGTAGTTAGACCAATTCAATATAATGTCAGATGTTTCTTCTTCATTCTCTGTACGCTTATAGTCAATATACTTAACTATTGAACCAGCAGAATTTTGCAACCCGTATTCTAAGAATCTTATGAAGACTAGAGTTTCATCAACTGTTAAATTCAAACTTTCTGCGACATCATGATACCATCCACCTTCAATCCATATAGCTAATGCGTCAATGAATCTCTCTTTTGATATACCGAAAGGAATACTATTATTGAAATCTTCAATTTCATAAAGAATGTCAAATAGAAAATTTATCCAACGACTATCCAATGGGTTCTCTATTTCAGATAAAAAATCTTGCTCATAGTCGACCAATCCCTCTATTCTACTAAATGATCTTAGAGGAATACCAGTGTATCTTATTAAATCAAGACTTCCACCTTCGACTATCGGCCTTACTCTTTCTGCTCTTAAAGCAAAGAGTTCCCTTAATCTTGTTTTTAAGGCATCATCACTTTGGTAATAGGTTAAAGTATTTTCAATTAAAGTATTTATTTCTTGTTCCAGATTTTCAACAGGGGCATCTTCGGCTAATAACTGTATTATTGAATTATCGATATAATCCGCTTCTTTTAATTGATCTAATAGTTCATTGCTTAAATGAGTTGAATTTCTGGTTATATACCTCTCAATTACTTGGACAACATAATAGAGAAAGCCTTTCACAGTTTCTAAATTTCTATTTGCTATTACGTCAGATAGTATGGATTGATCATTAGGATTGACTACTATCACAGTGCCCTTAGTTTCTTTTCCCGCTCTCCCAGCTCTTCCGATTAGATTTTTTAAATCCCTTAATGGTAAAGGTTCATTTGGTTGTTGTTGGCTAACATAACGTCTGGCGTTACTGATAATAAGGGTCTTAATTGGTAAATTAACTCCTTCGGCTAAAGTACTTGTGCAAATAAGAAATTTTACTTTTTCATTTCTAATAGTAGTTTCTACTAATTCTCTGATGAATTGGGGCAAATCTCCGTGATGATATAAAAAACCATTTTCAGCGCAAATAGTCAATAAATATTCTGTTCCAAAAATGTACTTAAAATATTCTACTACTTTTTCTATTTCTGATGTATCGCAAAAAGCAATAGGTTTCGGTAGTGAAGTTTCAAGCTGTTTGATTACTTCAAGAGCTAGACCTGATACTCCTCTTTTATTGTCTTTGGTTGGCGAAAAAATGGCAACAGCTCCTGAATTTAATGATTTAAGAGCTGCGGCAACCGTTTTGGATTTAAATGAATTAATATTATAAGTACCATTTTGGGTGCTAAAATCCTGGGGAGATAAAAAACGATTAAGGATATATTTAGTTGGAAATTCATCATTAGGATTTATTTCTAAGTTAAAGTGACTCGCACTAACTTGATTCAAAAATGCTAATTCTATTTCAGTAGGTCTATAGTTTGATCGCGCGATATCATCATCCGATCCTCCCAGCCAAGAGTTTATTATTTCTATGTTTGGAATAATTGCAGATAGGAAGACAAATCTTCGTTCTACGAATTCAGTATTTTTCAATCTTGAAAGCAATAATTCATAACTAATTCCTCTTGTCGTGTTATCTATTAAATGCCCCTCATCACAAATCACCGTTCGAAAATCATCAAGAATTCCTGACAACCCCAATTCTATAGCCATAAACTTTTCAGGAGTTGATATTAAAACATTTGATTGTTCGATACTTAATCGGTCAGAATCCGTGACGATGTTACCACCATAAATGGTCTTAACTTTTATTCCTAACTGAGTGCTGAGATTCCTACCTAAATTATTTTTTAATTCGGATGCAAGAGCTCTGAATGGAGCTAAATAAAGTATTTTACTTTCCGGGTTTCTGGATAGCTCATTGTAAATTACTAATTCAGCAATTGACGTTTTCCCAGAGCTTGTAGGTGTCTGTAAGCTAAATGCTCTATCAAAAGTTAACAAACCACGCCTGATTGCTGTTTGCTGAGAAGGAAAGAAACTCCATATCTGAGGGCTTTTCCCTATATTAAACCTGACATAAGTTTTCCAATCTACCTCTGTTGCATACTCTTTTAAATCGTACCAAAGATTATTGGTTGAGAATTTTTTCAGGATAGACTTAGCGATATAGGTTAATACGAATAAATGACTTTCTATTTGATTATCTGGAGAGAGTATGTTCTCAAAAATACTTCGAAGTGTGTTGATTAATTCGTCATTTCCTAATCTTAGATACTCTATTATATATCTGAAATAGGGATTTTCTAGACCTTGTTTTCTTGTATAATTTCTTGAAAGAAAATAATAAACAAATTTCTCAATTTCAGTTTGAAATTCTTCCTCCTGAAATTGTTTGAGTAATAAAACTGAAGTTGCGGGAAAATCTGCTAAATAATACAATGAAGCGACATATAACATATTCCTGCTATAGTTCACACCAGAAAAATTTTCCCTTTTCCCTCTTAATGAATATATCTCTAACCCCTTAGCTAAAGAAATCAAATCTCTTTTCACATCAGGTGATTCTTCTTCATCAAACCGATCAAGAATATCCTGCAATTTGGTTAAAAGCGAAATGTAAAAATCCTGAGGTCGATTATAGAAAGTATAATTCGCCTGTTCTTCATTAGCTATCTTATAATCTATAAATGCCTGCCATGATTCAGATTGAGCAATCCACCGTTTAAGTTCCTGATAAATCATGTTGCTAAAATTGCAGTGAAAGTATGCTCGTAAGCTCCCTTCAAGTTTTCAATTCTTATAAGTATTACTTCAAACGTATCTCTGATATCATCAGGAATTTCAGTAACATTATTTAAATGAGTGTCCGCAAATGACCTGTCAACCGTTGCAATTGCTTTAAAGTGTTTAACGAAAGTAGGATAATTAGCCACATCCATGAAACGACTTAGTCTATTTACAGCTTCTGCGTTTTTATCATCTTTATAGCGAGTTTTTAAATGAAATAAACTTTCCCCTAAGCGACTTACATAATCTTTATGAGCATCATCAATTGCTTTTTGAAGAGAGCTTTCTGTACTGGTTGGTCTTGAAGCTCTTGCTTTTGACTCAATTGATATTAAGCTGTCTTCAGTACTTGGATTATCGAGGTCATTTTGACAAAAAAGAATAACATCGGTAAAATGTGCAGGATTATTTTTACTCTCTTTCCATTTCCATTTAGGTGGTCTTAAATGGGCGGAAGGCAAATATTTTTCAGGGATAATGTAATAACATAGAATTTCAGAAAATTCCCCAGATTGGATAGTCGGATTGTCTGGGATCTTATCAAATATTTCTTCCGCTCTCGATGTTCCAAATTCATTAGTACGCCATTCTAAGTCCTCATCTGTCAAATATAAACATCTAAAAGGTTGAGGTAGCTTATTAAAAAAAGCATCTCTTTCAGCATTTCTTAAAGTGAAAATAGTTATACCATTTTCACTTGCCGATTCTTCAAAATGAGTTAGTATGTCAATATTCATTTATTAAGCTTTGTAAATTGTCGACTAGGTTGGTTTTAGAACCTCTGTTAACGGTCTGGCGCTTGGCGAAGAAGCGGATTTCGAAGCACTAAACTGTCTAACAGCACTAAATTTGATACGAAGCACAAAGCTTCTTTTAAGCACTAAACCCGCTTTTTTGCCAAACGCCTGTTATGCGTTCGGCTTTTTATTGTTTGAATAATTTTTCCATTTCTATTATCCTTTCAGATTTAATTATAAGACCCAAATTGTTTGGAATTTGTGATACCGCGATTGGTCTTTGCAGATTTGGTGTCATAACAATTTCGCCTGTCGCTGTTGCTTGTGGTCCAGCATACAAAACACCTAACAAGATTATTCTGCTCACCCCCATATACATATTACCTTTCTTATCTCTGTAACCACCTTCGTTGAAAATTAAAACAGGTGAGCCACTTGAACCAGGAAAAGCAGCGATGTCAATCATTATTTCTTTTTTCCCATTGTAGTCGATTAAAGGATTTGTCGCTGTTGTTCCTTTTCTAAAAATGGGCATATTATTTACAGAGTCCCAGATACCGTTTGGATACCCAATCATAAGAACATCTTCAATTGCCGTTAATTCGTCTTTGTGTTTTTCGGTTAACAATAGGTCTTTTGTGAAAGGTATATAAAACAATTTGTCTCCCCTTTTTTGTGCTTCATTTACGAAAGGAGCAATGGGCATAGCACATAAATCCACGTCAGCTTCGGGATGAAGCCGCCAAAAACTTTCAAAATTGTCAAATGCAATTGTAAAATGTTGCGTGTCGATTGGTTCTCCATTTTCATTAGCCTTAGTAATAATAAGTTTTCCTTTGGAAGCGTTTTTTATTACGTGTTTGTTTGTTACAACCACAGGTACATGAGTATTATTCGTTTTGTCCTCAAGAAAGTTGAAGAAGAAACCCGTTCCAGTAGAAATTCCACCTGTTTTTAGTTCGCATTCAATTCGAACTGTTGAGTATGTTAGTTGCTCTGATATTGATAAATTCATATTGTCGATTTATGTTTTCTTTTGTGAATGTTGTCTTTTAAGCTGACGCATAACGTTCCGCGGCTCAGGCGACAGTTGCCAAGGTTTTGGAACCGAGTATTCTCCGCTAAGACCAAAAATGATTAGAAAACGTGAACTTTCTATAAACTCTGAATTTGGCAATTGCGCCTAGCCGCTGTTAGGCGAAGTAACTATTTAAAATCTAGTTTACTTTGATTATCCGTTTTAGAAATATGTTCAATTACTTTCTCGATAACATATGTGCTTTCGTCTACCATGTATGTTTGTAAATCTTCATCATATATTCTAGTTCTAGCCAAAGTAACTCTCAAATTATCACCTTTTCTAAATGCTTCATTATTGAGTTTACTCAAAAATTCAGCATCTTTTATTGAAGCTTTAATTGTATAGCCTCTAAAAACAAAAACCCATTTTGCATTGCCTTCAAAATGAATAGTTTTGATTACAAGTACAGCTTCATCTTTTAATATGTCAGTTCTAGGTTCGAGAACATAATTCTCTTGAATATTAGTATTGATAAGTTTAGGAAATTGTGATTTTGGGACATCAATAATTTGATGACCATCCTGATCGATTTTTAGAGAAGTGACATTGTCATCTCCATTGACTACTGCAAACGATTGCTGTATTTTTTGCTCCGCACCAGAATTTTCGTAAATGTTATAAACGTTGTTTATGATAGTTGGATCATTCGTTTGTTTTTGTAGCAGATCTCTAATCTCTTCAAGAGTTTTGCCATCGTCATTTTTAGTTAGAAAATATAATAGTAAACCTCCAATAGTTGACACAACAATTGTCTCGAATGAGCGCAGCAATAATTTTTGATATTTAGGCGATATTTTGATTTTGAAGCTCCCATTTTCTGGAGGAGATACTTCTATAATTAAATCATCATTACTATAACCAAGTTGGTGATTGACAATGAAAATAAGTTCCTTGTAGATTTCAAGAAAATCAGTTAGAGTATCGACTTTAATATTTCCATCGCCTCCAAACCTTATCGTAAGTTGAGAATTATCCGTCATGTTTTGATGTTATTTCGCCTAACTCATTTATACTTCTAAAGTATTCATACTATAATCCCAGAATTTCAGCATATAGGTAAAAATCAATCAGAAACAGAAAGAGTACACCATACAATCCCGATAGTTTCAATCCATCAATGCACCGCAAAAAAAACCGTCTCCACCTAACTCCCCGAAATTATCCGAAAGTACAAATTAATTCCGAAATACAACTCACGTCCTGTGCTTGGCAGGCGTATTGTACACAGAGGTTGGCAGCGCGCGGGCGGCTACTATGGAAATGCAAAGGCGACAACAAGCGGGAAGCGGAAGACACCAAGCCCTGCGCTTAGGTTCGGTTAGCCGACGCACGTCATTTTAGGCACTAGTTTTTCGTAGTATGGGCTTTTTTAAAGGCATCAAATTCTTCCTGGGTCATAAAGTTAGTGCCCTGCCCCAACACATAATACCATTTTCCGTTGTCTTTAATGTAGGTTTCAGACCGGATCACTTTAAAATGTAAATCGCCATCAGGAGTGGAAAAAACCACATCCGCCACTTTTGTTTTGATCGCGGTCTGGCCATTGAAGATTCGAATGAGTTCCGTACCGGGCACGGAAACCACCGATTTAAAAGTCATACCATTCCGGGCAAATTTTTGAAACTCTTCTTCCAGTCCGTACGCAATTGAACCATCCGCCCCAATACTGATCGAGTTATCATTCAGGGATAACGAAGGGTCAAAAATATTGGAAATGGAAGCAATGAAGGCCCGGTCCTCCGGATAGTTGGTGGTGTCATATTTGCCCGGCGGAGGCGCTTGTGCAAGCAAGTTTGTAGTTTGAAAAACGAGGATTACCAACATCATTACAATGTTGAAATTTGTGCTGGGAGTTTTCATGATGAGTTTGTTAAGGTTGTTCGTATAGGTTGGCTCAGTCCCAAATATACGCAATACGCCTTACCAAAAACTAGTACTCTCTTACAATCAGTCTATTAGGGCACTATAATAGAAAAGTGTGGCCCCCTCGCTCGTGATCAATCGGTACGGAACACACGCGAGGATACTCCGTTTCCGCCTGTCTAGTCCTTAAATAGCTATACGAAAACCTACATAAAGCGTATATTTTGCGTATCAACGTGACAGATCACATTCTTCAATGCGTACGCGATTAAAGTTGTCACTACTACAAGGTCTCAAAGCGTACCTCGCGCATAGGTTCGTGGCAGGCGGGCACCAGCCATCCCGCGGTTCCGCAGAAATAAAATACTGTCTGAGCGCCAGCGAGTTTATTTTATTTCCGGAACAAGGGATTGGCGGGTCGCCGAACGAACCAAGCGCTTGACTTTTTGCTTCTTTTAGCTTCGCTGAACCTTCGGGCCCGGCCCATAATTGGTAGCGATAAACGAGTTGCTTGGTCCTCGGTTTGTGTCAAGACAAAAGAAGGATAGGTGCAGAAAGAAGGGACTGGAAGGTAAAGATGTAGGGTTCAGGTTTGAAAATCAGCAGTGGGGATAAGGTCCGATCCAAAACGTCAAATAAAATCCCCGCTCCGCAACATCTACCAATAACACATCCGCAGCGCAAGCTTCTCTGACGTTGCGCGACGCTATCGGTACTCCCAACTGGCCGATTGAGCGCGGCGGCTGTGGGCAGACGTTATTCTTTAATTAATTTGGAGTATATGGTGGCCCCTCTTACCAGCATTTTTACTATATAAATTCCCGAAGCGAGTTCAGACAAGTCTAGTTCATTACTATTTTTGGAAACAATAAGTTTTTTCTGGAAATAATAAATGGCTACTTCATCCATTTGTTCAGTGAAAAAAATTTTATCTTTTGCTGGATTTGGATAAAATTTCACTTCACTCACCATACTTTCTTTTGAATCTAAAGTTGTACAGTCTGTGACGTTTGACGTATACGGCGAATAATAGTCTGCTATAAGTGGCACCGAGGCCAGGTTGGTGCATACTTGACTAATGGAAGTATTACCAAATCCGATAAAATTTCCTGACGTACCGTCAAATGGTATCCAGTTAACTCCGTTGTTAATATTTAAGTTCGAAAGGGAGTTATTATAACAGCTTAAACTATTTAATGCACTACAAGCACTTATGTCCAAAGTCGTCAAATAGTTATTCTGACAATTCAATATTTGAAGCGCCTGCAGTTCGCTAACATCTAAAGAGGTTACATAATTCAAATTCAGGTTGATTGTTTCCAAAGAAACACACCCTTCCAGATTTACACCCGTTAAGCTGTTGTAGTAACAAAACAAGTATTTTAGTTTATCTAGTCCGCTCAGGTCCAGATCCGTAGGCACTTGGTTATACGCGAGAGTCAGATATTCTAAATTTGCGAAACTATTCAAGCCTTCAAAACTAGTGACAGCACCAAGATTGGCGTCAAAATAGTAGCTCACGTTTAGGGCTTCTTCAATTTGAATTTCGCCATCACTATTCTGGTCAATCTGTAGCCAATTTCCGTTGAGGTCCTTTGCAGTTAAATAATCGGTTGTATTTGTTGCTAAAATGTTTGCTTTTAACCATGGGCTGACAATTGTTATATTTTGAGCACATGAGATGCAACTAATGAAAATTACAAAAGATAGTACATTAATTTTCATGGTTCATTTAGTATAATGTTTGCCAACCTTTAGCGGCCGCACGCAGTTTGTTGGGTTATGGAACTGAGACGGCTCCGCCAGGGCTAAAGTAATCAAAAAACGGAAACCTGGTCAACGACTTAACCACCATATCACGTTGGAAGCCCCTGTTCTCTGCGGTTCAAGTTACTTTCGCCTTTACGCAATTCGGGAATGCAGAACACGAATGTTATCAGTGTGTGTATTTCTATAAGCGAATGTAGGATACCACTAGCATCACGAGTGTAACCGTAAACGCAGAAAATCCGATTTAAGTACCGAATCCAGATCTGAACATTTTTCAATTCCTGATAATGCTTTTCAGAGGACCGCTCCGTTATTCAAAACCGAAGAAACACCCCGCTCCGCAACACCTGCCAAGAACAAATCCGCTGCACAATCGTCCCCGACGTTGCGCAACACTATCGCCCACTCCAAAACACGCCTCACCATCCTGGATCGTGTAGGGATAGAGTATGGATAGAGTATCACGAATGTATCAAAACCACATCCCGTAGCTAACGGCGTGCAGCCACACCCGCTCCGCAGTGCAAACGTCTCCGACTTTCCGCGACGTTATCGGTCACTCCCAAACACGCCTCACCTCCCTCCTGGATCGTGTAGGGATAGAGTATGGATACAGTATCATCAATGTATTAAAACCCGCTTACCGCAAACGGAGTACCTGAGTAACCGAGAAGCTATATCCAAACCACCAACCGCTGACTACTACCCAAGGCCTACACCTGACCCGTGCTCGTTTCATCTCATCCAATACAGCTCCAATAACTCGTGTGCAGTCTTCGGTATGAGTCGTCTGTCTTCACGGCTTTGGCCGCTTACAGACAGCAATTTCTCTTTAAGGTCAATATAAATCGGGTGTTGTATACTAGAAAGTAAATATCCACCTTTATTCAGTTCCTCTGTGATCCCGGCTTTCAGTTGCTGTTTGTCAATTTGTAACCCGTCTATGTAGGCTAAGCCCAGTTTAACAATAGAATTTGAAGTTAGTTGTTCCATTTGTTTGTCAAGAAAGGGGAGACCGTATTCTTTAAAGTCGTCAAAGATTTCTTTCACAACCAGTGTGGTGGTTTCAACTTGTCCATTATGGAAATAGTAGGCATCCTGGATAGGCAAAGCACCTGAAGTAGGCTTCAACATTTTCAAGTCTCGGTGCGGATTTAGCAGCCCGGTGTTGTATTCGCTAAAAAAAAGGCATCCCGGATTGAGCCTGGATGCAATCGAGCAGGAAACGTTTTTACCACGGAGCGTGAAGGATAGGTGGAGAATTTCGTAAACTGTAAAAGGGTGCAGTTTACGTTGTCGTAGAAAGGAGTAACAATTGTCTTTGTAGGATACAAACTCAAAGTCAGGCAAAACGTCACCTGCCGTCTGAATGAGGATCTGTTTTATCGCTCCTTTTTTCAGTTCAGCTGATGTATCCTGCTTACCTGTCATCTCTTCCATTTTGTCAAGTCCGTTCATTTCGTCTTCTTTAGGGATAGTGTCATTCCTCCATAACCACAGTGCATTTTGGCAACGGATCTATATCATAAGTTGTCAATGAAGCAGTCAAAAAAAGGTCGCTCCCTATAGATGACAGCGTCTTTATAAGCACCGGAGGGTTCAAAGGAGGACGCTCTATGGCTTCGTAATTCTCCTGTTTTTAGAACGTAGCTGTGAGGGATGATTTCTTCAATATCGTCAACGGAATAGCCATCCGGCATTTCGAAAAAGTCCCAATGGGAAGTAGTGCCAAAACCAATATACGTTCCGTCTTTCATGCGGGCAGCAAAACCGGTCCAACCCATGGTAGTCTCGCCACGAATTTGGCTTTGTATTGGCAATGGAAATGCAAACCTACTTTTTTCGACTCTGTCAATGTCGCGGGCATTAATACAATTTCCGGTTGTCACAAATGATTTTACAACGGTATAATAACCACGTGCCGATGGACGGCCAAAGATATTCTTTTGTGTTTGTTCTTCTTTAAATCGCCTAATAGCCAAATTCACCATTGTCGTTGGATTCCGAAAGATAACGCAAGGCAAGAATGTTCCGTCTTTCAAGTAAACAGCCGCTCTGTAACCAACTCCATACACATTGTCGTCCACCGGCTCAATATAAGCAGTAAGGAATTTGATAATATCGTCCGTATGTTGTTGTCTCATTGTCTGTTGCGAACGTCAAAAGGCTTTTGCGAAGATGCGCCCATCCCAAACCGGAGCGCTGATCGTATCCCAAACGAAGTTATTGAAAAACGAACGTCCAACCCAACCGAGACACCACAATTTCGCAAAACGCTCGTTGGGTACCACCACCGGAATGGGGATGACAATGAGTGCGGGGTAATGATGCTAATTTGTCGCTTGGAAGCATCACTGCCTACTGCGACTGCCTACTGCCCACTGAATAGGGTGCAACGTTCTCGCATGAAAATATCACTGCCAACTGCGACTGCCCACTGCCCACTCCTGCGACTGCGACTGTAAACTGAATGGGGTGCAACGTTCTCGCACAGAAGTCTCACTGCCCACTGCGACTGCCCACTGCCCACTGCCTACTCCTGTGACTGCGACTGTAAACTTAATGGGGTGCAACGTTCTAGCATGAAAGCATCACTGCCCACTGCGACTGCCCACTGCCTACTCCTGCGACTGCCCACTGCCAACTCCTTCTACTACTGCTGTTTCTTCAAAATCTTATACTCCTCATAACACGCGCTGATGGCGTCGAGGATCTGCAGATCGTTGGCGTCGCGGATGAACGCTTCAGAGTAGTTGCAACGCTGCAATATTTCGCCCAGGTCTTTCTTATCGACGCCCAGGAGTACGGAGATCATCTCACGGTCGTATTTCGATTCCAGGAGGTTCCGGACGGTGTCGTCTTTTTTCATTTCGCGCAACCGTCGTAGTTCCTTCGGTTTCTTACCAAAGAAATTATAGAGCATGTCGGCGGGGTTGAAGATCGAACCGAGCACGCGACCAAAGGCATTGGGGGAGTAAGCCTCCCCGGCTTCATAACCGGCGGGAAGTCCGGAAATGCTGTACCGGTAGTTTTCAGGAATCGGGATCAGCTTTGCATCGACCTCAAGGTAACCAGTGAGGTTGTAAGGTCGAACCACCACTTCTTCAAGGGCGTAGGCTTTCTCGGTCATATGGATGGTGGTCGTGCGGTTCTTCACCCAGTCGTTGGTGACGCGCACGCGGATCGACTTATAGCCGATCATGGTAATATGGAGCGTATCGCTGACGGAGGCCGCAATTTCGAACTTGCCTTTGCTGTCGGAAACGGTTCCTTTTACGGTGTTGATGTTGATGACGTTGACGTTCCCCATAGGGGCCAGCGATCCGTCGTTGACGATGGTGCCCGCTACGGTAACCTGTTGTCCGAAGGCCGTGGCGGCCAGCAGGAAAAGCAATAAAGATGCGAGCTTCCTCATATCGTGTTTGGTAGGGGCTAAAGTAGTAAAAGCCCCGGTTATTTCGGGGCTTTCACATGGTATTATCAGAAAATTAACAGACCGACGGTTTATTTCGACCGGCGCGGTTTGCGTTCACCGAGACTTTCGCTGCGTTTACCGCTTTTATCGCCGAAACTGGAAAATTTCTTTTTCGGGAAGCTGCTTTCCTTGTCGCCGAATTTCTTGCGGGCGAAGCCGCCTTCCGAACTGAAGGTTTTCTTCTCGAAGCCTTTCTTTTCGAAGCCGTCGCGACGTCCGCCGCCTGAGAAGTCTTTCTTACCGAAGCTGCGTCCTTCTTTTGAGAATTCGCGGCGTCCGCCTTCGTTTTTCGACACCTCTACGCTGATACGGCGCCCTTCGAGCGTCATGCTGTTGAGGGTTTCCAATACGCGGTCGGTGTGCTCGGCATCGGTGTTGAAGAACGAGAAGCCTTCTTTCACGTCGACTTTGTAGACATCGTCGCGGCCCAGATCCAAAACTTCTTTCAGGAAATCCTTCAATTGCATCCAGTTGAAGTCGTCGCGTGAACCGATGTTGACGAAATACCGCACGGAAGACGTGTCTTCGAAGGTGCGTTTCTCTTTGCCCACCGCTTGGTTCGACAGGTCGCGGGTCTTTTTGTAATAGTTGAGGAAGCGGTTGAATTCGACCGACACCATCTTCTTGATGAGTTCTTCTTTCGACAGGTCTTCCAACACCGTGGTGATGGCGGGAAGATACGAGTCGATGTCATGGTCTACTTCTACGTCCTTGATTTTGTTGGCCAGGTGCAACAACTGGATCTCACAGATTTCGATGCCCGACGGGATGGTCTTCTCTTCGAATTTCTGCTTGATGATCTTTTCGATCGCGTGGATCTTACGCAGTTCGGTCTTGGTGACGATGACGATTGAGGTACCCAGTTTACCCGCGCGTCCGGTACGTCCGGAGCGGTGGTTATAGGTTTCGATTTCGTCAGGCAACTGGTAGTTGATGACGTGTGTGATGTTGTCGACGTCGATACCGCGCGCGGCCACATCAGTGGCAACGAGCATCTGGATCTGGCGCGAACGGAAAGCCTTCATGACCGAGTCGCGCTGCGCCTGGGAAAGGTCGCCGTGCAAAGCAGCGGCGTTGTAGCCGTCTTCGATCAGTTTCTCCGCCACGGTCTGGGTGTCGCGTTTGGTGCGGCAGAAGACGACCGAGAAGATATCCGGGTTGGCATCGGCGAGGCGTTTGAGCGCTTCATAGCGGTCGCGGGCCTGTACCATGTAGAATTCGTGGGAAACGGTAGCCGAACCCGAGTTCTTGGTGCCCACCGTGATCTCAGCCGGTTCGCTCATGAATTTCTTGGCGATGCGGGCCACTTCGGCCGGCATGGTAGCCGAGAACAGCCAGGTGGATTTCTCATCCGGCGTGGTAGACAGGATCGAGACGATGTCTTCGTAAAAGCCCATGTTGAGCATTTCATCGGCTTCGTCAAGGATGCAGTAGTTGATTTGCGAGATGTCGACCAACCCACGGTTGATCATATCCTGCATACGGCCCGGTGTGGCCACGATGATCTGTGCGCCTTTGCGTACGTCACGTGCCTGTTCGGTGATACTCGCGCCGCCATACACGGCCACGGTGTGCAGTCCCTTGATGTATTTGGAGTACTGCTTGATCTCGTTGGTAATCTGAAGGCAAAGTTCCCGCGTAGGGGAGAGGATCAACGCCTGCGTGTTGCGACGGTCAGCGTCGATTTTCTGGATCAAAGGAAAACCGAATGCTGCGGTTTTTCCGGTCCCTGTCTGTGCGAGCGCCACGATGTCTGTGTCGCGCTCCAATAAAAGCGGTATCGCTTTTTCCTGTACTTCTGAAGGATTTTCAAATCCCATATCGCGCACAGCCTGCAGCAGGGACTCATTCAATCCAAGTTCTTGAAATGTAATCATTACGTGTTTTAAAAATAGCCGCAAAGGTAGGGCGAATAATCCGCAATAACTAACGTCTTTCGGGAATAGCGAAAATTATTTCGTATTGAAACAGAATAAGTTACTTTTTCAGGAAGGCGATCAATTGCGCGAAGGCACGGCCCCGGTGGCTGCGTTCGGCTTTTTCCTCCATCGAAAGTTCGGCGAAGGTGCGGTCGTCGCCGACGGCCTGGAACAGCGGATCATAGCCGAATCCCTGGCTGCCGCGTTTCTCCGTCAGGATGTGGCCTTCTACCGTGCCGGTGAAGAGGTGCTGTTCACCGTTTAGGTTGAGTGCGATGACGGTTTTGAAGCGGGCACGGCGGTCGGTGGCGTCTTTCAGGGCGTCGAGGAGTTTGTCCATATTATCGGCCGCGCTTCGTTGCTCGCCGGCATAACGCGCCGAGTGTACGCCGGGTGCGCCATTGAGCGCGTAGACTTCGAGTCCGGTATCATCTGCGAAGCAATCATACCCATACTTCTCCGTAATGTAATTGGCCTTCAGGATGGCGTTCCCTTCAATGGTGTCAGCGGTTTCCGGTATGTCTTCGGTGCAGTGGATGTCGGCGAGTCCGAGCAGTTCAAAACCTTCGGGCAGCATGGCGCGGATTTCAGCGATTTTGTGGGGATTGGAAGAAGCGAAGATCATGGGAATTAGCGAATGGGTTAATGAGCGGATGAGCAAATGGAATTGGATAATTAGAAAATGAGAGAATTAGGAAGTGGGTTATAAACGGCTGATCAGCTTATCCTCCACAATGGAGATAATCTTTTAGGGCCTTATTCCACGATTCCTCACTGTTAAAATCTTCCACGAGGCCGTTTCCGTTAGTGTTTGTGAATGCCTCAATTCCGTGTTGGATCATATACTTTGGATGATATTTGGGAATCCCAACTTGCCGAATCGACTGACAAATCGCATCCAATTCTTTTGAACCCGATGCAAGTTCTTTTTCTATACTCTTCAACAGGGCATTTCTATCGGTTTCATTCATTTGGCCCACAAGTCTCATTTGGAGAACCTTCAACGCCTGGTGTGCACTTTTGTCTTTCACCCTGAAGGTGTCATACCTTCCAAACACCGCCGCGATCGCAAAAAGCCGGGCCGCTTTGTCGAATTGTTTCGATTCGACACATTTTTCTACGCCAGCCAGGATATCGGCAGGATTGTTTTCATTTGAGACTTCTACAATCGTAACACATCCACAGGGTTTCGGGGATTCTAAATTTCCATCCGCTTCAAGTGATGTCTGGTTTTGGGCGTTTAGGAAATTACTTCCAAGAAGTAGTAGTGCGACACTGAAAAGGTTTTTCATCGTAAGGGTATCAATGAAGTCTGAAAATGGGAAAGGGGATAACTAGAAAATGCAAGTGACACGCTACAGGTCTGAGATCACTACTTCATATTTCTGCCCGATTTCCATCGTGAATTTCAACCGGACGTCCGTTCGCTGGAGGCCGCTCATGGCGAGATCCATTTGCATGATGCTTTGTGTGTCCATCGCGCGGAAAAAGCCATGACGGATGTCGTACTCCATCTTTCCCGTGCCTGTTCCCGTGGCAGACATATCGACTTTTGACATACCCGATTGCATTTCGTAACTCTGGGCGATGTCGAAATATGCCAGGTTACCGTCTATACGCTTCAGTGTATAAATAATCCTGATATTCATGTGGAGGGTCGCGCCCGGCACCGGCATGTTCAATGGAATTTCCTGCGTAAACGAATCGCCGATCCTCAGGCTCTTTTCCTCTGGATAAGTGATTTGGTTTAATGTCGATCCCAACATATCGAGTAAGGTCTTTTTAAATTGTGGATCCATTCCGACAGCGGCAATGGAATCGAGTACCATAGGTGCTTTAGTGGACCCTCGACCATACATGGCCGTTCCATCGGGAACTGCTTTCCGACCGTTTATAATAGGGGAATCCGTATATTCTATTACCAGCGGGAATGTCTGGTCTGCCTGCTGCGCCCCGGTTTTCAACAGTATCTTACTTGCCGTACTCCTTTCGGTCAACTGCGGATTTTCGACCCCCTTGTCTTTAAGGTTCTGCAGGAAGTCGGCCGGGCCTTGATAGGCCATTGTCGTCTTGTAGGATTGGTGGATGGTTTGGGCGTAGGCCTTCTTCGGACGGAATTGCAGCGTGAAGTTAATACTTTCCTGTGGGTAAGCAGAAGCAAAGGCTAGTAAAAGGAGGAATCGGGTCAGGGTGGTGCGTAGTGGCATAAGTAGTACTAATAATGCTGCGAAGTTAGGGAATTTGGTGGTGAAATTGTGGATTCTGGGAAGTGGGCAGTAGGCAGTGGGCAGTCTCAGTCTCAGAAGTTGGCAGTAGGCGGTGGACAGTAGGCGGTGGACAGTCGCAGTCGCAGTCTCAGAAGTGGGCAGTAGGCGGTGGGCAGTAGGCGGTGGACAGTCGCAGTCGCAGTCGCAGAAGTAGGCAGTAGGCAGCGGACCGTATGCAGTGATACCTCCATGCGAGACATAGCACCATTACCCCGCACTCCTTGTCATCCCGACGCAGGAGGGATCCCATTCAGTTGGCAGTCGCAGTCGCAGAAGTAGGCAGTAGGCAGTAGGAAGTGGGCAGTGGACAGTAGGCGGTGGTAAGTTGTCGTGGGGGAGGTATAGCAGGAGATAGTCATACACTCGTGATACACTCGTGATACACTCGTGATACTCTATCCATACAGTATCCATACAGTATCCATACAGTATCTATACTTTATGACCCGCCCTAAAATAGCTATACAGATTACTAAATAAATCCTGTTTTAGCTATACTGATCCGTCCTAAAATAACGATAGGAAAAGCACGTTCTAACGGTTCTTGGGCAGACAATCGAAAGCCTTTCGTCGCCGACCCTCAATTCCGTTTGACATACGCCTGCCATTCCGACTTCAGGAAACTGATGAACGTTTTGATCGTTTCTTTTTGGCTCTTCGGATAAGAGGAACATTCTACTTCCAGTGCGTTGCAATACGCCGTTACCACAGACGATTCAACTTGCGGATGGCTGTTCTAGAATCTCAAGCTCAAGCATCACCCTATTCGCCGAGGTCTTTAAGTCGGTGCGGGACCATCGAAAGTCGAAAGATCGTAAGTTCCGAAGTTCGTACGTTCGGAAAAGGCGATATCGAGAAAGTACGTTCAGTAACATATCAGATGGTTAGAACAAATTGTCTCGTTGGTACATACTACTAACTACTAACTACTCCCCACTGTTAAATTCTTTTTTCGTATTATACCAATCGGTATATTTGTAAAAGAAACCCACAACACATGGACAAATCCCTCTCCAAAGCCGAACGCACCCGACAGTTTATCGTGGAGAAGACAGCGCCGGTGTTCAATGCCAAAGGGTATGCGGGGACGTCGTTGTCGGATATGACGGAAGCTACCGGACTCACGAAAGGCAGCATCTACGGGAATTTCAGCAATAAGGATGAGGTGGCACTGGCGGCTTTCGATTACAACTTCGAACGCGTGACGGCTTATATCCGCGAGCGCCTGCTGCGCACTGAAAACGCCATCGAACGCCTGTTGGTGTACCCCCAGGTGTACCGCGATTTCCTTACGATCCCGTTCCTGAAAGCGGGGTGCCCGATCCTGAACACCGCTACCGAAGCCGACGATACGCATCCGCTGTTGCGCGACCGGGCGGCGAAGGCGCTCGACTTCTGGAGGACATCGGTCGAAAACCAGTTGAAAAGGGGAGTGGCCCGAGGTGAAATCCGTTCCGACTGTGACCCGACGGAAGCAGCGGTGGTACTTACCTCGATTATTGAAGGCGCTATCATGCAGGCTAAAACAACGGGTCGCCCTACTGAACTCTGGATCGCCATGAAATTTTTAACCCGTTACATAGAAGGCCTTCGTGCCTGATTTTTTTTAACCATTAATATACCGATTGGTATATTCTAATCCTACCTAACATGAAAGAAGTTTTTATCGTAGCCGCCAAACGCACGCCCATCGGCGGACTCATGGGCCGTCTGTCGGGTTTCTCCGCTACCGAACTCGGCGCCCTCGCCATCCGCAGTGCCCTTGAGACCGCTTCGGTGCAGCCGGATTGGGTCGACAGCGTCTACATGGGCAATGTCCTAAGCGCGGGAATCGGACAATCGCCCGCACGACAGGCGGCTATCTTTTCAGGCATTCGCCACGAAGCCGATGCTACTACGGTCAATAAAGTCTGCGCATCCGGACTGAAAGCTACCGCACTGGGCGCGATGCAAATTCAACTGGGAATCGACGATCTCGTCGTAACCGGCGGCATGGAAAGCATGAGCAACGTGCCCCATTACGCCTTCCTGCGAAACGGCACCAAACTCGGGACGGTGACCCTGACCGATGGCATGATAAAGGATGGTTTGTGGGACGCGTACCACGACTTCCACATGGGAAGCGCCGCCGAATTGGGCGTAACGAAATACGGACTCACGCGCGCCGCGCTCGATGCCTACGCAATGGCCTCCTACCAAAAAGCACAGGACGCCTCGGCAGCGGGCAAGTTCCGGCAGGAGATGGTGGCGGTAACGGCCCATCGCAAAAAAGACACCGTTATCGTCGACACGGATGAAGACATCCACAACCTCATTCCGGAGAAGGTGCCCACGCTGCCGCCGGTGTTTGAGAAAGACGGCGCACTGACCGCGGCCAATTCGAGCAACCTCAACGACGGGGCGGCGGCCTTACTACTTTCCTCAGAGGCGGCGGTCGTCCAACACAACCTCACGCCACTGGCGCGCGTTGTTGCCTTTGCCGACGGCGCGCAGGCGCCCGAATGGTTCACTACCGCGCCGTCGATCGCCATTACCAAGGCGTTGCAACGCGCACAGTTGTCGCTTTCCGACATCGACTATTTCGAAATCAACGAAGCCTACGCCTCTGTGGTGCCGTCGAACCAACAACTACTCGGGTTCGATCCGGGGCGGGTGAATGTCTACGGGGGTGCCGTCGCCCTGGGGCATCCGATCGGGGCCAGTGGGGCGCGCATACTCGTGACGCTGCTACACGTACTCCAACAGGAAAACGGCCGATACGGTGTCGCCGCTATTTGCAACGGTGGGGGCGGGGCATCGGCTTTTGTGATAGAACGGCTTTCCAACTCTTCACATACCGCTTAAGATGACACCGTTTCCGTCTACTATAGTCAAAGCCCATGGTGACCTGACGCGTTGGCAGCGTCTGCATACGGTGCGGCTCCACGCCCGAATCGGTGGTCTGCTGTGGCAATTCAAAGGGCAGGGCGACTTCCTTGCCGACACCTATCTGACACTCGACACGCGAACGCCATTTGTATCCTACGAACCCACGGGCGTCGAATGGTTCACGTCCTACCAACCGCATAGAGTGGCGTTGCACCAGGAGGATGCGACTCAGGAAGAACTGCGCGACCCCCGTTCGTCGTTTGAGGGACATCTACGCGAAACACCCTGGACACGCCTGCAGGCTGTTTATTTCGCGAGTTATGCGATGTGGCAATACTTTACGACACCGTTCCTTTTCGCCGGTTCGGGATTCGAGACGGACGATGCCGGCAGTTGGCAGGAGGGAGGGGAGGGAGGACGACGCCTCTCGGTCACCTTCCCGCCCGGCTTTCCGACGCACTGCCGCACACAGACGTTCTACGTGGACAGCAACAACCTCATCCGCCGCCACGATTACCAGGCCGATATCGCCGGTGGTGGTAAGGTCGCGCATTACCTCGACGATTATGTTGAAGTCGACGGTTTCCGCTTCGCTACCAAACGCCGCGCCTATAGGCGACAGGACGACGGTACATCCTTACTATCCGATCCGCCACTGGTGTCGATTGACCTCGCACACATTTCCCTGGAAAACTAAGACTAACCAACACAATTTTCACCTAACCAATACATCATCTATGAATTCCCTGCCCACCCTCCTTGAAAGCACCATGCGGGTGCATCATCATGATTGCGATCCGTTTCACCACCTCAACAATTCGCGCTATATCGACTATCTCATCGCGGCCCGAACCGAGCAGTTGCTCGACGCCTATAACTTCGACACCGCTGCCATGGCACGACAGGGCATCGGATGGGTCGTAGCCGAAACGCAGATCGCCTACCTGCGTCCCGCCACTTGGTTCGAAACCGTCCGGATCGAGACGCGGTTACTCTCGTTTTCATCCTCCAGTCTCCTGGTCGAAGCCCTGATGTGGGACGAAGCCAAGTCGCATCCCAAAGCGGTCATGTGGACGAAGCTAGTGCACTTCAGTATCAGTTCCAAACGAAGCCTGCCGCATTCCGACGAGTTGCTTTCGTTCTTTTCGCAGGTGCAGGCGCCCCTGCCGGAGCAGCCTACCTTCGCCGAGCGCGTTCAATCGGTAAAACCTTTGTATTCGTAATACTATGAAACGTGTATTCTTTACCACAGCACTTCTTGCTTTTCTGTCGGTCAACGCCCAGACGTTTACCCTGAAAAGCCGCGATCTCGGCGGGCAGGCCGTCGAAGCCCAGGTGTTCAACGGCTTTGGTTGCCAGGGCGGGAACCGCTCGCCCCAACTGTCATGGGAGCACGCCCCCCAAGGCACCAAAAGTTTCGCCCTGACGGTCTATGACCCCGATGCGCCCACCGGAAGTGGCTGGTGGCATTGGGTGGTATTCGACGTCCCGGCCACGGTCACGTCACTAGAAACGAACGCCGGAAACGTAGCGGCAGGCCTCGCGCCACGCGGAGCCATCCAAAGTCGCACCGATTTCGGCACCACCGGTTACGGCGGGCCGTGTCCGCCCGAAGGCAGCAAACCGCACCGGTATGTCGTGACCGTCTACGCCCTCAAAACCGACACACTCGGGTTAGACGCCACCGCCAACCCTGCGCTCGTTGGCTTTATGCTCGAACAAAACCTCCTTGAAAAAGCCTCGCTTATTTTCTATTACAAACGATAGCCATGAAAACCGATTACCTTGAAAGCGTACGCAAGCAATTTGCGTATTACAAAATGCTGGGCGAAAAGACCTTAGACCAATTGCCCGATGCGGCGCTGCACTGGCGCTACAACGACGAAAGCAACAGCATCGCCACGATTGTCAAACATCTTTCGGGCAATATGCTGAGCCGTTGGACCGATTTCCTGACGACCGATGGCGAGAAAGACTGGCGCAACCGCGATGCCGAGTTTGAAGACGATGCCACCGACCGGGCCGGGATTCTCAAACAGTGGAACGACGGCTGGAACGTCTTCCTCAACACCCTTGACGCGCTGCGCGAAGACGACCTCGACACCACCATTTACATCCGCAACCAGGGCCATAGCGTGGTAGAGGCAATCAACCGGCAATTGGCGCATTATCCCTACCACATCGGACAAATGGTGTTCATTGGAAAGATGTGCGCCGAACACTGGACGTCGCTGTCGATCCCGAAGGGCGGATCCGGACAGTTCAACGCCGATAAATTTTCGCAGGAGCGACACAAAGCCCATTTCACCGACGAATTTCTAACACCTCCAACAACCCCCAACCTATGATGACAACCGCTGCTGCAGAAGCCTTTGCACACGAATGGATCGAAGCCTGGAACAGCCACGACCTCGACCGCATCCTCGCCCATTACGACGACGATCTCACGTTCTATTCCCCGTTCATTCCGTTACTAAAATTCAATGAGGAAGGTGTCATCCGCAGTAAAACCGAACTGGCCGCCTACTTCCGGGTCGGTCTCGACACCTATCCCGACCTGTTTTTCGCCTATCGGCACTGTTTTGTCGGAGTGCACTCGCTGGTGTTGTATTACGTCTCTGTAAACGGACGGCTCGCCGCTGAGGTCTTTGAATTGAACGAACACGGACGGGCCACCCGTGTGCTCTGTCACTACGCCTCATGACGATTCGCGTACTGCGGCCTGCCGATGCGCCGGCCTACCGGGCGTTGCGCCTCTTTGCCCTTCAGGATGCACCGTTTGCCTTCTCCGACAGTTATGAGGATGAGGTACGGAAGACACCCGAGGCGTACCGCGACGAAATCGGGTTCGGTTTCCCGTGGGACGCTTTTGTGGTCGGTGCCTTCGCTGCCGACGGGACGTTGTCGGGCTACGTGCGCTTCCGGCGGGACGGTCGGAGCAAAGCACGGCACCGCGCGGGGCTGTACGGATTGTATGTGGGTCCGACGTTCCGCGGTCGTGGACTCGCCTGGCAACTGATGGACGAAGGCATCCGGATGGCACAGGCGGTACCCGGACTCACACAACTGCAGCTTTGGGTGCTCGCGCCTGACGGCAATCCGTTAGTGGACCTGTACACCCGCCTCGGATTTGCCGCTGTGGGCCCCGTGGTGCCGAACGACCTGTTGATCGACGGACGCTACGTTGACGCCCTTTGCATGATCCGCCACCTGGATGCTATAGATGATCCCCAAAACACGAAATTTGCCACATGACGATTGTAGACTACCAACCGGCCTATAGAGCCGATTTTGAGCGGCTGAACCGCGCCTGGATCACCCGCTTTTTTGAAATGGAACCCGAAGATTATGCTGTATTGTCGGATCCCGAGGTGTATATCCTTGAAAAAGGCGGACAGATTTTCTTTGCCGAGCACGAGGGCACGATCATCGGCACCGTTGCACTGTTGCCTGTCGGTGACGGTGAGTTCAAACTGCTGAAAATGGCCGTCGACGACCGCTTCCAGGGAATGGGAGTAGGGAAACAGCTCTGTGCCGCGGCCCTTGACGAAGTCCGCCGCCGGGGCGGAACCCGGGTGGTATTGTTTACCAATTCGACCCTTGCCGCTGCCCTGCACGTCTACCGCCACTTCGGCTTCAGGGAGGTGCCTGCGGTGGGAAGTGTCTACAAACGCGCTGATACCAAAATGGAAGTGATACTCTGAACGTTACCCTATATCCAACACTATGAAAACCACCATCGCCCACTCCTTTGAACTCATCGAACGCACACCCCGTGTGCTGCACGCGCTCTTGTCGGGCCTGTCAGACGACTGGACCCACCGCAACGAAGGCGCCAACACCTGGACCGTGAAAGAGGCCATCGCCCACCTTATCGTATGCGAAGAAACCGACTGGCTGCCCCGTATCCGTGTGATACTGTCAGACGGGCCCGATCGTACGCTGGCACCAATCGACATGGAAGCGCACTTCGCGCTTGCGCAACAGCATTCTATGGAGGAGTTGCTGGCCGAATTCCAACGCCTGCGCACCGAAAGTATAGCCGAATGGCAGCGGTTTGCCCTCACCGAAGCCGACTTCACCCGTTCGGCCCGCCATCCGCGCATCGGCGAGGTCACCCTCGGGGAACTCCTCGCCACCTGGGTCGCCCATGACCTCAGCCATCTGGCCCAGATCGCCCGCATCCTGGCGCGGCAATACAAGGAGGAAGTGGGCGCGTTTCGGGCGTATTTGGGGATAATGGGGGGGTAGAAGTTCGGGAGTTGGGAAGATCGGAAGATCGGAAGATGGGGAAGATCGGGAGATGGGAAGTGGGGAAGACCGACGGTGAGTGACCTTCTTTTCTTCGGTATGATTGGTTCGTAAGAACAAATTTTCTCGCTAGTACTTGGTACTGCCCACTGCTCACCGCTCACCGCCCACTGCTTACTGGCCACTGCTCACCGCCACTGCTACCCGCCGGTTACCACTGCATGATCCGAATCCCGACCTGATGGTCTTTGATTGCAAACTCCTTCGCGCCCCAGGGCCGAAGGGTCACTTTATCCAAATTGGGATGGAGCAGGTGAGGGTGGGAGGCTGCCACTTTCGCATACACTTCTTCTATGTTTTCGGTTTCAAGCCGCAACTCCGGATAGTGTTCGTTCGCCAACGCCTCATCTTCGAACACCATCAAGACCAGGCCGTCCTTTTCCAATACGCAAAAGGGTGGCGAAGTATGGCGGTCTTCATGCCCGATCGCAAACCCCAAACAATCGACAAACAGGATCAGCCCATCGGACAGGCGGGTGTAGAAAACGCTGGGAATTAATTTGGTGAAGGTCATGGGGTTGTTTAGGTTAATGCCCCCTTCTGAGGTAGGCGGGGTAAGTAAGAGAGAGTAAGCATCCGCGGGAGCAAGGGCCGCTTTCGCAACGCCGTGTTAGTCGAAACGGTCTCGTTTTCGTTTCGCAATATAGTAAAGTCCGGTTACGACCAACCACGTGAGCAAGCAGTCATAAAACAGGTTGGGGATGGTCCAGCCTGAATTGGGAATATCATTACCACGTAACCAAAATTGCCCATAGAATTTGAAGGGAAAGCCGATGTCAAGCTTGTAGGTTTCCTTCGCCCCATAATAATGAAACGGAATGATTTGGGCCAGTACCGTCAGGAAGGAAATCGAGAAAAACACGAGAATAGACAGGGCGGTGCCTGACAGAAGGAGCTTTGATCGGTTTTGGTTATTCATAGTAGAGGGAAAGTAAGAGCGAGAGTCTCGTGGCTCGCGGGATATCGGTAGGACATGGCGTGTAGTTGAGAACGGCTTTTACCGATGTATGTTATCCGATGCGACATCTCGGATTTATGTTCTTACCGAATCCGTGAGTGTCAATGATACGAAAACTACCTCGATTACCCTGCGTTTATATTTTGATTCAAAGTTTCGCCGTATAATCCCAACACTCGTAATTCCTTATGTTCATTAAATCACTCAATCAAGTCAGAGTGAATAGATTCTCTGACGCTCTTTCAATGCTGATAACACCTTCCACTCGCATTCGTCGTCATTCGCTTGCATTGTGCCCCTTTTTTTGTTGTGCCGGAACATTGCACTGCGGCCGAACGAGTCGTTGATTCGGTGGCGTTGTCGTTCGTTTCGGCCGAGGGCGCACTCGTGGTTGAGGACTTACGGACAGGCGCTGTTTCGGGTTTACAAACTTTACACGCCACGTAGCCCTGGTTGAGCGCCTCCGTCAGGCTAATGCTGATAGATGATTGTCGTAAATACGAACAATCTTCCCGATGGTATTTCTCTCCTGTTTTCGTGATATAAACCGTCTGGGAGTGTACGGACTGGATCGTCAGAACGAACAGAAGTAAGAAGAAGAACTTTTTCATGTTTGATAGTTAAAAAAGGTTAACGCGAAAAAAATCCATCCACTGGCGTTAGCAACTCGTCCTTTGGAGGAGTTTAAGCCTCAACCACCCCCCAACACCTTCTCCTTTTCCCTCGCAAATTCCTCATCCGACAACACACCCGAATCGTGCAAATCCTTCAACGATTTCAGGATCTCCACTTTCTTTCCGCTGTCGGCGCCGGTGGTGGTTTGGGTCGAATGGGTCAATGTTTGGTTGTTATAAATGTGCAGGTTGGAGCCGTTGTCCGAAAGACACGCCCAAAGCAACGACCCGATCCAGCCGAGGCCGGTCCAACCCAAAAGAAAGTTGACCAGCGCAATCGGTAGCTTGTTTTTACTCTGTCGCGAAAACGCTACGATAGTGGGAATAAAGTAAAGCGGTAATCCGATGATCGTAAGTAAGAGGAGTTCTTTCACGCCAAATTCTCCCAAGGCGATAAACAAGGGTACGTACATGGTGGTTTTGGTTAGGTCAGCGGCTTGGGGCAAGCGCTCCGAAGCTTCTCAAATATAAGCCATTTCAAGCCATCTCCCTAACGTTTCCCGACCACTACACCCATTTCAACGGTGAACAACATAGGGGTGCGTAGAAATACGGGGGAAGGAACCATGAACCATGAACCATGAACCATGAACGATGAATGAAGCGTAACTAATGATGAATGACCGTTAACTATCAACTCATATCGCCGGAGAAAGGTATACCGGAATGGTCGCGATCCATTTCTGCATCCCAGTATGAAATAAGGGAAGGAGTAGTTTTGGCGCAGGAGTTGCGAATGTCGGAAGATCGTAACCTCTTAACTAGCGATCTACTTATTGCTTTCTGTATCCCTCGCAGCCTTTAAAAATTCTAAGGCCATGTCAAACGGATTTCTTGGTGAGCGTCCAAAATCAAAATTATGATGAAAAGACCTCATTGAAAACTCATAGTTCAAATTGAACTCAGATTTTGCAAGGATGGCAATGTAGCGCCCTTCGTAAAAATCGGCAACGTTTCGGTTATAGCGGTATAGTTTTAAGAATATCTGCGACATATAAAACGCAAATATCGAAATCATCAACCGTACGGAAATCGTCGTAAATTTACCGTAGTAGTCATACGAGTCTTTCTTCTTTCTGATAGACGAAATTTCTTGTTGTCTTTGTAGAATTTTATCAGTACTCGTGGCTTCAACCGTTTGTACAATTTGATTTCTTTGCGCCAATATTCGATTAAGTTCCGGGTCTACCTTTTTTCCTTGTTTGACCAAAGCTTCAATCTTCAATTCAGTTTCGTCCCATCTTCGTTTTAAATCGGAATAAATCCATTTTCTTCCCTCACAGTACTGCTTCAGATACTGCTCCTTCAATTGAGCCTCAGTTGTTCGAAGGAAAGTTTCTTCCTTTTTTTCCTCATCTAGTAAAGCAATGTCCGCTGCATGGTAAAAAACTATTGCACCAATACTGAGTATGAAAAGCGTTAGCAAGATCATTATGACTGCATTCAACTTGGCACTTTGTGTTTTCCTTTCTAATATCCTTAAAACGGATTCTACAGATTCTTTGGTAGGTTGGCTGGATTCAGATTTTACATCCGTTGAACTTGGTGAAAAAGTCGCCCCTGACGCCAGGGCGTTTTTACTTTGACTATTATTGTAGATAATAAACGGGACAGTGATTGCTCCAACTAGTATAACAATGAGGATGCTTTCGAACATAAAATAGACTTTTCAGTATAAGAAGGGGCACAACGCAAACTGTGCAAAACGCACGAAGACATCAATAACAAATATCGGTAACGTCGTTTAATAATCGATGTAACCAGTAGTCTCAGTATTCAAACGTACAAAACCGCCCTTCATCTTGTTAACGTTTCCCGACCACTACACCCATTTCAACGGTGAATGACATGGGGGTGCGTAGAAATACGTGGAGTTAGGAGTTAGGGGACAGGAGACAGGAGATAAGAGTTGGTGAAGGAACTATGAACTACGAACTACGAACCATGAACCATGAACCATGAACCATAAACCAATTTGCAAACAAACAGGAATAATTAGCGAACGAGTACAAATAAGTAGCGAACAAGCGCGAAGTAATTGCGAACGAGCACGAAGTAATTGCGAACACGTGCGAAGTGAAAGCAAACAAGCACGAAGTAATAGCAAACAAGCGCGAACTAACAGCGAAGGAGTCCCGTTTAGTAGGCAGTGGGCAGTCGCAGAAGTAGGCAGTGGGAAGTGGGCAGTGGTCCTTCCCGGCGAGACATAGCACCATTACACACACCGGGCCAAAAAAGAACTGATTGGCCCACTGGTATTTCGAGCGCAGCCGAGAAATCCATTAGTCTCGGATGAATCCGTCATCCCGAGCTATGCGAGGGACCTTTCAAGTTGCAGTCGCAGAAGCGGGCAGTAGTCAGTAGTTAGTAGTCCGTGGTGGCACGCGTCCCCATCCGCTAGTTCGTAGGCCCCGGCGCTTCCCCACCCTTCCATTTGAAAGGAGGAAATCGTCATTCCGAGCGCAGCGAAGGAATCCCGTTTAGTAGTCCGTCTAAGTCGCTCCAGTACTCAGGCGCTCAGGGACTAGTTATTCCGCTCTACCTTGTCATCCCGACGCAGGAGGGATCCCATCCAGTCGCAGTCTCGTAGCTCCCCAGTTCCTCAGTTGCTGAACTCCAATTTCGTACATTAGCATCCACAACCTCTAGCCGGATCATGAA
The DNA here is from genome assembly GCF_022532105.1 of Flavobacterium sp. HJ-32-4. Taxonomy (NCBI): domain Bacteria; kingdom Pseudomonadati; phylum Bacteroidota; class Flavobacteriia; order Flavobacteriales; family Flavobacteriaceae; genus Flavobacterium; species Flavobacterium sp. HJ-32-4. The sequence continues at coordinate 2,669,409 of NZ_CP092832.1, read as the reverse complement.
ACGGTACTACCTGCTATTCACGTGGCTTCTCACACAGGCGCTCTTCGGTCAGGAGGCTCTTGTGACGGAATTTATGGCCGGGATACACCGCGACTTCGGATACCGCGATGACGAGTATATGGCCGTATTCAATGAAAGTCTGGCCCCAGACAGTCTTACGTTCGAGATGGAAAAGCTCGACAAGCGACTGTTGTTAGACAAATACCCAGATTGTCCGTTCGGCCTGCTTCCCGGTCTTGAGGCGGTTCAGACTGTCAAGTGGGAAAATTTTGCCCTGCCGTATGTTAGGATCATCAACGAATCGTATCAGGCAGATCGTAGCAGGAGTCCGGAGTTTCAAGCCTACAAGACGCACTTTGCCTTTTCCTATCCGGTCTTTTCACCGGATCGTAAGTACGGTTGGATCTACGTCGAGACCGTACGCACCAACAGAATGACAAGTGCCGTGTTGCTGTATGTAAAAGAGAAAGGACACTGGCGACGATTGCACGAGTTCGCGTCTCATCGGGGATGGTTTAGGGTGATGAATCATTGACAGTCGTAGGCAGTGGTCAGTGGTCAGTAGTCAGTGGTTAGTAGTCAGAAGTCATTCGCTGTAGTCGGCTCAGGCGCTCAGGCGCTCGGGGACTCAGGGACTAACAAGCTCACGGACTCCAAAGACCCAAACCACACATCAACCCTGCGTTTCACATTAACTTAACACTAACTTAACATTGCCCCGATACCTTTGCCCCGTCAAAAAACTGAATATGGCATCCCTTAACAACATTTTCCAGTTCTTCGTCCCGAAAGACAAGACCTTTTTTCCCCTGTTTGAAAAAGCGACCGCAAACCTCATCCTGATGGCCAATGCCCTCCACGAGGTGGTCAACCTGCCGGCGAATGAACGGAACGCGTTGTTCCAGAAAATCGAAGAGTATGAAGCCATTGGTGAGGATATCGCCAAGGAAGTCAACCTCCAGCTCAGCACGAATTTCATCACGCCATTCGACCGGGAAGACATCCACGCACTGATTTCGGCCATCGACAACATCGCCGGAAACATTTACGGTGCGTCAAGCCGGATGCGTCTCTACCATGTCGACAAAATCACGAAATCGATCCGCAAGCTCACCGAGATCGTACTCGAAGCCTGCCAGCAAATCGACGGTGCTGTCAAAGAACTCGAAAACCTGAAGAAAGTCAAGCGCATCAAAGAAGCGTGCAACCGTATCTATAAACTCGAAAACAAATCCGACACCGTATACGACAAGGCCGTCGCCGACCTGTTCGAAAACGAAACGGATGTGAAGAACATCATCAAGTACAAAGAGGTGCTGTCGGTGCTCGAAACGGCTGCCGATAAGTGCAAAAGCGTCGCCAACGTGATGGAGTCCATCGCTGTGAAGCACTCTTAATCCCCCGCGCATGACGATTCTCATCATCATCATCATACTGGCACTCGTCTTTGATTACATCAACGGGTTCCACGATGCAGCCAACTCGATCGCAACGATCGTGGCGACAAAAGTACTGACGCCCTTCCAGGCCGTATTATGGGCCGCCGCCTTCAACTTCGCCGCTTATTTCATCTCTAAATACTGGATCGGCGAATTCAAGATCGGCAACACCATCGCAAAATCAGTCGACGAACAGTTCATTACACTCGAGGTCATCCTGGCCGGACTCATCGCCGCGATCATCTGGAACCTCGCTACCTGGAAACTCGGTATTCCTTCCTCTTCCTCACACACCCTCCTCGGAGGCTTCATGGGTGCCGCCCTGGCCCACGCCGGCGCGCTGTCGGTAGGTGGGGTAGATGTGGTGAATTACGCCAAGGTCGTACCGACGTTCCTGTTTATCTTCTGTGCACCGCTTCTCGGACTCGTGATCGCGTATTTCGTCACCGTCCTTATCATGCACATCTGCCGAAAGGCGAACTTCGGAAAGGCCGAACAATGGTTCAAACGCCTGCAATTGGTGTCGTCGGCACTCTTCAGTCTCGGACACGGTGGCAACGACGCCCAGAAAGTAATGGGTATCATCGGTGCAGCCGTTATTTGTTATAAGGTTCAGATTGAGAACGACGCCGCATTCCTGGCCGCAGAATCAGACGCCCGTTTCAAGATGTTCGTAGCCGATGGCTTCTGGTGGTGGGTACCGCTGGCGAGTTTCCTGGTCATCGGACTCGGAACGCTGAGCGGTGGCTGGAAGATCGTCAAAACCATGGGGTCGAAGATCACTAAAGTAACACCGCTGGAAGGCGTAGCGGCAGAAACAGCCGGTGCGGCTACCTTATACATCACGGAACATTTCGGTATTCCGGTATCTACTACGCACACCATCACCGGTTCTATCATCGGGGTAGGGATTACCAAACGCGTATCGGCCGTCCGTTGGGGCGTCACCCGTAACCTTTTGGTCGCATGGATCCTGACGATTCCGGTATCGGCTTTGTTGGCCGGAGTTATCTACGGTTTGATCAGCCTGTTTTAAACACACCAAAACAAATGAATAGGGAAGACACCGCACATCGCGGTGTTTTTTTATGCCTGCAATAATTCCAACAGGCGCCGGACGGTTTTCTGGTTGCGCATCGTTCCCTTAACACCCAACTTGCGTTCGATGACGGCATTGGTCAGTTTGGTGCTGCCGGCTCCTTCCGCGTAGCAGACATAGATCACCTTGCCCTGAAGTGTATATTCATCGCGACCGAAGTCGATTTCCGCCAACGCCGATACACCCGCATCGTCAGGTAATGTCAGCAGGAAACCGAAATACGGATTCACATCGTCCGGTTCCGTATGATACGGATTTGCCGCCAGAGCCTGGGCTACATCAGCCGCTGTCAAGACCATCACCGCGACATCCAAACTAAAATGGTCACGTATCAATTGCGCGATGCGCTCCTGCCAGTCCAACGCGGTACCTTCTGCCGAGAACAGCACATTACCGCTTTGGATATACGTAGTCACCCCTGAAACAGGGAGGGTTTGCATCGCCCCACGAAGCGCGTCCATCTTCAGGACGGTGCCGCCTACGTTCACCGCGCGCAGCAGGGCTACGAAACGGGTCATTTCCGCAGGAATAATTCGACGTAAACCGGTAAGTGGTCGGAAGGGTAGTGGCAGTTCTTCGAATCGCTCAACACCGCATATTTCTTAACCGCAATATCCTCCATGCTGGTGAAGATATAGTCGATCAACAGTGTAACCGGTTTGTTGAACTCGAAGTTGTTGAACGTCCCATCGGGTCCGAACGGAAGGGTCTCCGACACGGCTTTCGAATCGTTCATTTTGGAGGAAATATAACGATACGCCTTCGATTTGGTTTCGGAATTGAAATCACCCGTCAGGATCACCGGATAATTCTCGACATTGACCTCGCGGATGGTTTTCCAGATCAGCTTCACGCTGTTGTCGCGGGCCACCTCGCCGATGTGGTCTAGGTGGGTATTGAATACATAGACTTTTTTCTTGGTCTTCAGGTTTTCGAAGAGCCCGTACGTACAAATCCGTTCGAGGGCCGCATCCCAACCCTTGGAGGCAACCTCGGGTGTTTCCGACAGCCAGAAGGTCGATTCGCGCAGTACGCGGTATTTCGAGGCATCGTAAAAAATCGCACTGAATTCGCCCTGTGTAGGCGTATTGTCGCGCCCGCGTCCGATGTAGTTGTATTCCACCAACGTACTGTCGAGGTACATCAACTGCCGGATTTTGCCCTCCTGTGTGCCCATAAAGTCAGGATGGTAAAACTTCACCTGCCGGGCCAGGAACTCCTTTCGCAGGTCCCATCGGTTTTCACCGTCCGACGCAATGTCAAGACGAAGGTTGTAGGTCATCACTTTTACATCCTGTGCCTGAACGGAAAGGCCGCACAACACGAGCAGTATACGGTAAAAGAACGTTTTCATTGTATTGGATTTGGCATGTAAAAATAACGAAAATCGAGTGCTAAAGTTGAAGAAGCTGTATTTTAGCGCTATGGCAGACGACAACTATTTGAAAGCGAAGCGGATATTTTCCCAACACGCCCAACTCTACCGCGACCGTTTCTGGGACGTATCGCGATACGCGGGCTCGTTGTCGTGTTTTGCGGCCTCCTTACCCAAGGGCGCGCGTGTGCTCGAACTAGGCTGTGGACCCGGAAACGTCACGGCCTTCCTGCTCGAACGCTATGCGGATCTGACGATCTATCCCACCGACTTCTCCCCGGAAATGGTGGCATTGGCCCAACAGGAAAATCCGTCCTGCGAAGCGAGCGTATTCGACGTGCGGCAGCTTGCTTCCTGGGAACGCCCGGTGGAAGGTATCCTTTCCGGTTTCGTCATCCCGTACCTGAACGAAGCCGACACCCGAACCTTCCTGAAAGAGGCAGCGGACGTGCTTCCTGCAGGCGGTATGCTCTATGTCAGTGGTATGGTAGAAAATGCCACCCAGCAGTCGGGTGAGCGCACGAATTCGCAGGGCGATGTCTTATATATGTATTACCATCGATTGTCGGACCTGTTGGATTGGGTGCAGGAAAGCGGTTTCCATGTCACCTTCCAAACCGTTGATTATTACCCGGCAGGTGATGGCACGACCACCAGTGATTGCGCGATCGTGGCGCGGAAGATTACAGCATAACCTTGGCCACGAGAAACTGATCGGACAGGCGTTCGTATTCAAATGACATTGCCACGTACGTGCTGGTATACAGGTCTTCCGGACGCCACACCTCAAGTTCAATATCAAAGACCATCAGCACGCCGGCACGAAAGCCATACGCCTCCAGCACCTCTGGATCAATCGAGAACGCCCGGCTGAAATGCACGCCGTTGGTTTCGAGTTTCCGCACGCGCTCACGGAAGTCGGCCTCATCCGAAAGGAAATGCAGCGCACCCTCCTCCCGATCCTGGAAGATATACAGTTCGCCGGGCCCCTGTAGGCATTTCAGTTGCAGGTCGTTGAAGAGCTGGTCACGCGCAAAGTTGAAAGAGGTCGCATTCATGGCGTTGTTTTGGTATGAAAGTACGCCCGACGGCTCCGGATGCTGTTATACAATCCGCTGCGATGCTTCCATCCGGCGGGCGTGGCAGATGTAAGATCCGCGGGGGAAGTTGTAAAGGACGGTCGCCGCTATTCGGGTAATTTGCAGAAAAATACGTATCCTATGAACAGTATCGATGCCCAAACTACCGACGCCAAATTTGACGACCTCGCCGGAAAGGAAGCCCGCGAAAAAATACGCGAACTCGCCAAGAAAGCGGGCGTTTGTTTTTTCTGTACGAACATCCGTTCCGGACAGGCTTTTTCGGTTCGCCCGATGGGGCAGGAGGAGATTGACGAAAACGGACACCTCTGGTTCCTGAGCGCGTCTGACAGCCACAAAAACGCCGAACTCGAAGCCGATCCGGCCACGCAGTTGCTCTTCCAGGGCGGCGATTATACACCGTTTATGACCCTTTACGGACACACCCGTATCTCTACCGACCGTAGCCGTATCGAGGCGCTGTGGGACGCCACCATGAAGAACTGGTTTACCGGCGGCAAGGATGATCCACGCATTACCGTGTTGGAATTCGTGCCTACCGAAGGCTATTACTGGGACACCCAAAATGGCAGCCTCGTGGCCTTTGCGAAGATTGCGTTTGGGGCGTTGACGGGACAGACGTCCGATGATTCGGTGCAGGGAAGCCTGGCACCTTAAAAAAAAACTCCGGCTTGACGGCCGGAGTTTTTTGGTATAAGACAAGGGGCGTTTACGCCTCTTCTTTTTGGCCCATCATCATGAGATATGCCTTCAGGAATTCGTCTATCTCCCCGTTGAGCACGCCTTCGGTGTCGCTGGTTTCATAACTCGTACGCACGTCTTTCACGAGTTTGTACGGATGCAGGACGTAGTTCCGGATCTGCGAGCCCCATTCGATTTTCTTCTTATTGGCCTCGATTTCATCGCGCAACGCCTGCTTCTTCTTCAACTCAATTTCATAGAGCTGCGATTTCAGGAGCTGCATCGCTTTTGTTTTGTTGTCAAGCTGCGAACGCGTTTCCGAGTTCTCGATGATGATACCGGTAGGGTGGTGGCGGAGACGTACCGCGGTTTCCACCTTGTTGACGTTCTGCCCGCCTGCCCCCGACGAACGCATGGTTTCCCATGAAATATCCGACGGGTTGATCTCGATTTCGATGGTGTCGTCGGCGAGCGGGTATACATACACCGACACAAACGACGTGTGCCGCTTGGCGTTGCTGTCGAAAGGCGAGATCCGCACCAGACGGTGTACCCCGTTTTCCCCTTTCAGGTACCCAAACGAATAATCGCCTTCTATTTCAAGCGTCACGGTTTTCACACCGGCAACTTCGCCCTCCTGGTAGTTGAGTTCCTTGACTTTATAGCCGCTCTTTTCAGCCCACATCATATACATCCGCATCAGCATACTCGCCCAGTCGCAGCTTTCGGTGCCACCGGCTCCGGCTGTGATCTGCAATACGGCGCTCATACTGTCGCCTTCATCCGAAAGCATGTTCCGGAATTCGATGTTTTCGATATGGGAATTGGCGGCGTCATAGGTGGCGTCGAGTTCTTCTTCCGACAGTTCGCCTTCCTTGAAGAAATCATAGGCCAGTTGCAACTCGTCGGCCAGCATGACCGCTTTTTCATAGTCGTCGACCCATTGTTTCTTCGACCTCAGGGTTTTGACATGGAGTTCCGCCTGTTTCGGGTTGTTCCAAAAATCGGGTGCCAGCGTTTTTTCTTCTTCGTTGGCGATTTCGATGCGTTTGGCATCTACGTCAAAGATACCTCCTCAGCGCTCCGAGGCGCTCTACAATACCTTTGACTTGTTCGGTATTTGTCATAAATTCACGTACTTTTGTGGGTGCAAAAATAGCACTAATAAGGCGATTATCCGACAGGCGTTCGCGTGTTTTTCCCAAACCGACGGCGCTTCACACGATAATCGGACGATGTGACCCCTAAATGGAAATCAACCTCGTAAGCGACACCGTAACCCGGCCTACTCCCGACATGCTGCAAGCCATGTTTCGGGCGAAGGTAGGGGATGACGTATACAAACAAGATCCTACTGTCAACGAACTCGAAGCGCGTGTGGCCGCTATTTTCGGGATGGAAGCCGCGCTCTTCTTTCCCTCCGGCACCATGGCCAACCAGGCGGCTATCAAACTCCTGACCCAGCCGGGAGATGAACTCATTGCGGATAAATACGCCCACGTCTTCAATTACGAAGCGGGTGGCGTGGCGTTCAACAGTGGGGTGTCGTGTCGTTTGGTCGACGGACACCGGGGTATGATCACGGCCGAACAGGTGCGGGAAGCCATCAATCCACCCGACTTTTACCACAGCCCGTTCACACGGTTGGTATGTGTGGAGAATACCACCAACAAAGGCGGTGGCGCCTGCTACGATATGCAGGAACTCGTGCGGATACGACAGGTATGCGACGAACACCAGCTGAAGTTCCACCTCGACGGTGCCCGTTTGTGGAACGCCCTTGTCGTGAAACGCGACAATCCTAAGACATACGGTACTTTGTTTGATACGATTTCGGTTTGCCTGTCAAAAGGATTGGGCGCACCGGTGGGGTCGTTGTTGGTATCGGATGCCGACACCATACAGCGGGCCCTTCGCATCCGGAAAGTACTCGGTGGCGGGATGCGGCAGGCAGGCTATCTGGCCGCAGCCGGACTTTACGCACTCGACCATCACGTGGCCCGTCTGGCGGAAGACCATCGGCGCGCGCGGGAAATCGCGACCTTATTGGGCACGGTAGACTGGGTAGGGAAGGTAGAGCCGGTGGAGACGAACATCGTCATCTTTTCGTTGGCAAACGGACTGGATGAAACGAAATTCCTGCAGGTATTGAAAGAGCGCAATATCCACATCAGCTCATTGGGAAAAGGAAAATTACGCATCGTAACACACCTTGATTACAAACAGGTTATGCACGATTATGTGTTAGAGACGTTTAAACGGATATCCATCCGTTCCCATCCTGCTTAAAACAGACCCGGAATAGGAGGAAGGCCTTCTTTTGCAGCAGCGGCCACTTCCGATTCATGAATAGCGGTGGCTTTTGCGATGGCTTTATTCAATACCAATACAAGGTAATCTTCCAACTGCTCCTTATCTTCCAATAACGCATCATTGACAGACACCGATCGGATCTCCCGGTTGGCGGTAATCGTAACGCTGAGAAGTCCGTCAGCGCTCTTTTCCTCGACCATTACCGTGTCAAGGCGTTTCTTGGTTGCCTCCACTCTTTTTTGGGCGTCCTGCAGTTGGCCCATCATTCCCATAAGCTCACCGAACATAGTACGTTGTTTTGCTTCCAAAATTACTAAATTGCGCGTTTAGCCTGTCGCACATGAACCGTATTTTATATTGCACCCTTCTTTTATGTATTTTCGCCCCGTGCCAGGCGCAACAAATATCCACTTACATGCCACAGAAAACCCCTGCACCGGTTGCAAAACGCATCGCACACCGGCTTGAGAAACACGGAGATGTCCGAATCGATGACTACTATTGGCTGAACGACCGCGAAAACCCCGAGGTGATTGACTACCTCACACAGGAAAACGCCTATTACGAAGCCGAAACCGCCCACACCAAAGAATTCCAACAGCGCCTTTTCGAGGAAATGAAAGCGCGTATAAAGGAAGACGATGCGTCGGTACCTTATTTCTATAATGACTATTGGTATATCACCCGTTTCGAGAAAGGAAAAGACTATCCTATTTATGCCCGTCGCAAGGGAACCCTCGAAGCACCCGAGGAAATTCTGTTTGACTGCAACGAACTGGCCAAAGGCCACAGTTTTTTCCAGATGGGCGTGGTGACCGTGAGTCCGGATAACAAAACCGTCTGTTTCGCCACCGATGTCGTCGGACGCCGGATTTATACCATCCGTTTCAAAAACCTCGAAACCGGTGCCATCCTGCCGCAGGAGATCACTACCACCACGGGAAGCGCGGTTTGGGCGAACGATAACAACACGGTTTTCTTTACGCGCCAGGACGAACAGACCCTGCGGTCGGACCGTGTGTTCCGCTACCGGCTCGACACGAATGAGGAAGTAATGGTCTATCAGGAGAAAGACGAGACCTTTTCGCTTGATATTGCGAAGTCGAAATCGCGTAAATACCTGATGATCGAATCGGAGAGCACGCTCACGAGCGAATACCGTATCCTTGAAGCCGACCATCCGGAAGGGACGTTTCGCGTGTTCCAACCGCGGGTGCGCGGCGTCGAATATGAGATTTCTCATTATGGGGATGCGTTTTACATCCGTACCAATAAAGATAAAGCCGAGAACTTCAAACTGATGAAGACGCCCGAAACCGCCACGGGCAGTGACCATTGGAAAGAAGTCATTCCGCACCGCGCCGAGACCCTGCTCGAGAGTTTCCTGATTTTCCGGGATTACCTGGTGGTCGAGGAACGCACGAACGGACTCGCGATGTTGCAGATCCGTCCCTGGAACGGTACACCGTATTACCTGCCCTTCGACAATGAAACGTATACCGCATCGAGCAGTACCAATCCGGAATTCGATACGGAAATACTGCGCTACAGCTACCAGTCGATGGCCACGCCTTCTTCGGTGATCGATTTCAACATGCGCACTCACGAGAAGGTCATTAAGAAAGAGCAACCGGTGTTGGGCGACTTCGACAAGAACCGCTACCACGAAGAACGGCTGTGGGCGACGGCGGCCGACGGAACCCGTATTCCGATGTCGGTGGTCTATCGCAAGGGACTCGAACGGAATGGTAAGAACCCGTGCCTGTTATACGCCTACGGTTCCTATGGCTACTCGATGGATCCGTATTTCTCGTCAACGCGGTTGTCGTTGCTTGACCGTGGCTTCATCTATGTCATCGCGCACATCCGGGGTGGGGAAGAGTTGGGTCGCCGTTGGTACGAAGACGGGAAGTTGCTCAAAAAGAAAAACACCTTCACCGACTTTATCGACTGTTCGAAATTCCTGATTGCCGAAAAGTATACCTCGGCTGACCATTTGTATGCGGAAGGCGGTTCGGCAGGCGGACTGCTGATGGGCGCAATCATCAATATGGCACCGGAACTGTACCGCGGTGTCATCGCCCAGGTGCCGTTTGTGGATGTCGTGACCACCATGCTTGATGACAGTATCCCGCTGACCACCGGGGAGTATGACGAATGGGGCAATCCGAACCAGAAGAAGTACTACGAGTATATGAAGTCGTATTCGCCCTACGACAATGTTCGCGCGCAGGCGTATCCCAATTTATATGTATCGACCGGCCTGCACGATTCGCAGGTGCAGTATTGGGAGCCCGCCAAATGGGTGGCGAAATTGCGAACGCTGAAAACAGACCATAATAAGTTGTATCTTGACACCAATATGGACGCCGGGCACGGCGGTGCATCCGGTCGTTTTGAAGCCCTGAAAGAGCTCGCCAAGGAATTCAGTTTTTTGTTAGATTTGGAGGGAATAAAGGGATAGTATAAAAATAATTGTTACCTTTGCGAGGTTCCGAATTGGGTCGAAACCGTTCGCGGCATGCTTTTTTAACTTTATGTATGAAAGAAGAGATAAGAGCTTACGATAACGTTCTGGCTTTGATTGGCAATACACCCCTTATACGCCTGAACACTATCACCAGCCCGTATAAAGGAAACTTCTACGCTAAGGTCGAAGCCTTCAACCCGGGACATTCCACCAAAGACAGGATTGCCCTGTACATTATAGAAGAAGCGGAAAAAAAAAGGGATCCTCACACCAGGCGATACCATCATTGAAACCACTTCGGGCAATACAGGCTTCAGCTTGGCTATGGTGAGTATCATCAAGGGATATAACTGTATCCTGGCGGTAAGCTCAAAGTCCTCCAAAGACAAGATCGATATGTTGCGCAGCCTCGGCGCCAAAGTATATGTTTGCCCTGCAAACGTGTCGGCCGATGACGAGCGTTCCTATTATAGCGTAGCCAAAAGGCTGCACGAAGAAATTAAGGGTTCGATCTACATCAACCAGTATTTCAACCAACTCAATATCGACGCCCACTACAAAACCACCGGTCCTGAAATCTGGGAACAGACCAACGGCAAGATCACCCATTTGGTGGCGTGCAGTGGTACCGGCGGTACGATTTCTGGTGCGGCGAAGTACCTGAAAGAACAAAACCCGAATATCCGTATCCTGGGTGTTGATGCCTTTGGTTCGGTATTGAAGAAATACCACGAAACCAAAGAATTCGACGCCGATGAGATTTATCCGTACCGCATCGAAGGGTTGGGTAAAAACCTGATTCCCACGGCAACGGATTTCGACATCATCGACCAGTTCACCAAAGTAAGCGATGAAGAAAGTGCCCACATGGCACGCGACATCGCGAAGAAAGAAGGGTTGTTTGTCGGCTATACCTCAGGTGCCGTCATGCAGGCCATCAAACAGTATGCAGAAGAAGGCGCTTTCGACGAGAACAGTAATGTCGTTGCCATCTTCCCTGACCACGGTTCGCGCTATATGAGCAAAGTCTTCTCAGACGAGTGGATGAGCGAACAGGGGTTCTTCGACAGCGTCAACGCGGAAGAAGCGCAGAAAATCGAGTTTATCAAATAATTTTTCCTGATAGATAGTTGAAAAAACTCTGGAGGCGACTCCGGAGTTTTTTTGTTATGGCCGTTTGTGTAGTTTGAAAATGCTCACAAGCGCATCCGGATGGTCGGGTTCACCGCTCCAAATCGAGTAGTAATCTCCCGTAAAGGAAACCAGGCCGTAATAGTACACATCGCCTTTGCGACTGAGGTTCTTGCGCACCTCGTTATTGCTTTTGATGAAATACAGCCGGAAGGTGCCGTCTCCCATAGGCTTGAGCTCACACTGGGAAGTGGTGCCGTCAGAAAAGGTCTCCGTCCATCGGTCAGAGGTAATACGAACGTTGACGGGGCTGGGTGGTGTACTGCCAAGGTCCATATAATAGAAATCGCCTCCTTTAAAGAACGTCTGTATTTCGGCAGACGACAATTGGGTAGGAGGAATTCCCTGAACGCGCTCCCATTCACCATTCAGGCTCCGTTTGTCAAACCCGGCAAGCGCCTTCTGGAAAGAAGGACATACCTTCTGAAGTCGCAGGAACACGCGGTTGAAAGCGGCTTGTGCCTGTTCGTCGGTACGGAGTTTTTGCTGGCGTAGAAAGTTCGGTATATGGCGTTCCATGAGTACCTGCACCTTCGTCGAATCGTCATAGTGGTGGATGTTATCGAAGCTCTTGCACATGGCCGTAGCGAGCGAGTCTATTTGTTTATCGCTTTGCGAGAATCCCAAAAACGATATCGATAAAAGCAGGAAATACAGGGAAAGGTGACGCGACATCACTTAAAATTCTGCGAACTGAAGTTTACTTAGGTTTTGGTAGAGTCCGTTTTCAATCGCCATCAATTCACTGTGTGTGCCCTGCTCGACGATTGTGCCTTTGTCTAGTACGAGTATCTGGTCGGCCGTGCGGATGGTCGAAAGCCGGTGTGCGATGATGAGGCTGGTACGTCCTTCCATCAGGGTTTCCAACGCTTCCTGCACCAGTTTTTCACTTTCACTGTCGAGCGAAGAGGTGGCTTCGTCCAGAATCAGGATGGCCGGATCTTTGAGGATGGCGCGCGCAATCGCGATACGCTGACGTTGTCCACCCGAAAGTTTTACGCCGCGTTCGCCCACCAGGGTGTCGAGTTTTTCAGGGAAGGATTCAATAAACGAATAGGCGTTGGCTTTTTTTGCTGCCGCGATGATGTCTTCGTCTGACGCACCGGGTTTGCCATACGCGATGTTCTCACGGATGCTTCCCCCAAAGAGGATGACATCCTGCGGTACGATCGACATATTGCCGCGCAAATCTTCAAGGCTGTACTCGCGGATGTCTTTGCCGTCGATCCGGATGGTGCCGCCCGTTACATCGTAAAAGCGCAGCAGCAGCGACGAAATCGTCGATTTGCCCGCGCCGCTGGGTCCGACCAACGCGATCTTCTGTCCGAAACGCGCATCGAAGGCTACGCCCGCCAACACCTCTATCTCGGGCCGGGAAGGATAATGGAAACGGACGTTTTCAAAAGTAACATCGCCCCGCAGGCGTATGCCTTCCGCAACGGAACTTTCCTCTGGTGTTTCTTCCAACAGTTCAAAAACCCGTTCGGTGGCACCAATCGCTTTCTGGATCTGGGCATATAACTCTGCAATCCCGCCAAAGGCCACGCCAAGGTAACTGGAATACAAAACAAAGGTTACCAGGTCTCCTACGCCGCCATCACCCGATATACTCAGGATGACGCCATACCACACCACGGCCACGACCGATCCGAAGAGGCAGAAAATGATGAAGGAGGCGAAATACCCACGGTACTGTCCGCCCTTTATCGCGATGCGCACGATTTCCCGGATCTTCCCGGCATAGCGTGCGGCCTCATAGACTTCGTTGGCAAAGGCCTTGACGATGCTGATGCCCTGAAGGGTCTCTTCCACGATGACCTGGCTGTCGGCCACCGCGTCCTGTGCTTTCTTCGCATATTTCCGGATGAAGCGCGCGAAGATGACCGCAGCCACTGCCACTACCGGCACGATGCACAACATCATGAGCGTCAGTCGGGGGTTCAGGATAACCAGCAGGATCACACTTCCGATAATAAGGATGAATTGCCGGAGGAACTCGGCGATGGTTGTCGCCAGGGTATCCTGTATCTGCGTGATATCGGCGCTGATCCGCGAATTGAGTTCACCCACACGGGTTTGTGAAAAGAACGCCATCGGCAAACGGATCAGGCGGTTGTAAAGCGAAATACGGATGTTCGCGAGGGTATTCTCGGTAAAGTTGACGAACAACGACAACCGGAAGAACGAAAAGAACGACTGCAGCACCAAAATGCCCAATAACGTCAATCCGATGGTATTGGCCATATCGGCATCTTTTTCCGAAATACAGTTCACCAGTTTGCCAAAAAACCAGGGGAAGGCGAGGGCCGAGCCTCCGGTTAGCAACAGGAAGACCAATCCGACGTAGAATTTCCAGCGGTGCGATCCAGAGTAGCGGAAGATGCGGAACGTATGTTTCAGGGAAGAAGAAGTGACCTTCGCTTTAGGGAGGTCATTGTCGACACGACGAGGTGGCATGGGTAGTTTTTTGTAAAGATACGGTAGAATCGTGGATGCTTCCAAGCTATGGGATAGTTTAGTCGCAGTCTCAGTCGCAGGAGTGGGCAGTTGGCAGTGGGCAGTTGGCAGTGAGCAGTAGCAGTCTCAGTCTCAGTCGCAGTCGCAGGAGTGGGCAGTTTGCACTAGTCAGTAGTTAGTAGACAGTGGTCAGTGGAGCTCAATTCCTCAGTTCCTCAGTTCCTCAATTTCTCAGTTCCTCCGTTACTCAGTTTCTCAGTTACTCAGTTACTCAGTTACTCAGTTGCTCAGTTGCTCAGTTGCTCAGTTGCTCAGTTACTCCCCACTACGCCCATCCTTCAAAGCTCCGCTTTGAGAATCAAAACAAGGCTCCGCAATATTCGAAAGTACACTTTCTCTATTGCGGAGCCTTGTTTTGATTCATTCGTGATCGCAGCAGGATTCGAACCTGCGACCGCCTGCTTAGAAGGCAGGTGCTCTATCCAGCTGAGCTATGCGACCGAAAAAAGTGGTGCAAATATAAGCGGATTAATCGAATGCCGCAACCTGCGGGGTATTTTCCGCCTTCCGCCAGAATACTACTCAGAATTGACAAAATACTATGCGGGCGATTGTTGTGCTCTTCGTAAGTTCGTTATCAGCTATTTAACCAACCTAATCTAGTATCATGAAACGTAGTATTGCAGTTATTTTTGCCCTCACCAGTGCGTGGTCGTGGGGCCAGAAAAACCTGGTTCGGAACGGCGGTTTTGAAGGATCGGCCGACAATTGGCGCGGAGAAGGCGTCATCATCAACTCTTTTGACCGCCACGACGGCAACAGTGCCGGCATGATCAACCAGTTTACCGGCGGCGAGTGGAAGGGCATCGACCAGATCCTCACGGTGCCAAAGGATTGCTACGCCATGGATTTTGGCGTCTGGATGAAAGCCGACAACATCGAAGGCGGTAAAGACCCGTGGAATGCCGGCGTCATGACGGTGGAGTTACTCACGGCAGGGGAGACAAGTATCCGCTATGAAGGGGTCGCAACGGCGCTCGGTTCTACCGGCTGGGTATATTACCACAAAAGCCTGGTGCTTCCCGCCGAGGCCAAAAAGATCCGTATTATACTGGCACTCGCGCAAACCAATGGCTCGTTGTTATTCGACAACGTAAGTGCCGTAAGCTATTCGGTGGCGGAATTCGAGAAGATGAAGGAGGAAGAACGGAAAGCGGCGAAACTGGCTGCACAATCGTTCCGCAACGGCAGTTTTGAAATGGGAATGGAAGGATGGCGCGGCGGGGCCACCATTGTCAACAATCCGGTGAAGGAAGGCGCTGCGGCCGTGTCGATCACGTCGTCACAACCAGTGTGGGCGGGTATCGACCAGCCGGCCTTTGTCCCGGAAGGAAGTAAAAGGGTAAAGGTGTCGGGTTGGCTGCGCGCGCAGTCGATCGTTCGCGGAAAAGAAACCTGGAACAACGGTGTCTTCATCATCGAACTGACCAAAGATGGCACGAACAAAGCCATCGATGACCAGATGATCGGATCGGTGGTCGGTGATAGCGATTGGACCTATTTTGAAAAAGAACTAGACCTGCCGGCAGGCGCCGAGCAATTCCGTCTCCTGCTCGCGCTCAGCAGTGCTACCGGCACGCTATATGCCGACGACATACGCGTGACCTTCTCGAAGTAAACGCAATAGGTAGTAAAAACAAAAACTCCCTCGACAGGTGTCAGGGAGTTTTTTAATTTCCATTTCTTAGTCGGGGTGGCAGGATTCGAACCTGCGACCTCCTGGTCCCAAACCAGGCGCGATAACCGGGCTACGCTACACCCCGAAGGAAATCAGTAAAGTGGCATTGCTGCCTCCGGATAAACCGGCATTTTGTCGGGGTGGCAGGATTCGAACCTGCGACCTCCTGGTCCCAAACCAGGCGCGATAACCGGGCTACGCTACACCCCGAAAAAAGAGCGGAGAGACTGGGACTCGAACCCAGGCGACGGTTACCCGCCGACAGATTAGCAATCTGCTCCGTTACCACTCCGGCACCTCTCCATTCCTGCTTTTCAAACAGACATTCTGTTTTAAAGCGGTTGCAAATGTAAGTGTTCAGTATCGATTTCCCAAACAAAACGGGGCTTTTTTTGGAGGTTACGACCAAAAACGTTAACAATCAAAAGTATAGGGTATGACCGACGCAAAAGGGCAAAAAAAAAAACCGCCGGAAGGCGGAGCAGTGGAGCGCGCTGAAAATCAGGCTTCGTCCATATACGTCTTGGTGCCGTTCGCATCAATATAGTAGCGGCGCCCTTTAACTGCTTTGTCGCGGGCTTCCTTACGGGCTTCGCGTTTCCCTTTTCGGGCCGCTTTCTTATCCTCTTCACGGCTATCGGAAACGGCTTCCGACTTGTTCACAGCAGCCGGTTTTCGATCTGATTTTTCCTTCGACTGGGCGTGGGTCACGGACGCGCAAAGCAAGAGACCGAGAAAGAAGAGTTTTTTCATAGCTTTGTATTTTCCTCCAAGATAGCCATTTAATTTGGTATCCTTTTATAGTATAACGGCGGATTTTTTATTCTATTTCATGCGGCTTCCTTTTTTCTGTATCCTATCCGTCTTTTTACTCTCTTCCTGTGCGACCCGCGTGGCATTGCCTCCTGACGTCCGGGCAGCAGAAACGGGCGAACCTGCCGACACCACGCTCGTAAACGTTTCGGAATACGTAAGCGGCATCGTACTCGACATGAAATATGCGTCTGATGACAATTTCCTGAAAGAGAAAGTGTATGACTGCGCCGAGTGTTACCTGCGGTATGCGACGGTCAAAGCCCTATTGAAAGCGCAGTCGCAGGCAGGACGTTACGGCTACAGGCTCCGGGTTTTCGACTGTTACCGCCCGCATTCCGTGCAACGGAAAATGTGGAAGCTCGTGCCAAATCCTGATTATGTGGCGGATCCCGCAAAGGGGTCGATACACAATAGGGGTGGAGCGCTCGACCTGACGTTGTGTGACAGTACCGGCGTGCCGCTTGATATGGGAACGGCGTTTGACCATTTTGGGCCGGAAGCCTCTCCGTCTTATGACCAATTATCGGAGGAGGTTATAGAGAACCGCCGCAAACTAAGGCGTATCATGAAAAAAGCGGGCTTTCGCCAACTACCGTCGGAGTGGTGGCATTTCAACCTCAAGGGCGCCCGTGAACTTCCGATTTCCGATTTCCGGTGGCCGTGTCCGTGATTACTTTACGCACTTGAGGTAATCGATGAAGTAAGAGGAAGGACCGTATGCTTCTTTCGTCAATTCCGATACCAGCACTTTCTTCATCGGGAAATCAATCGTTTCGGTCGTAAATTTAATCCGTACGATATTGAGGGGTGAGGCCTCGAGGTCTTCGAAATTTCCTTTCAGGAATACAAAACTTCCCGTCAATACCCGTGTGTTCTTTCCTTCTTCCGGAATCGGAATCATGGTGCCGCATGCCTCAGGACCGGCATGAAGCAGGGTGACAATCTTGCCGTTGTCGAGTTGCAGGTAAATCTTTGAGCTTTTATCGAAGCAGGCTGCCTTCATAAAGTCGCTGCTTTTCTGGATGTATTGCACGTTAACCACGGGCGTACCATTGTCCTGCGCCAGCGAAAAGAAGAGATAAGCGGATGACGAACCGAAGTTGCGTTCGTGCATGACATACTCCTTCAAGGACTTATACGTCCCGAGGCTGTCGGTCGCGTTCTGTGTATACGTACAATCGTTCTGGGCGAATACGGCGAGGGGTAGCAGGAGCAAAAAAGCGGCAAGTATACGTTTCATAGAGGCGTCTCGATTTTGGCGCAAAGTAACACAATTTTCCGGTTTGCCTTATCCGTGGTGAAAAACCAATAGTCGGCACCACCGTCGGCAATCTTCCATTTCTTTCGCAACACCTCGACGGTTTCCGGAAAGTTACGTACCGTTACATTGGCTTTCCGTCCTTTCAGGGCCGCCATGTCGGTTTTGGAATACGGCAGTATAGCCCGTAGCGTAAACGTCCTGCCAGGAAAAGGCACTTGCGTATCCGACGTATACAAATGCGAATGGGGTGCGAGTTTCATAAGACTCAGATCGACGGCTAAACGGTCGTGCCCACCCGATTTCAACACAGCGGCGTGGGGTTCATATAGGTATGTGAGCGGGTCGGCATAGGTGATAGGGACCGCCTCGCCATACGGAAATGTAAACGATGGTGTTGGATTACCCAGTGTAACGGCATGCACCCGCGGCGTACCCGATACGTTTTTTTGCAGTACCCAAAGTACTTCCTTTACTTCATTCCCCACGGCGACGACATGGATATCGGTAACGGCGTGCAGTTCGGAGAGTCCGGCCGAAATATCCAGTAACGGTGCCGTTTTGATCAGGATACGCTCTGTGTGCGTAAAGTAAAAATCGAGTAGGGCGGGCACATCGGGCAGGCAGTCCTTCAGGAGAAATACCTTTCCTTTTAGGTCATGCCGTCTTGACGGATCGATGTAAAGCCAGTCGAACGTTCCGGCTTCCGCCAGCCACTCGGTGCTGTCGCGATTGACGCATTGAACGGCACTTCCCAATTGCCGGAAGTTGTGGGCAGACACGGCTGACAGATAGGCGTCTTTCTCGACATGCACCACGGTAGCGACCCGCTGCGAAAAGAAAAAGGAATCGACACCAAAACCGCCTGTCAAATCGGCCAAACGCTGCCCGCTTACCAGTGACGCTTTGTACTGTGCGGTGGCTTCAGACGACGTTTGCTCAACCGAAATGCGCGACGGATATACGATATCCGCGGCATTGAACCAAGTCGGCAGTTTGTCTTTGGCTTTGGTCCGGGCCGTAACCTGCTGCACCAGCGAAGGATGATCGACGTCCGGAAACGGATTGGGTTTCAGTGCCAACGCAGCGGGGTCCGTACCCGTGTGAAGGTGGATGTACGCCTGCACGTCCGGGCGAAGTAACGCACCGAAATCGGTCATAGCCGTCGGGTGAGAAGTTGTACGAGTTGGTTATCGGGGAAAAATTCCTTCGCCACGACTTTAAGCGCCGTGTACAGCGGAACAGCCAATACCATTCCCAAAATACCGAACAGGAAGCCGGCAGCCAAAATCACCAGGAAAATTTCCAACGGATGCGCATTGGTCGATTTGGAGAAAATGATCGGTTGGCTGATATTGTTGTCGATGAACTGGACGACGGAGAAGGCGATCAGCACATAAATCGTAATCGGAAGTGTCTCCGAACGGAAGTCATTACCGATATGGCTCAGCATCGTCAGTAACGCAGCCAGTATCGACGCGATGACCGGACCGATATACGGGATGATATTGAGAATACCACAGATAAACGCGATGATAACCGGATTTTCGATGCCAAAAATCAGCAGTACGATCAAGTACATGACAAAGATAATCAGCAATTGCAGCAGCAATCCGAGGAAATACCGGCTCAGCATGTCGTTGATCTTCTCAACCGAATTGAGGATCTGCTCTTCATGCGATTCGGGTATGAACGCTTTCGCTGCGTTTACGAACAACACCCGGTCTTTGATGAAAAAGAAAGTGATGAACATAACCGAGGCAAGTCCGACGCTAAAGCCGCTGACAGCGCCCAGCACGCCATTGAGGAAATCCGGCACAAAATCCAGGTTGAGTTTCGATGCCACACCCGTCTGGCTGGCGAGCTTCGACCCGTCAATGCCATATCCTTCAAGGAAAGCGCTGAACTGTGTCCACAGCAGGGTGGCGCGTTGTTGCAGTTCGGACGGACTCAACGCCGACAGGTTTTTACCCTGCGATGAGATCAGCGGAATGAACATATAGACAAACAGGGCCACAAATAAAAGGAAAATCGCCAGGGTCGCGATGGTCGCCCCCGTATTCGGCAATTTCAACTTCGTACGGAAGAAGCGGGCAATCGGTTTTCCGATCAGCGACAGCAGCAGGGCGACGAACAGATACAATATGACCGTCTGCAATTCCCAGACTAAATAGAGGAGCAGGGATACCGCAGCCAGTATACCGACTGCCATGACGATGCCCTTTGCGATATGTTTAGCCTGTGGTGCCATCAGTTCGTAAAGGCGTAGTTGATGATATTAGCGCCCATTTTCAGTGCTTTTTCCCGCACCTCGCGCGGGTCGTTGTGCACCTCAGGATCTTCCCAACCGTCGCCGAGGTCACATTCATACGTATACAACAACGCCAGCCGTCCGTCGATGATGATCCCGAAGGCCTGGGGGCGTTTGCCGTCGTGTTCGTGGATTTTCGGGAGCCCGTTTGGAAAGGAAAAGGGTTTCTGGAAGATGGGATGGTTGGCCGGAAGTTCCACCAATTCGCGATCGGGGAACACCTTTTTGAATTCCTTACGGATGTATTGGTCCATGCCGTAATTGTCATCAAAGTGGATAAAGCCTCCGCCGAGGAGAAAGGCCCTCAGGTTCTGCGCTTCCGCGTCGGAAAACACAATGTTTCCGTGCCCGGTTGCATGCACAAAAGGATACGACAGCAAATCCGGACTTGACAATTCGACCGTAGCGGGTTTCGCCTTCAGTCGCGTACCGATTGACTGGTTGCAGAATTTGACCAAATTGGGAAGCGACGTAGGATTGGCGTACCAATCACCACCGCCACTGTATTTGAGCAGTGCGACTTCCTGTGCCGACGAGAGGCCGGCTACTAATAGGAACAGCGCAACAAAAAGCCTTTTTTTCATTCGTTCAAAACCGTAAAAGTGTGACACGCGACCAATGCAGCCGTTTCGGTGCGCAGGCGGGTGTTGCCCAAAGATACGGGAAGATATCCGTTTGCCAGCGCGAGTTGTATTTCTTTAGGGGAAAAATCGCCTTCGGGTCCGATCAGGATGACGGCGTCTTCTCCCGGTTTCAGGGCATTTTTCAACGGATGTTTCTCGTCGTCCTCGCAGTGGGCGATAAAGCGGGCGCCTTCCCGGGCCTGGCTGATAAACTGGCTGAAGGGCATCGCCGGATGTAGTTTTGGTAGGTACGTTTGGTTCGACTGTTTCATCGCAGCTACCACGATTTTCTCAAGTCGTTCCGGCTTTACCACCGTGCGCTCGGAATGGTCACAGATAATAGGGGTAATGGCCTCGATGCCGATTTCCGTCGCCTTCTCGAGGAACCACTCGTAGCGTTCGTTCATTTTGGTCGGGGCCACCGCCAGGTGCAGTCGCGGATGTCGTGGCGTTTCCGTCGTTACCGACACGATGCGCGCTGTACATTTTGTTTCCCGACATTCGATGATTTCCGTGGTGAATAAGCTGCCTAAACCATTCGTAACAAACAGGATATCACCTTCCTTCTTTCGTAATACTTTAGCTATATGGCGACTTTCTTCCTTCTCAAAGGAAAACACCTCGGTAGACGGTTGCAGCGCCGGATCGTAGAACAGTTGCATATCAAAAAGCAATGCGGGCCGATGACACGGTATCGGCGGTTTCAAATTGGCCTGACAGGAATTTATGGTAGCCGACGATGCCAATCATGGCCGCGTTGTCGGTAGTATATTCAAACTTGGGAATGAAGGTTTTCCAACCCAAATCGACTTCCGCCTGACGTATCGCATCGCGTATGCCGGAATTGGCCGAAACACCGCCTCCGATCGCCACTTGCCGAATGCCCGTTTGTTCGACGGCCATCTTCAGTTTTTCCATCAATATTTCTACGATGGTATATTGCACGGAGGCACATACATCGTCGATAGTGCGTTGCAGGAAGTCAGGGTCTTTTTCTACATTCTTCTGGACGAAATACAGTATCTGCGTTTTAAGTCCGGAGAAACTAAAGTCGAGTCCGGGCACCTTCGGTTTCGTAAACGGAAATGCTTTCGGGTTGCCATTTTTCGCATGCCGGTCAACCAGCGGGCCGCCCGGATAGGGAAGTCCCAACACACGGGCTGTTTTGTCAAAAGCTTCACCGACCGCATCGTCGGTGGTTTCCCCTATGATGGTCAGGTCGAAGAAACCATCGACCCGCACGATCTGCGTATGTCCACCTGAAATGGTCAAGGCCAAAAACGGGAACTGCGGTTTGTCGTATCCTTCCTCATCAATAAAATGCGCCAAAATGTGGGCGTGCATGTGGTTGACCGCAATCAATGGAATGCCGCGCGCCAGTGCCAGCGATTTCGCGAAAGACGTGCCGACCAGCAGCGATCCGAGCAAACCCGGCCCCTTTGTAAAGGCGACCGCCGATAACTGTTCAGCGGTAATTCCGGCCCGTTTCAAGGCAGTATCGACCACCGGCACAATGTTTTGCTGGTGCGCACGCGAGGCCAGTTCGGGCACGACGCCGCCGTACTGTTCGTGCACGGCTTGTCCGGCAATGACGTTCGACAACACGCGGTCATTTTCTAGGACAGCGGCGGCGGTATCGTCACAGGAACTTTCGATGGCGAGTAAATAGTGCGTCTGGGCGGCCATGGGACGAGGGAATTTTAGGTATTTTTTAAATAAAACGCGATAAAAATAGCTATTTTTACCACGTTGCGAAGATACCGCTTTTGTAAGGAACACGTTACGCGATAGCTTAAGATCGTTGGAAAAAGTCAGCAAAACCAGATTGCGCCTGCGTAAGGCTAGAAAAGTCGTGTTCCGCACGCTGCTGACACTCATCCTGTTGCTGTTGACGATGGCCATAGTGCTGTCTATCCCTTCGGTGCAAACGCGGCTCGCGGCCTATGCTACCGACCGCATCAACGCCGACTACCACACCGATATCAAAATCAACAGCGTGGCGCTCACCCTGTTCGGTGGCGTCAAGTTTCGCGACGTGATGATTCGTGACCATCACCGGGATACGCTGGTCTACGCCAAACGCATCCAGACCGACATCCTCAGCTTTCGAAAGTTGTATAACGGCGACTTGATGTTCGGCGATGTTACAATCGATGGCATGGTTTTCAACCTGCGCAATTACAAAGGGGAAGCCGATACCAATCTCGATGTGTTCATCGCCCGTTTTGAGACGGAACCACAGAAACCCTCCAGCCACAAGTTTCGCCTGGAAGCGAAGAATGCGTATTTTACCAACAGCCGTTTCATGCTGTTCAACGACAACCGCCAGAGCCCGAAGGATGTGTATTTCTCTGACCTGTCGGCGTCACTCAATAATTTCCGCATCCTCGGACCGGATATCACGGCCAAGATCAACAAACTCGCTTTCACCGATTATCGGGGTGTGCGGGTGAAGAACCTCAGTTCGCGGTTTACCTACACCAAGAAGAACATCCTGATGGAGGATTTGTCGGTGGAAACGCGTCACTCGAAGATCTATGGTTTTGTGCGAATGTACTACGACCGGAAAGATTTCATGGACTTCAACAACAAAGTGCTTTTCAAGGTGCGGTTGGATTCGACGCAGATCGGCAGCGACGACGTGCGGTGTTTTTACAATGAGATCGCGCGGGGTCATTCCTTCCGCGTCGATTCGGATGTGACGGGTACGCTCAACAACCTTTTCCTGCGCCGCGCAACCATTACGGAAGGTACGGCCACGCAGATACGGGGCGACCTCCACTTTCGCAATATGTGGGGTAAGGAAGGAATGCCGTTCCGGATGGATGCACAACTAGGGCAAATGAGTACAAATTACGGACACCTGGTCTCGATTTTGCCGCGCGTCCTGGGGAGCTCGCTGCCGGAAAACCTCAAAACACTCGGACAGGCCAACCTGAAAGGATCGGTGGAAGTCACGGCCCGGACGCTTAAAACTGACGTATTCATGACATCGGCCATCGGCAACGTCAAAACCGATTTCGTCATGGCCAACATGTCCAACCGTGAGAAGGCGTCGTATGTAGGGAATGTCGAGTTGGAGAACTTCAATCTTGGACGTTTTCTTTCCCGAAAGGAATTAGGCCCCGTTTCGCTGGCGTTGGCGGTAGACGGAAGCGGCTTTACACAGTCAAGTCTCCATTCCAGTGTGAAAGGTTCCATCGACCGGTTTTACTACAACCGCTACAATTACTCGAATATCATCGTCGACGGTGATTTGCGAAGCCCGATGTTCAAAGGGAAACTCGTGATCAACGACCCGAATCTTTTCATGGATTTCGACGGATTGGTGGATATGTCGAAGAAGCAGAACCGCTACGACCTCCACGCGAATATTGACTTCGCCAATCTCAATAAGCTGCATTTCAGCAGCGACCCCATTTCCGTCTTTAAAGGGGAAATCCGCGCCGATGTGGTGGGAAGCACCATTGATAACATGCGTGGTACGATTGGTATGACCGATACGTCCTACCAGAACCAGAAAGACACCTATTTATTTGAGGACCTGCGACTGACGTCGGAATTTGATCCGGCGGGTGTGCGGACGCTGACCATCGTCTCACCGGATATCATCGAAGGAAAAGTGACGGGACGCTTCCGGTTTGGGGAACTTCGGAAGATGCTCGAGAATTCCATCGGGAGCCTTTACACCAATTACAAACCGAATAAAGTCAGCAAAGGGCAGTTCCTGCGTTTCGACTTCAGTATTTACAATAAGATCGTGGAAGTGTTCCTTCCCGGTATTGAAGTGTCGACCAACACGTTTGTGAAAGGCAACATAGACTCGGATACCAACGAATTCCGCCTGAACTTTTCGTCGCCTGAGATCAAGGCCTATGACAATGAATTCGAGCGGATCTCACTGACGGTTGATAACAAGAACCCGTTGTTCAACGCGTATATCGAAACGGATACCATCCGAACGAAATACTATAAGTTCTCTGATTTCAGCGCCATTAACGTCACGAAAAAAGATACGATGTATGTGCGCTCGGAATTCAAAGGCGGCCCGAAAGCGACCGACGCCTTTACGCTGAACCTCTATCATACGATCGACAAAAACAACAACAACGTCGTCGGCATCCAGAAGTCGGAGTTGCGTTTCGGTGATTTCACCTGGTTCCTCAACGAACTGGACGGCCCGAACAACCGTGTCGTTTTTGATAAGAAACTGCAGCGGTTCGATTTCGACAACATCGCCATGTCGCATGAAGACCAGCGCGTTTCCCTGCACGGTGCCATGCGCGACTCGACCTACAAAGACCTCGATCTCGATTTTGAGAAAGTCGACCTGGCCCGGATCCTTCCGTCTATTGACAGCCTCCGTATTGCCGGACGACTCGACGGTGACGTGCGGTTCAAGCAAGAAAAGTCCATTTACCAACCGACGTCGCACCTCACGGTTTCTGGACTGGCGGTCAATGATATCGGGTTGGGAAATCTGGACTTGTCTATCGAAGGCGACAACAGTTTCAAAACCTTCAAGGTAGATTCATCGCTTGAAAACGACAACGTCAAGTCGTTCCTCGTAGACGGTACCTTCAATGTCGAGAACCGTGAAACCACCATGGACCTCCACGTCAACTTTGAACGGTTCAACATCGCGCCTTTCAGTCCGTTGGGTAAAGACATCCTGTCGAATATAAGGGGCTATGTATCCGGTACGGCGCGGGTCACGGGTCCGTTCCGCGAACCCGACATTTTTGGTAAGCTCTTCCTGGAAGAAGCCGGTTTCCGGATTCCGTACCTGAATACCGACTACGCCATCCGAAACTATTCCATCGTCGATATCGCTGATAACCGCTTTGCGTTCCGGAACAACACGTTAACCGACACGAAGTATAAAACGGAAGGAAAACTGAACGGTTTCATACGGCACAAGAATTTCTCCGACTGGGCGCTCGACCTCAATGTGACGAGCGACCGCTTCCTGGCGCTTGACACCGAGGATCACGACGATGCGGCCTATTTCGGAACAGCCTTCATCGACGGGAAGGCGTCTATTACCGGGCCTACAAGTTCCCTGTTTATAGAAATGGCAGCCAAGTCGGCCAAAGGAACAAAAATCGGCATCCCGATCAGCAACACCGAAAACGTCGGCAGTCGTTCGTTTATCCATTTCCTGAGTCCGAAAGAAAAGTACAACCTGCAAAACGGCTTAGGCAGCACGAGGCGCTACGACGGCCTCGAATTGCAGTTCGACCTCGACATTACGCCCGACGCCGAGATTGAAGTGATCCTCGATCGGGAAACCGGTCACGGTATGCGGGGCAGGGGGAACGGAACACTGTTGCTCGAGATCAATACGCTGGGTAAGTTCAATATGTATGGTGACTACCAGGTGTATGAAGGCGAATACAACTTTAAATATAAAGGACTGTTCGACAAACGGTTTACGGTGAAGAAATATAGCTCGATTACATGGGAAGGTGATCCGATGCGGGCGCGCCTCAACCTGGAAGCGACGTACAAAACATCCGCCAACCCCTCTATATTATTGGAGAACCCATCGGTAAACAGGAAAGTAGACGTATTGGTGGGCATCATCATCACCGGAAATTTGGCGAGTCCGGAACCCGATTTCTCCATCAACTTCCCCAACATGAATTCGGTGCTTCGCAGTGAAATCGAAAGCAAACTGAGCGATAAAGACATCCGGCAGACGCAGGCCCTGACGCTTTTGAGTACGGGCGGCTTCATGAGTAGTGATGGTGTCAACCAGAGCGCGATCGTGAACAACGTCGTCGAAACCGGAACGGGGCTGTTTGGTGACATTTTCCAGAGCAAAGATGATAAGTTCCGCGTAAACCCCTTCCTCGAAACGGCCGAGCGTACGCCGGGTTACGAATCGAATGGTGCGGTGGGCTTTACGGTATCGTCACAGATCAACGACCGGATTACGGTGAACGGCAAGGTGGGTGTGCCGGTAGGAGGCCTGAACCAGTCGGCGGTTGTAGGCGATGTGGAAGTACAATACCGGGTGAACGAAGACGGTACCATGAACCTGCGCTTCTTCAACCGTGAGAACGATATTAACTATTTAGGGGAAGGCATTGGGTATACGCAGGGCGTCGGTGTGACCTACCAGGTCGATTTCGACACCTTCCAGGAATTGGTCAAGCGGATTTTCGGTACCAAAACCGTCGAGAAGGCGCCGGCCAAAAAACAAGAAGAGGAAGAGGAACCAAAAGTGCCGGAAGGCATGCACTTCAATACGCCGGAAGAGAGCCGTAAAAAGAAGGAAACAAAGCGTAACTGATTCGTGAAATCCCTTACTAAATAAGGCAATTCCAAAAACTTATCAACGAAAACGATTGAAATGCGCCGCATTGCCGATTTGGGAAAAATGCAACATGTGACGTATACAATATTTGCTACTTTAGCATTTTCAACACCAAAAAAATGTCAAAACAAATCAAACGGATTGGTGTCCTGACCTCCGGTGGCGACTCGCCGGGAATGAACGCCGCTATCCGTGCCGTGGTTCGTACGTGTGCGTTCCATGGCGTCGAATGCGTCGGCATTTACCGTGGCTACCAGGGGATGATCGAAGGCGACTTCAAAGAAATGGGCCCCCGTAGCGTCAACAACATCGTCAACAAAGGCGGTACCATCCTGAAATCAGCCCGTTCCAAAGACTTCCGTACGCCGGAAGGACGCCAGAAAGCCTACGAAAACCTCCAAAAAGCCGGCATCGACGCGTTTGTCGTCATCGGCGGGGATGGCAGCTTTACCGGCGCCGAGGTTTTCAGTTCTGAATTTGATTTTCCTGTAATGGGGATACCGGGTACCATCGATAACGACATCTACGGTACAAGTCATACCCTCGGTTATGACACCGCCCTCAACACGGTTGTGGAGGCCATCGACAAAATTCGCGATACGGCCAGTTCCCACAACCGTCTTTTTTTTGTGGAAGTCATGGGCCGCGACGCGGGGCATATTGCGCTTAACGCCGGTATCGGGGCGGGAGCGGAGGAAATCCTCATCCCGGAGGAAGATCTCGGACTCGACCGCTTGCTCGATTCCCTTAAGAAAAGCAAGGCATCGGGAAAATCGTCCTCCATCGTCGTCATCGCCGAAGGAGACAAGATCGGTAAGAACGTATTCGAACTGAAGGATTACGTCGATGAGAACATGCCGGAATACGACGTGCGCGTGTCCGTATTGGGCCACATGCAACGCGGTGGTGCCCCTTCGTGCTACGACCGGGTATTGGCGAGCCGACTCGGTGTGAAGGCTGTGGAGTCGATCCTGGAAGGCAAGACCCGCTACATGGTAGGCGTACTCGAAGACAAAATTGCCCTTACCCCGCTTGAACAGGCCATCAAAGGCAAAAGTGAGATCGACCGCGAACTGCTTCGCGTTTCCGACATCATGTCAACATAAAAACCAGTAACAACTTTAATAGTTTCAGTAATGTCAAAGGTAAAATTAGGAATTAACGGTTTCGGACGCATCGGACGTATCGTCTTCAGGGAAACCTTCAATAGGGATAATGTAGAAGTGGTAGCCATCAACGATTTGCTGGATGTTGACCACTTGGCATACCTCCTTAAATACGACTCGGTTCACGGACGTTTCAAAGGCGACGTGGAAGTAAAAGACGGACAGCTTTTCGTCAACGGACGCAACATCCGTATCACGGCTGAGAAAGACCCGGCGGTTTTGAAATGGGACGAGGTAGGTGTTGACGTCGTGGCAGAATGTACCGGTATCTTCACCGAAGTGGCAAAAGCCGAAGCACACCTTCGCGGGGGCGCCAAGAAAGTCATCATTTCGGCTCCTTCCGCAGATGCGCCAATGTTCGTAATGGGTGTTAACCATACCAAAGCAACCGCAGCCGATACCATCGTATCAAACGCCTCGTGTACGACCAATTGTCTGGCACCGCTGGCGAAAGTACTGAACGACCATTTTGGTATCGTGGAAGGACTCATGACAACGGTTCACGCAACAACAGCGACGCAAATGACCGTAGACGGACCGTCACGCAAAGACTACCGCGGTGGCCGTGCGGCACTCCTCAACATCATCCCGGCTTCTACCGGCGCTGCAAAAGCAGTAGGTAAGGTAATTCCGGAACTGAATGGCAAACTCACCGGTATGTCAATGCGCGTGCCAAACGCCGACGTCTCCGTAGTGGACCTGACCGTAAAACTGGGCAAGGAAACCAGCTACGAAGAAATCATGAAAGTGTTGAAAAACGCATCGGAAACCGACTATAAAGGTATTCTGGGCTATACAGAAGACGACGTGGTATCACAGGATTTTATTGGCGATTCGCGCACTTCGATCGTCGATGCGAAAGCCGGTATCGGACTCAACTCGACCTTCTTCAAAATCGTATCGTGGTACGATAATGAATATGGCTACTCCAGCAAACTGATCGATCTTTCGGTTCATATTGCCGGACTCGTCTAACCAAAAACAGGATCCCGTCGGTGCATGTCACACGGCGGGATTCTTTTTATCGTTCTGCCGTTTCGCCTATCGTATGCCGTCCTATTCGGCCTCGGGCGGAAGGGGAATCCCAACCGACTAACCCAACCAAAACAAATGAAGTTATTAGTAGACAGCGGCTCGACCAAGGCAGATTGGATCGCCATCGACGACGCCGGCAAAGTACTCTTTACCACACAATCACTCGGGATCAATCCGGAAGTATTGGGTAAAGATCAGGTCATCGCCCGCCTGGAAGACCGTTTCGACATTTCACACAACCGCAAGAGCGTTTCCAACCTGTATTTCTACGGCGCGGGCTGCGGCACCGACCGGATGCGCGACTTTTTAGCGGGTATCTTCAAGGAGTATTTCCCGAATGCGGATATATCGGTACAGGAAGACACCTATGCTGCGGTATACGCAACGACACCCCGCGGACAACAGGCCATCGTGTCGATTCTCGGAACCGGATCGAATTGCAGTTATTTCGACGGTGTCGTGTTGCACCAGAAAGTGCAGTCGCTCGGCTATATCGCCATGGATGATTGCTCAGGCAACCAATTCGGACGCCACCTCATCCGCGGCTACTACTTTAACAAGATGCCGAAGGAACTTGCTACCGAATTCGAAAAGGCTTACGATCTCGAACCGGATACCATCAAGCACCATCTGTATAAGGAACCGAACCCGAATGCCTATCTGGCGACGTTCGCGAAATTCCTCATCCAACACAAAGACCATGAATGGTGCCAGCGGATCATCCGTTCGTGTATGGAAGACTTCACGGAATTCTATATCAAGCAATACCCGAATCACAAAGACGTGCCGGTGCATTTCATCGGATCCATCGCCTTTTACCTACGGGAAGAACTTAAGGAAGTTCTCGATGCGCACGGCATCAAGCTCGGAAATGTATTGCGCCGTCCGATTGACGGATTGATCGCGTACCATTCGATTCCGCCTGAATAGCCTATGGGCAAACCGACTAAAAAGCCATCCTCAGGGGTGGCTTTTTTAATGGGCGACGGTAATCTTAACGGTCGTCGGTGTGATTCCGTCGGAAAACCGGACGAAATAAAGTCCGGGAGCCAATGCACTGACATTTAGGGAAGAGGTTTCCATCGATATCGTCTCTATCACTTTCCCTGTAACGTCAAAAAGTGCTACCCGGCGCGGGTGTACGCCCTCGCCAAAGCGGAAGTTCACAACAGAGGAAGAGGGGTTGGGAAACGCGACCACCGGATGCGCAGCGGTTGTCGCTGTAGAAAGAGCACAACTTTCTGCGTTTCCAGGGATATTGGCATCGAGCCACACGAGTCGGAGATGGATCCAATTCTTGAATTGGGCCAACTGTGCCTCGAATGTTGCGGGGTCAGGTTCGATTTCCGGCGTACCGGTATTGACGCCGAGATGCCCCCAGCGTTCGAAGTGGCGTTGCTGGGCACCGTCAAGCAGTGCTGCTTGTTCGTCAATCCAGGTGTCGAGTGTATCTTCTGCAAGGAAGGTCCCGCGGAGGGTTTCCCATCGGCACCGCAGCCGGTCGGCGAAGGAAGGATCCTGCAGTAAACGCACGAACCAGCCGTTCGAACTCACATCCGGCCCGCAGTCATTGATCAGGTGCGACCAACCCGATCCGTCGGTGGCCTGAAACGTCTCGCAATCCCAAATGTTTTTCCATGCCCAGTCGAAATCCCAAACAGGTCCGGCCATCAGTTTCGCCATCTCCGATGCACTGTCCTTGTCTTTACTGAAGTACCAACTTTTCTTGAAACCGTCCACGTTTCGCGAGAGTTCGTTCACGATAAAATAATCGATGAAGGAATCGACATCGAGGTACTTTTGATAGCCATTCAGGGGATTGGCGAAGTCATCTGAATACAACGCGGTTTCCATATTTTGGATAAATCCCTGTATATAGGCTTTCTGCTGTGTTGAAATATCGGCTGGCTTCGGATAGTCGTACACCAGACGCACATCTACTTCCGGATGGTCGATCGGGTGGAAGCCCAATTGCCAACTGTCGTCATCCGACCAATAATCGTTTTTTATGATATAGCCTCCGGTGACATTGAGGCCGGTATTTTCATCCGGTGTCAGTTTCGCGATGTCGACGCGGTTGTTGTCGCGCTTGATTTTCTCAGCGAGGAGGTAAATCCCCTGGTAATCGCCGTTAAGTACAACCTCACAGAATCGCGTACGGGTGGCGTAATGTCCCATCATCGAAAACAGTTCGAAAGCCAGTCGGTTACGCACGAATACCTTGTCGTTATAAGTGGCCAGCAGGCACCAATCGTGTTCGTCGGGCATTCCCAACAGCGAGACATTGAGGTTGGCACCGGCCGCATCGCGCGTTTCGAGGTTATAGGGTTTTTGAGGAAGTCCCTGGGAAAAACTGCCACGTCGTTCGATGCCGATGTGTCCGTTGTATCCGTTTGGAATGTCTGAAGGATGATTTTCCTGCCCTGGACCATTATCAATGATTCCCATCAGGGCGTCTATTTTCGGCTCGTCGGGGATGTCAACGCCATTCGTATTGATGATGACGATAGGAAGGTTAGACGAAGAAAAAACGAAAGGGGTAGGGGCATCCGGACCAAATTCAATACTCCAGGAATTCAGGCTACCAGTATCGGCAAAGGCATACGTATCCAGTACCTTGAGTGTCCATAGGCCGTTTCCATTTCCGCCGTCATTGAGGTTTCCGATCGACTGTTGCGGCCGGAAACTACCCGTAAACGGAGGGCTAGCCGTTACGATACCGGCGGCGGCGGTCTGTAAAAAACACGTATCGGTGTAATCGTCACCATCGCCCCCTAAACCGGAAAAAAGCGTGATTTCGGTACCGTCCGGCGAAACCAGGCGTACATCAAGGTCGCTGTCCCAGGTGTGCGTGATGTCCAAACAAACCGATTGGATACCGTAATTACCTCCGAGTGCGGCAGGTACCCCAGTTACGGCAACGGTGTAGGTAGTAAGCGTCCCATCGTCAGAAATCGCGCCGGTAGTGCCGGAAAAGGTTTGTGCCGTAGCAAAACTACTGGCTATCAGAAGCATGAAAAATCGAAGGCGCATCATCATAAGGAGCTTTGCTCCAAATGTAAGGAAAACCTGCACACCGCCGAACTATCTGTCAGGTAATCAGATGGCCGCAATCATCGAAATCTCGACGTTCACGCCTTTCGGCAGCCCGGCTACCTGCACGGTTTCACGGGCGGGTGCCGTAGCGTCGTCGAAGTACTCACCATACACGGTGTTGACGGCGGTAAAGTCCTGCATGTCCATCAGGAAAATAGACGTTTTGACCACGTTTGGAAAGTCGGTGCCGGCCGCATGCAATACCGCTTTTAAGTTCTCCATCACGAGCCGGGTTTCCGTCGCGATATCGCCCGTTCGTAGTTCCATCGTATGGGGATCCAGCGCGATTTGCCCGCTGGTGAAAACGAAATTGCCCATTTTTACAGCCTGGCTATACGGCCCGATGGGGGCAGGGGCGTTTGGTGTGGTGATGATTTGTTTTTCCATATTATCGAACGACACTATCAGGTGGTCGGCGTTTTTCCCATTTGACATCGCTGAACATCCCGGATTTGATACCGATGAAAAAGCCCCATGAATTATAAGGACCGAGGGGCACCCAGGTGAAATCCATTCGCCAGCTAAGGAGGTCGCGTTCAAAACGAAACTGCGTAAACGTCACGCCTTTCTGAACGAAGTCGTAACCCGACGAGATACCAACTTTCCAGCGTTTGCCCAAATCGACGTTTCCTGAGGCCATAAGGGAGTTCGACGATATCTTACTCTCCCGTCGCGCATTCGAATACGTCAGCGAGTATGCCATAGTGAGGTCAAACGGAATCTCGGTTTTGAAGAATTCCGCGACCTTATCTTTATCGTCTTCCGGTTCATCGTCAAACTGGCTTTGCCGCATGTCGCTCAGGTCGGTTGCCTTACCAAATAAATCGTCGTCACGCCCGCCGTTTCGCTGCGACTGGTCGTTCGAATCGGTTTCCTTATTGGTTTGGTCACGGCTTGAGAACGAATAGTTCATGGTAAGGTTGGAACTGGTCATACGCACCAGACTTCCCCCTACGGCTGAATTCATCGTATCGATACGGTTGCCCGACGCATCAATGGCATAGGGATCGAGTGTAGTAGCGAAATTGATGTTCATCTTGTCTTTGAACAAGGTCGTACCACCGCTTATCCGGATTGGGGCCAGGCGCAACGAATCCGCCGAGATATCATAACTCGTCTGGATGTTGAAACTGTTGAGCAGCATCACTTTACGCGGTTCTGTTTTGGTTGAATCGCGCTCGGTCACTTTGGCCTCGAAAGTGTTGTTGATGTTCAGGCCGATGAAATTGGAATTCGATTTGCTGGGTGCACCGTAAAGCGTGCCGTCAAACCGGCTGTATTCCGTCCGCATGTTGCCCGACGCATCCGTAGCATAGGTGTCGTAATACTTACTGAAGCTCGGCTGGTAGCTATAGCTGATCGTCGGCTTGATGATATGGCGGATGGCCTGTATTTTCTTGTCTTTCCCGAAATTGAACGTTCCGTAGATGGTTGTTCCCACACCGGTTGAAAAACTATAGGTTCGGTACGAGTCAAATCCGTTTACTTCGTTGGTAACGACGCGATTGGTGCTCGTATCAAACACTTTCTCGAAGGTTTTGAACGTCCAGACCTCCGTGTAGTTGACTGATAACGGAATCGAGAAGTATTTGGCAATCTTAAAATTGGTCGTAAGCGGAATCGAGTGCTTGAAACCGGTCAGGGCGTCGCGGAACATCTCGGGTTTGAAAAACAGCGAATCGGTGGTGTTGATGCGGTTTTCCCCGATGACATTATACTGGAAGTTGATGTTTTTGATGAGGCCTTTCTTGGGTTCGTCTTCAGAAGCAAACGGGAAAATCCGGTCTACGCTCCCCGTGAAGGTAGGAAGCGTCATCGTAATCGATTTGGTCTGTGTGTTTTGGCTGTGCGTGGCCGTCAGGGCAATGTTTACCTGGGGCGTCGAAGTGAAGGTACGGTTATAGGATACCGACGAGGTCAGGGTGTTGTTCAGTCGCGCGCCGGCATTGATCTGGTTGAGCGACGTTTGGAAGAAGGTCGAACTTCCTAGGTTGACCGAGGCAGAAAAACGCGAGTTCGGGTTCGATTTCCCATCCTGCGAGTGCGTCCATTGGATGTTGTAGACCTTGGTGCGCGAGTAATCCGGAAAACCCCGCTCGCTGTTCACCTGGTTTTCATACCGAAGGTTCAGGTTACCGCGGAAACGATAGCGCCAGGCATAATTCGTCTCGGCTCGTAGTGCATAACTCCCATTCGTGTAGTAATCGACCAGAGTAGTAAGGTCGTAATGATCGCTAAGGGCAAAGTAGTAACCGCCGTTCTGGAGGAAGTACCCGCGTCGCTGCGTATCGCCCGGCGTCGGGATGATGATACCGGATTGTGCTTTATTGGTGACGGGGAAAAACGCAAACGGGACGCCGATCGGTGTCGGGACGCCGTAAATATACATATTGGTAGGACCGACTACCACTTTTCCTTTTGGCACCATCTTGGCGCGCGTCGCCTGGAACCAATATTCGGGGTCATCGGGGTTATCGGACGTCGTGAAACGCGCACGGTCCATGAAATAAAGCGAGTCGTTTTCCCGTTTGGTACGGTAGGCGAGGATCATCACATCCGATTGTTTCGTCTGCGAATTCCAGATGATCGCTTTTTTGGTCTTGGTATTGAATTTGATGGAGTCGGGTTCGATGATATTACCGCCCTGCTTGAAATACGGACGTTGGGTCAGTTTTCCCGTTGAATCCTTGATCCGCCCGGCATATACCTCGTTCTTTTCATAGTCCATGACGATGATCCCCGCCTTGAGTTCCATATCAAGGTAATAGAGTTCCGCCTTGTCATACAGTGTGAGGAGCTTCTTTTTCTGGTTCATCCGCTCATACCCGACGGCTTTCCGCCTGGCGATGCCTTCCAGAAAAACCTGGCTCGTATCCTTGGGCTTCAACGTGACTTTCGTCGAGTCAGGAGCGAGGGGTGAGGTGGGGTTCTGGGCATATGATTTTGTCAGACAAAGTGTTAAGAACGTTGCTGATAAAACGATATGAAATAAGTTTGTCCGCAAAGGTTTTAATGCTACTTTTGTACAGATGAGGCCCGCTCCGGGAGGTGTCAAAACTACGTATTTTTCACCAAAATAAGCACATTTCACTATCAAAGGAGACGGATTTTATTAAAATTAACTTTTAGCTGACTACATGGCTTCTGCATACAGAAACAACGCATTTTTAGTGTTCTTTGCATTCGTTTTCCCGACGCTTCTTTTCGGGCAGAACGGGAAGTTCAAGGTAACGTTAGACGCCGGACACGGCGGAAAGGACTGGGGTGCCTCCTATAACGGGCACGTGGAGAAGAACGTGTCGCTCAACGTCGTACTGAAAGTGGGGAAGATACTGGAGTCGACACCGGGCTTCGAAGTCGTCTACACGCGTAAATCCGATGTTTTCATCGAACTCATCGAGCGTTCACGTATCGCCAACCGTTCCAATTCCCACATATTTGTTTCGCTGCACTGCAACGCCAATCCCAATGCAGCGGCCTTTGGTACGGAAACGTACGTAATGGGTATGACGAAATTGGCTTCGAACCTTTCAGTGGCGAAAAAGGAGAACGAGGTAATCGAAATGGAGAAGGATTATAAGGAAACCTACCAGGGCTTCGATCTCAATGATATGGGAGCGATCATCATTCAGGAACAATACCTGGAGAACAGCATCGCCCTGGCGGCAAAGATCCAAAATCGTTTCATCGACGAGGTCGGACGTAAAAGCAGAGGTGTAAAACAAGCACCGTATTTGGTTTTGAACCAGACCTTTATGCCACGGGTTTTGATTGAGATGGGATTCATATCCAACCCTACGGAAGGAGCGTACCTTGATTCAGAGGAAGGCCAGACGAACCTCGCACGTGCCATTGCCAACGCCATCATCAGTTATAAAAAGGAATATTACGGCGACGGATCGGTGCCACCGGCCGACGACAAACCATCCGAGAAAATTGCAGAACCGGTCGTGAAAACCGCGGCCGACGAGAAACCTGCGGAGCCGGTCGTACAGAAAAACGACACGCCAGCCGATGTGAAGAAGGGCGTGGTATTCAAAGTGCAGATATCTGCCAGCGGTCGCAAACTGGAAACCGTACCCAGCAATTTCAAAGGCCTGAGCCCGATTTCCGTCACCAACGATGGTGGAACACTGTATAAATATATGTACGGAGAAACGTCCGACTACGATACCGCCAAAAAGAACCTGGCCGACGCCAAGGCAAAAGGCTACACCAGTGCCTTCATCGTCGCATACCGCGATGGAAAAAAAATACAATACCCGTGACCTCGCCCTGATCGGTCACCCCAAAACACCACATTTTGAAAATATCCAAAGAAATAAAGACGTCACTTTTCGTTATCGCAGCCCTGTTGTTTTTCGTATGGGGCTATCGTTTTTTAGAGGGACGCAACTTATTGGGCAGTACCAAGGTGCTGTATGTAGAGTTTGATAATGTCGACGGTCTTGGCGTTTCATCACCCGTGACCATCAACGGACTTCCAATCGGCAAGGTCAACAGTGTACATCCCAAAAACAAATTCGGACGTCCCATCATAGTGGAAATGCAGATCGATAACGAGGAGTTTTTCATCTCTAAATCGAGTATCGCCAAGTTGTATGCGCCGAGTCCCATCGGAGGGAAGCAGATACAGATCGTTCTGAACACCGCCGATTCACAGGAAGCCGTTTCAGGCGATACCATCAAAGGACAGGAAATCCCGGGTTTGCTCGATGATTTCAGCGCCAAGCTGCAACCGCTCGCCGATCGCGTAGGGCAAATGGTGGTGTCGGCAGATAAGTTGCTGACGAACCTCAATAACATCCTTGACGACAAGACGAAAGCCAACCTGCGCAACAGCATCGCCAACCTCGACAGTACGCTGGCGGAATTCAGGGGCGCTTCCGTTACCCTTAATAAGACGTTGTCGGATAACAAATCCAAGATTGACCGCACCATGACCAACCTTGATAAGGTGTCGGGTAATTTCGCCGTGGTATCCGATTCATTGGCAAAAATCGAGTTTGGGCGTACGGCCAAGTCGCTCGAACAGGCATTGGTAAAAGTCAATACGATTATGTCAGGACTCGAAGCCGGGCAGGGAACGGCAGGGAAGTTGTTGAAAGACGACGCCTTGTATAAGAATCTTTCCAAGACTTCGAAAGAACTGGAACTGTTGCTGCAGGATTTGAGGCTGAACCCGACGCGCTACATCAATGTTTCGCTGTTCGGGAAGAAAAACAAGCCGTATAAAGCGCCGACAGCCAACGATACGATCACCGTTTATCCTTCTAAGAAATGATGGACTATATAGACAACCTTTTCTTTGTAGTACTGCTTGCATTGGGCGCAGGTTATTTTACGCTGAACGTCCGAAAGCTGATGCGGAACATCCGGTTGGGGCGACCCGTCGACCG
The DNA here is from genome assembly GCF_022532105.1 of Flavobacterium sp. HJ-32-4. Taxonomy (NCBI): domain Bacteria; kingdom Pseudomonadati; phylum Bacteroidota; class Flavobacteriia; order Flavobacteriales; family Flavobacteriaceae; genus Flavobacterium; species Flavobacterium sp. HJ-32-4. Next base: position 2,631,520 of record NZ_CP092832.1, on the reverse strand, counting down.
AAGTGACCGGCCTTCTGAGCGTTGGGCGAATATGGCACGCGTGGCACTGGGGCAGTCCAAAATGGTCAAGCGGCCCATCGCCGGATTCCTGCATATTATTGTGTATGCGGGTTTCGTCATCATCAATATTGAAGTACTCGAGATTGTCATCGACGGTATTTTCGGCACGCACCGCATCCTATCGTTTATGGGTGGGTTGTATTCCTTCCTGATCGGATCGTTTGAAATATTGGCCTTTGCCGTGTTGGTGACGGTGTTTATCTTCCTGGCACGACGCAATGTCATCCGCCTCAAGCGCTTCATCCATTCCGACCTTGACGGATGGCCAAAGAACGACGCGAATTACATCCTCTTGTTTGAAGTGGTGCTGATGACCCTTTTCCTGGTGATGAACGCCGCCGATTACCATCTGCAACAGATTGGCTACACCCATTATGCGGAAGTAGGGTCGTATCCGATCAGCCAATTTATCGCACCTTTATTCAACGGAATGGCCGACGGAACGGTAGCGCTCTTCGAGCGGGCGGCCTGGTGGTTGCACATCGCCGGTATTTTGGTATTCCTGAATTACCTCTATTTTTCCAAGCACCTCCACATCCTACTGGCGTTTCCGAATACGTACTTTGCCAACCTCGACGAACTGGGTAAATTCAACAACCTCGATTCCGTTACCAAAGAGGTGAAACTGATGCTCGATCCCACTGCCGATCCATTTGCCGCGCCGGCGCCCGATGCGAATGCCGTGCCGGAGAAGTTCGGGGCGAGCGACGTGCATGATCTGAATTGGGTGCAATTGCTCAACGCGTATACCTGTACGGAATGCGGACGTTGTACGTCTTCCTGTCCGGCCAACATCACCGGCAAGAAACTGTCGCCGCGTAAGATCATGATGGATACCCGCGACCGTTTGGAGGAAGTAGGACGGAACATCGACAAAAATAACGGCACCTTCGTGCCCGACGGTAAAACGTTGCTGAACGATTATATTACGCCGGAAGAACTCTGGGCCTGCACGACCTGCAATGCCTGCGTAGAGGAATGTCCGGTGAACATCAGTCCACTTTCGATCATCATGGACATGCGACGGTATCTCGTAATGGAGCAGAGTGCCGCCCCGATGTCACTGAATGCGATGATGACGAATGTGGAAAACAATGCCGCGCCATGGCAATATAGCCAAATGGACCGCGCAAACTGGCGAAACGAAAATTAGACGAAAATTCTCTTATAGGTGAGGTTAAGGGGGTTTTTAATCTGACAAATTAGAAACCAAACGAAAATGAAAGCAGAAGACATTGAGAAGAACTTGCAGGAAACGACGGAAAACGGACATCGAATCAGCCCGATCCTGCCCGAGGGAATTAAGAACTATCTGATCGATATCGACGGAACGATTTGCGACGATATACCGAATGAAGAACCCGAGCGGATGCTGACAGCGGCGGTGTATCCCGATGCACTCGAAACGCTGAACCGCTGGTACGACGAAGGCCACGTGATCTTTTTCTTTACGTCGCGCACGGAAGCCCATCGCGAGTATACCGAGATCTGGCTGAAGCAACACGGCTTCAAATACCATGGTATCCTGTTCGGGAAACCACGTGGAGGAAATTACCACTGGATTGACAACCACCTGGTGAAGGCGACGCGTTACCGCGGTAAGTTCACCGAGTTGATCGAAAAAGAAGTGACCATTCAGGTCTTCGACGACGGAAAACACGAATAATGTAACCGGTGGCAGTGAGCGCTACCGAAAATGTATAGTATGTCAGAACTACTGAAAGTGCCGACCATGGCCGAGATGATGGCGGAAGGCAAACAACCGGAAGTACTTTTTTGGGTAGGATGTTCGGGAAGTTTCGATGACCGGGCCAAACGGATCACGAAGGCCTTCGCGCGATTGTTGGACCGTGCGGGTATTTCGTTTGCTGTGTTGGGAACGGAGGAAAGCTGCACCGGCGATCCCGCGAAAAGGGCAGGAAACGAATTCCTGTTCCAGATGCAGGCCATGATGAACATCGAATTGCTCAATGCATACGAAGTGAAGAAAATCGTGACCGCGTGTCCGCATTGCTTCAATACGTTGAAAAACGAATATCCCGGACTCGGCGGTACCTACGAGGTCGTTCACCATACCACCTTCCTGAAGAGCCTGCTCGATGAGGGCAAGTTGGCGGTAGAAGGCGGCCAGTTCAAGGGAAAACGGATTACGTTCCACGACCCGTGCTATCTCGGACGCGCCAATAACATTTACGAAGCACCGCGCGAATTGTTGCGGAAACTCGATGTGGAATTGGTGGAAATGAAACGCTCGCGTGCCAATGGTCTTTGCTGTGGTGCCGGCGGTGCCCAAATGTTCAAGGATGCCGAACCCGGACGCAAGGAAGTCAATATTGAACGTACGGAAGACGCGCTTGAAACGGCACCCGACATCATCGCTGCGGGTTGTCCGTTCTGTAATACCATGCTGACCGATGGCGTGAAGAACAAAGAGAAAGAAGGCGAAATCAGAGTACTGGATATCGCCGAAATGATTGCTAACGCTCAGGATATCTAAGCATGAAAAAGAGTGTCATTTTCCTATTGCTCGTTGCCGCTTCCGTGACAGCACAATCCGCCAAAAAGCAACTGACGCAATCCGTGTGTGATTGCATCAATGCCGAAAAGACGGACCTTACCAAGACAGACAGGCAAGACCTCGAGCGGAAGTTTGGTCAGTGTTTCATCCTGGCCTATGGAAAACTCAACGAGAAACAACAGCAGGAACTCAATGTTAACTTCGATGACAGCAAGGAAGCGAAGAAGTTTGGAATGACAATCGCCGTAGAAATGGCATCGTTATGTCCGGATGTCCTGTTGGCTGTTGGAATGAACATAAAGGACGAAAACGGTTCGATATCGTCTGATGACGGAAGCGGCGCGGTTGAAGACGGCACAGAAACAGAAGAACCGGATCCTACGATGACCTGCAAAGTAGTTGAATTACAGAAAGGTCAATTCGTTTCTTTGCTCGTAAAAGACACGAAAGGTCGTAGCCATACCCTCCTGTTTCTTTGGGACTTCGGAGCTGTTTCGCTTATTACGGACAATCAGCTCAAGAAGAATGACAACATAGAAGTAAGTTATTCAGAACTTGAATTTTACGATCCAATACTTAAGGATTTCCGAACGTATAAGGTCATTTCCGGACTTCGAAAACTGTAACCATGTTTGTACCATTTGACCAACTTCCGGAAGAGTCCCGGATCTGGATTTACCAATCCGACAGGCGCTTCACCGACGAAGAAGTGGCGGCAATCGACACGGCCCTCCGCGCCTTCATCGATAATTGGACGGCCCACGGTTCCGGACTGGAGGCCTCATTCGAAATACGCTACAACCGTTTTATCGTATTGGCCATCAACCAGGAGGTGCAAGCCGCAACCGGCTGCTCAATTGATGCATCCGTAGCTTTCATACAATCGCTGGAACAACAGTATGGCGTTGACCTGCTTGATAAAATGAACGTGACGTTCCGTACGGGTGAGTTCATTTCGCACAAAAACCTGACAGATTTCCGTCGCATGGCGAAAGAAAAAGCCGTCACGGGCAATACCATCGTATTCAACAACCTCGTTACCAATGTGGCCGAGTATCGCGACGCCTGGGAAGTACCCGCGTTCGATAGCTGGCACAGCCGTTTCTTCTAACATGTCACGCCGTTTTCTGGTTACCGCTGCACTACTGGTTTCGTCGCTGGTTCTACTGAACTGTGCGTCGAAGAAAACGTCGCACCCGCCGGTGGCGCACGTGACGGAGCCTTCGGATACGAAGATCGATACGGTAGCGGCACGAAAACACAAATTCCCGTTTCTCGAGGATTCCGATAAAGAAGACCGCTGGGTAGATAGTATCTATGCCCGTATGGATTTCTCGGAGAAAGCCGGCCAACTCTTCATGGTGGCGGCGTATTCCAATCGCGACTCGGCTCACGTCAATTCGGTAGAACGTCTCGTGCGCGACCAGAAGATCGGGGGAATCATCTTTTTTCAGGGAGGGCCCGGCCGACAGGCTGCCCTGACCAACCGCTACCAAGCGGCGGCCCGCATTCCTTTGTTTGTGGGTATTGACGCCGAATGGGGTGTAAGCATGCGCCTCGACTCAACCTACCGTTTTCCGTTTAATATGACCTTGGGAGCCATCCGTGACAAGCGACTTCTGGAAGAGGTAGGGGCACAGATGGGTAAGGAAAGCCGTCGATTGGGTGTACAGTTCAACTTTGCGCCTGTATTGGATATCAATACCAATCCGAAAAACCCGATCATCGGGTTCCGCTCGTTCGGCGAAGACCGGCATAATGTGACCGAAAGTGCACTCGCGCTTATGAAAGGCGTACAGAATCAAAGGGTTTTCTCTACGGGTAAGCACTTTCCCGGGCACGGCGATACGGAAACCGATTCCCATTATGCGCTTCCGGTGGTCAATGCTTCGAAGGCACGACTGGAAGAGGTGGAGTTGGTGCCGTATCGAAAGTTGATCTCCGAAGGACTCGCCTCTGTGATGGTCGCCCACTTGAATGTGCCGAGTATAGATGCGCGGCCCGGATACCCTTCTTCACTTTCTGACCAGGTCGTAACCGGTTTATTGCGGACGGAAATGGGCTTCGACGGCCTCATCTTTACGGATGCCCTCAATATGAAAGCCGCAGCCAACGCCCGTAAAAAAGGCGAAGTTGACCTGGATGCCTTCCTTGCCGGCAACGATATGTTGCTCTTTCCGGAGAACGTACCGGTGGCGCTGGAAAAGTTATGTGTCGCCTATCAGGATAGTATCATCACCGAAGAACGTTTGGCGCGCTCGGTGAAGAAAATCCTCCATTACAAATACAAAGCGGGATTGAACCATTACCGTCCGGTAGCCTTGACCAACCTCACCGATGAGTTGAATCCGGCTGAGAATATCGCACTACAATACCGCCTGTATGAAAATGCCGTTACCGTCGTGCGGAATGTGTCGGAAACCGTGCCTATCGGGGACCTGAGCCGGGAACGAATTGCTTACGTGAAGATGGGCGATGATGACAACTCCACCTTTTTGTCAACGCTACGTAAATATGCCCAGGTAGAGGAGGTGTCGCATACGGACATCGACACCCTCAACCAAAAATTAAAGTCCTTTTCACGCGTGATCGTGGGCTATCATAAGTCCGACAAGCCGTGGAAAAAGCACGACTTTTCAGAAACCGAATTACAGCGACTGCGCGCCATCGCCCGTGAGAACCACGTCATACTCGACGTGTTCGTGAAACCGTATGCGCTGCTACCCGTCGATTTCTTCAATGAGATCGAAACGGTGATCGTCTCGTACCAAAATGCTGACATCGCCCAGGAAGTGTCCGCTGAAATCATATTTGGCGCGGTTGGGGCCAAAGGACGCCTTCCGGTCTCGATTGGAACGACGTTTAAAGTAGGGGATGGCATCGACACCAAATCGACCGACCGACTCGGGTTCACCGCGCCGGAAAACGTTGGGATGCGCACCGCCACCCTGGCCCAGATCGATACAGAAGCGCAAAAAGCCATTGATACCAAAGCCGCGCCCGGCATGCAGATCCTGGTGGCGCGAAACGGAAAAGTCGTGTATCATAAGGCGTTCGGCTACCAAACGTATGAGCCCGAATGCAAAATCCAATTGACGGATGTATACGATGTGGCGTCGATGACAAAAATCCTCGCTACCTTACCCTTGGTCATGCAGGAGTACGACAAAGGGAATATACAGGCGACTACCACGCTGGGTGACATGCTGCCCCTTTTCCGCCATACCGACAAGGCCGCGATTTCCTTCACCGACCTGTTGTCGCATTATGCCGGACTGGAGGCCTGGATACCATTTTACAAATCCACACTCAACGCATCCGGTTTTCCCGACGATGCCTACTACCGCAAGGTGCCGGAAGATGGGTTCACACGACAGGTGGCAGATAGCCTGTACATCCGCAACGACTACAACCAGAACATCTTACAGCAAATTATAGCAAGCAAATTGTCAGGTAAGAGAGAATACAAATACAGCGATTTCACCTTCATCATTCTCAAAGAATATGTCGAACGTGCGATGGGAAAACCAATCGACGTGCTGGTGAAAGACCGTCTGTATTCCCATTTAGGCGCGAACAGTACGGGGTATAATCCGCTGTCGCATTTCCCTAAAACCGTAATAGCCCCTACGGAAGACGATACCTATTTCCGTCACCAACGCATACAAGGGTATGTGCACGATATGGCCGCCGCCATGCAGGGTGGGGTAGCGGGTCATGCCGGACTCTTCTCGAATGCCATGGATGTGGCGAAAATCATGCAGATGTATTTGTGGAAGGGCCATTACGGAGGGACACGATTCTTCTCGGCCGCCACATTCGATGCGTTCAACACCTGCCATTTCTGTGCAGAAGGAAACCGTCGGGGTTGGGGATTTGACAAACCACAACTACCTGGAACGGCTGGCCCGACCTGCAATTGCGTATCGCCTTCCTCCTTCGGGCATACGGGTTTCACCGGCACCATGACCTGGGCCGACCCCGAAAGCGGGCTGCTCTACGTCTTTTTATCCAACCGAACCTTTCCCGATTCGAACGCGCCCAACAAGCTGTCAAAAGACAATGTACGGGAGCGCATCCAGAAGATCATCCAGGATGCGGTGGTCCGTCCGTAAGCGATTTGCCCCGTCGTTACCCGACGATTTCTGCCCGCTTTTGCGTACTTTCGTAGTATGAAAATTGCCATCGTCTGCTACCCGACTTTCGGCGGAAGTGGGGTTGTCGCCACCGAATTGGGGCTGGAACTCGCCAACCGCGGACACGAAATCCATTTTATCACCTATAGCCAACCCGTGCGCCTGTCGCAATTGGCGCGGAACGTCCACTACCACGAAGTCTCGGTACCCGAATATCCGCTTTTCCATTACCAACCCTACGAGTTGGCGCTTTCGAGTAAGTTAGTCGACATGGTAAAACTGCACGGTATCGAATTGCTGCACGTGCATTACGCCATCCCGCATGCCTACGCCGGTTACATCGCCAAACAAATGTTGGCCGAAGAAGGCATTCATATCCCCATGGTGACGACCTTGCACGGAACCGATATTACGCTGGTGGGGAATCATCCGGGTTATAAACCTGCCGTGAGTTTCAGTATCAACAAGTCGGATATTGTAACTGCCGTCTCCGCTTCGTTGAAAGACGATACGTATCGGTATTTCGACATCCGTAAAGACATCCATGTCATTCCCAATTTCATTGAGCTTAACAAAGCCCAGGTCGATCCGGCCATGCCGTGCTGCCGTGAGCTTCTGGCCGCGGAACAGGAACGCATCGTCACCCACGTGAGTAACTTCCGGAAGGTGAAGCGCATCGCCGATGTCATCAAGATATTTTACCGCATCCAAAACCAAATGCCCGCCCGACTCATGATGGTAGGGGATGGCCCCGAACGCGCGAAGGCCGAGAAGCTCTGCCAAAAGCTCGGATTGGAAGATAAAGTCATCTTCTTTGGCAACAGCCATGAAATCGATCGGATCCTCAGCAACAGTGACCTCTTCCTGCTGCCGTCACAGACCGAGAGTTTCGGTTTGGCAGCCCTGGAGGCGATGGCGTGGGGCGTTCCCGTCATTTCCACCAATGCGGGCGGACTTACGGAAGTCAATTTCGACGGGATCTCCGGATATACCGCTCCGGTGGGCGCAATCGACGAACTGGCCCAGAAGGCCCTGATGATCCTCGAGAATGAAACCAGTTTGCGACGCTTCCGTGACGGTGCCCTTTCAGTAGCCCGAAAATTTGACATACACAATATTTTGCCAATGTATGAAGTTCTGTATGAACAGGCATTGGCCACGAACCCGGTATGAAGAAAACACTACTTTACGCATTCCTATTGATTGCCACCGCGTGTGGCACTTCGAAATCCGTTGTCGAAAAACGCCCGTTGTATGAAGTCCTGCTTCAAAATACCGTCGACGGCGGAAAATTCGAATTCTACGAAACCATCACCGAACCCCGTGAATTCACGATGATCCTTACCGACCCTGAATTGAAGGGAAAGGTAAAGGCAAACGACATCCAGACGAGTAATTTTGTGCTGTTGAATATGGGCGAGAAGCCAAGTGCCGGTTACGCCATCGGGGTAAAGAGTGTCGAGGAAACAGACCGGGCCGTCATTATCACGGTTGAAAAGAAAGAACCCGCGCCCGATGCTGTTGTGGCGCAGGTGATCACGGCACCGTACGCACTCATCCGAATCAATTCCAAAAAAGAAATTATCATCCAATAAAAAAGGCACCCCTCAGGATGCCTTTCGTTATTAGAACGTGAACCGGACGCCCAGTGCGATGTCGGGCCCGAAATCGTTGTCCCGGTACCCATCGCCGAAGTACAATTCCGGACGAAGGTCCAATGAGAGTTGCAGCGGGATGTCGAAGAGATATTCGATACCGATATCGCCCGCTACCAGTGCGAACGATCCGTCGCGGTCATCGGCTCCGGGCGGCACGTCGTAGCTATAGCTACCAATACCACCACCTACGCCGGCATACCAGTTGAAGCCGCCTTCGATGTTCCAGATCCAGTGGTAGAGCCCCACTAATTTAAACGCCTCATAGTCGTCATTGTCGCGCCATCCCAAATCGAGTTCCAGGCGGTTGTTGCCGCTTAAGTGGCGTTGGTACGACAGTTCGCCGCCAAAGCCATCGTTATCGCCCAGACGGAGTCCGAGCGCGTTTTTAGGAATTTCCTGTGCATTTGCCGCAAGTGCAAAACCCAGTGCCAGTAGGGCAGTTGAAAGGAGCTTTTTCATACTATTGTTGTTTTAGTATTTTGAAGTTACCCATACTGCCCGCCATATCATACAATGTTATGCCAAATTTAACAGCATCAGTTCGCAACCTGAAAGGTGTCGAGGACCTCTAGCATTGACTGTGAGCTACTTTGAGGGATCGGAAGCGAAACGCCCAATGCAGAGAAATCCTGAAGCTGGTATTGGATCGCTGTGTTAGCGGTTACGACACCGACTCCTGCCGCGTAATAGAGGGTGGAGTTTAGCACATCCTGCGTATCGGCCACGGTGATGGGGAAGGGTACTCCCTCAAACGTAGCCGTAACTTTCATGGATACCACATACGTGCTGGTCGTGACATCCTGGTAAACGGTACCATCCGATGCTGTCCAGGACGGGTAGTGCGCTCCGGCCTTCGACGTGATCGTGTAGTTGATCGTAAGCGGAATGTTGTCGAAGGTTTGTGTCGTTGTGCCTGAGTCACTGTCGAGAGTGGTGTTTTGACTCGCATCGGCGTCAAAAATCACGAAATCCGAGAGTGTAAAGCCAATAGGTACTTGCCCTGCAAAGGAGAAATTGTTGGTGCCTGTTGCTACCAACTTTGATCCCGACTTGCGAACAGCCGCCTGGTGGAAAAGTCCGGAGAAAAACCCAAACCGTGGACTGCGGCTTTTCATCTTTTTATAGGTCTGGGCGTTGATGATGGTATCGTTGGCGACATATAACGAATCGCGACCCGTAGTGCCTTCCAGGCTTCCGGTGACATCATACGTCCAGTAATTGGCATCGGTTAAGGGAAGATACACCGACGAACCGTTGTTATTGCTGCTGTCGTCGTCAGGCGAACAGGCACAGAATACAAGCGCGAACGCACACAAAAGGGAGAAGGATGTTTTCATATAAAAAGGTTGTGAGTGCTAAGATAGTAAAGTGACAGAAATCAGGAACCTTCGTGTAAGCTTATCTTACTTTTGTGTAACGCACGGCCGGGCGACGGCAGTAATTTTATACAGAAAAACCTACCATATGAAATATTTGTTTTTGCTACTGGCTGTGTGTACCGTCGCAACGTCCTGCAAACGCAAGGAGCCGGCCGAGGTGCACAAAGAAACGCGTACGGTCACTCTTGACACCACTTCTTTTGACGGATTTTTTGCGAAGCATCCCAAGTTCGCTACCTACAGAAAGGAAATCGGACAGTTGTACGCGCGACACGAGTCGCATTGTATCTGGTACGACAAGGCCGGGCGTATCGATTTTGCCGAAGTGCTTTATAACGCCGCCACCCAAATGGATGAAGAGGGTGTGGCGGCTCCGATACCGTATGCCTCTGAGTATGAAGCCCTCTTTGACAACGATTCGCGCAAGTCAAAGCCAACGGCTGAAAATGAGCTGTTGATCACCTCCCTGTATTTCTTCTATACGGCCAAAGTCTACGAAGGACTCGACCCGACACATAGCAAGGAAACGGGCTGGTACCTGCCACGCGACAAGACGTCGTATGTCGACTATCTTGACAAACTGATGAAAGAGCCCGACCTTATCAGGAAGGATGCATCGGAACAACTCGGCCAATACTACAATCTTCGGAAAGCGTTGAAGCGCTATCGCGATATCCGTGATAAAGGAGGTTGGCCGGTGTTGGAGATGCCGACCGGGAAGAAGGTGCTGAAGCCAGGGGAAACAGATCCGCTTATTGCGGCAGTTCGGAAGCGGTTGGCGTTGTCGGGCGATCTTACGAACGATTCGGGCAGTACCACTTTTGATAGGGAGTTGGAAGAAGCGATACAGCAATATAACCAACGACAGGCACGCGATGCGGAAGGACTGATTACCCCGGCGTTATTGTCGGAGTGGAGTGTGCCGGTGGAAGACCGTATCCGAACCCTGACGGTGAACATGGAGCGATGTCGTTGGTTGTCACCGGATATACTGGATGCCAAAGAAGTCATCGGTGTCAACATACCGTCTTTTCGGATGGCGTATTTCCGGGATGGAAAGCCGGTTTTTTGGTCAAAAGTGGTCGTGGGGAAAGAAATGAACAAGACGGTAGTATTCAGCGGTAAAATCAGTTACCTCGTTTTTAGTCCGTATTGGAACGTCCCGACCAGTATCCTCGAAAACGAAATCAAGCCGGGGATTGCAAAAGACCCGGATTATCTCGAAAAGCACAACATGGAATGGAACGGCCCGAATGTGCGGCAAAAGCCCGGTGACAACAATTCACTCGGACTCGTGAAGTTTATGTTTCCCAATACCAATAATATCTACCTGCACGATACGCCCGCCAAGAGCCTCTTCGGACGCGATGTGCGTGCGCTAAGCCATGGATGCGTCCGGGTGGAAAAAGCGCGGGAATTGGCTATTACGTTATTGAAGGATGATCCGAAATGGACGTCGGAACGGGTGGATCGGGCCATGCATGCGGGGAAAGAGACGGTATATACGCTGAAACGCAAGATTCCGGTCTACATCGCGTACTTTACGGCCTGGGCCGATGCCGAGGGTCGTGTCGCCTTTTTTCCGGATGTGTACGACCGCGACCAACGGCTGGCCGGACTGTTGTATGACGCCAATTAAGGCGTACCGGTGTCGGTCGTGGGCTGGTCGTCGGCAGAGGAATGGTTGCTGAAGGACTCATACTTACGGTTACCGAACGACTGGTGACGGCGCCTGTCGTCTTCGTGCGTTTCGATGGCATCTTCCGAAGCCTCATGTACGATCTTTTCATTTGTCAGTTCCTCGTCGCGATGGGTGGAGGAGGTGTCGGCGGGCGTTTTGGACGCTTGATTCGGGGTCTTTTTCATGACTTTTTCTTTCTAAGTTACGAAATCGCACGCTGGAATGCCCCCGATTTAAGACGCCCTTAGGAAAACTAAAAAAAATCGCATTCGGCGAGTTGCACGAAAAACGGATGAACGACGCAGCCCTATACCGTTCACCGCATCTTTGATTTGCTTCACCGTTTTTTTTAGACCAGAACGAGTGGCGGAGGTACTTTTGAACCATAATACAACATCAAATGCTACTAAAAGAATTCATCCTCCGCGAAACCAATATTCCTGTGTTGCTCCGCCTTCTGGGAATTCGACGTCTCCGATAGAAACCCCTTTACGGTTGCTGTTAAATGGCAGCTATTTCACCGGAAAAAAAAGGCTGTCCCCAATGTGGGAACAGCCTTTTTTGTTTGCAGGGAACGGTAGGGCAGTAGGGGAGATGGCGCAAAGTCAGAGACGTTTGCGCAGCGTAGTGCTTCGTAGAAGATGTCGTGGAGCGGGTTATGGAACCGAGTTTCTCCGCTGCGACTAAAGGTAATAAGAAAACGGAAACTTGAAGTTTGGACTAACCAACAAATTGCGAGTGCCCGCTGTTAGTGGCAGGCTCAATGATTTGATTTAAGTTCATTATAATACTTCAGATATTCCTCATAGTCATTAAACTTAGATTGATGATACATTATTCCGAAGGTTCCTTTCAACAAATCATCTAAAAGATTCAGACTTTGAAATCGTTTAAATTCGTCAATGACATATTGGAGATAGTCTAAGTTATGTGAAGCAATAAATCTTTGAGACTGCGTAACAATAGTTAAGTTGATATTCATCAAAGCAATTGAATCGAAAAAATCTGGAGATTTTTCGGATAAAATCAGAACCTTATTTCGGCTCAAAGGAAAAATCATTTCGTCAAAAACGTTATTTAATCTGACGTCAGTATTGTTTATAACAAATGGCCTATCACCAGTAATAAAAGTAGCATCAGTAGTCGATAAGTCAAAAACTTTCCACTTTCTTACGAGCTTTTCAAGTTCATCTAAACTTGCATTTGACACCGGTATCAAATGCTTAAACATTTTTTGAAGTTCAGAGTCGCTTAAAAGCTTTTTTAAAAATTCAGGAATGTCTTCATCGGTGAGTTTATTTCCATCTTTACTTCGCAAGCCAAACGAACTATTGTTAAACCCTTCTTTTTTTATTAATTCTACAAACTTTTCGTTTGTGTCGGGTGAGCGCCAATAAAGTTGAGAAAGAAAATGTAACAACTCGAACTTTTCATACGCAGTAAATTGATAGTTCAAAGTTGAACGGAACCTTGAAAATAATGGAGCAATACTTGTGTCTTTGGGCGTGAATATTGACTCTTCGAATGAGAATACAATTTCACCGTTAATACGAAAGTTATTTAGATGGTTTTTATAAAATTGACTTTTTGGATCTTGTTTTCCAATTATTTCATCTCTTATTTTATCGTATACAAAAATGTTTTGGTTTGTGTCTGAAAAACCCTTGAGATAGAAAACAGGCAAATAATGATGTCTTTTAGAGAACTTTTTCGGATTCATTTCAAGTACATTTTTGAGAGCTTGCCACTAACGGTTTGCCGCCACGCGACATTGCGGAAAAACGAGCCGAGTTTTCTCCACTAAGCTAAAAAGTTCTACGTAAAAACCATGCTTCTGGCGAAAGACAAACCAGCAATGATCGCGTGGCGGCTGTTAGCTGCGGTTTAAATTTTTTACTTCTGAAATTAATGTGTTATCATCATGGAATTCTAACTTTTTTGTTTCCGGATTTATTTTGACGTAAATGGAATAATAAGGTTTCTGAGACAAATCTTTTATTTCATTTGAAAGTATATCATTTGGAAAGTTTCGATAATGCTCCAACATTATTTCTGAAAATTCGTCCACTGCGTTTTCCCATTCTTTTAAACTTAAGCTATTATTAAATAACATTTTTATTTGTCGATTAGCAGCAGTTTGAAATAGAATTGACACGGCAAGTGATTCATTGTATTTTCCTGATAGTTTTTGTGTAGATTCTTCTGCAGCGATCAAATGTGCTTGAGTTGATTTTCCTCTGGCGAGCATTTTTTTACAAGCGCTTTTTACAAGTTGATAATGATCTTTACCTGCTTCTTGCAAGAATGCTTCAAAATATGGTTTTAAAATATATGTAGCTAAGAATGTTGGTACAATCCATTCTAGTGCATTGTACATGGCATTCCCTTGCTTTGTTATATGAACTTTTAATTCATTTTCTTTTATTTCAGAAATATCATTATTGATAATTTCCTCTGGGTAACTTTCAGGATAAGTAAATATCAAGTGAACGGTTTCTTCCATAGTTTGTGTGGTTATAAATCGCAGCTAACTAGTGTATAGGTTGAACAGATATTAGCTTATTCCTCCTACATTCTCTGGATAAACGAAGTTTGCATAATAACATCGTCGCCACCCCGACCAAAGCCCTATCAACATACCGCCGATCGCGTTATTTATCTCATTGCGCCATGTCCAAAGTAACTCACTAACCCCCTGCAACCGTTCGAAAGTACAAATTTATTCGGAAAAGATGCCTTTCGCCCCGCAGTTTGTTGCTATTATCTTACATCGTACACCGCACTGCCTACTGACTACTGACAACCGCGTCAGTACGCGCGTCCTCCATCCAAACAAAAAAAGCCCGCGATTTTTCTCGCAGGCTTTTGTATGGAAACGGTCAGGATTATTTCAAACTTCCCACCATATCTTCTGGCTTGACCCATGCGTCGAAATCTTCAGGCGACACATAGCCAAGGCGCACCGCTTCTTCTTTGAGTGTCGTGCCGTTCTTATGGGCGGTCTGCGCAATCTCAGCGGCTTTATAGTAACCGATTTTGGTGTTCAACGCCGTGACCAGCATGAGGGAATTATCGACAAGTTCTTTGATACGCTTGTAGTTCGGCTCGATGCCCTGCGCGCAATGCTCGTCAAACGATACGCAGGCGTCGCCGATCAGTCGTGCTGATTGCAGGAAGTTAGCGGCCATTACCGGCTTGAACACGTTCAGTTCGTAATGCCCCTGCATGCCACCAACGGCAATGGCCATATCGTTTCCGATGACCTGCGCGGCCACCATGGTCAAGGCTTCACACTGTGTTGGGTTTACTTTACCCGGCATGATGGAAGAACCCGGTTCGTTTTCCGGAATGAGGATTTCACCGATACCCGAACGCGGACCTGAGGCCAGCATGCGGATGTCGTTGGCGATTTTATTCAGCGACACCGCCAATTGTTTTAGTGCACCGTGGGCTTCCACGATCGCATCGTGGGAGGCCAGCGCCTCAAATTTATTAGGAGCCGTGCGGAACTGATGTCCGGTAAATTGCGCAATATAGGAAGCTACTTTCACATCGTAGCCGGCTGGTGTGTTGAGTCCGGTGCCGACAGCGGTTCCGCCCAGGGCAACCTCGGAAAGGTGATCGAGTGTGTTGCGAAGCGCCTTCATGCCGTAGTCGAGCTGGGCGACATAACCCGACAGTTCCTGGCCGAGGGTAAGCGGCGTGGCATCCATCAGGTGGGTGCGGCCGATCTTGACGACGTTTTTGAATTCTTCTGCCTTGGCGTGCAGTGTGTCGCGCAGTTTCTGTACGCCTGGCAGCGTCACTTCTACAGCGGCTTTATAAGCGGCGATGTGCATCCCTGTAGGGAAGGTATCGTTGGACGACTGCGACTTGTTGACGTCGTCGTTCGCTTTGAGAACGGGGTCGCCTTCACCGATTTTGCCGCCGGCCAACACCTGTGCGCGGTTTGCGATGACCTCATTGACATTCATGTTGCTTTGGGTACCCGAACCCGTTTGCCAGATGACCAGCGGGAATTCGTCGTATAGTTTTCCGGCCAGGATTTCGTCGCAGACGGCGGCGATCGCATCGCGTTTTTCGACGGATAGCACACCCAGGTCGTGGTTGGCGTAGGCGGCGGCCTTTTTCAGGTAGGCAAAACCGTCGATGATTTCGCGTGGCATCGAGCCGGGAGTTCCGATTTTGAAGTTGTTGCGGGAGCGTTCGGTTTGTGCGCCCCAGTATTTGTCAGCGGGGACACGCACTTCGCCCATGGTGTCTTTTTCGATACGATAGTTCATATAGAAGGAGTTAGGAGTTAGTGGTCAGTAGTCAGTAGTTAGTGGTCAGAAATTGTGGTTCGTTTGTTCTCGGTTGCAGCCCGGATTGGAGCGGAAACCCCGCAAGGCACGGGCCTGATTTTTTGCCGCTGGAGCGGGGCGACCGGAGGAAGCCCAGCGAAGGCGATGCAAAAAACGGGGCCGGGACGCGGAGTTGCAGCGGAAAGCCGGAAATGCTGCCCTTAAAAGCCGTCCAAAAGTACGGATTAATCACCTTTTTTAAAAAATTCCGCCTGAATTTAGTAGGGAGATGGAATATTCGGCTACCTTTGCCGTAATTCAACAATTAATTGCTGCAGCTATGTTTGAATTTCAACAATACCTGGGCTTTCTTGCCTTCCTGACTGTCCTGACCATCGGCTTTTGGCTGATGATTTTCCTGATTACGTTCATCATCCCGTATTGGGTATATGGCGGTACGATGGAATTGCTCCGCGAGCGCAGGGCACAGAAGAAAGAAGAGGCCTAATCAGGTACTTAGAAAGAAAAAAGGGACACCGGCCGGTGTCCCTTTTTTTATGTTATTGCTTGACGATCCGGAAGCTGGTCGGTTTCCCGTCAAGATCCACCTGGAAGACGTAGGTACCTGAGGCAAAGCCCGAAAGGTCGACCTGTTCGTCGGTGCCATTTGTAGTGCGCTCGAGCAGGCGGCGTCCGTCGATGCCGTATACCCGAATGGAACGGAAGGCACGTGAGGCATGCAGGAATACGCGTCCGTTTGTTGGGTTCGGATTATAGGTGAAATCAATCAGGTCGTTTTGTCCGGTGCTGAGATTCGTACAGGTAATCTGTGCGTTCCATCCGTCGGCCGTGATGTATTGGTCGGATGTGAAATGGAAGGTCAGCGCACCTGTGACATCAGTCGATTCGAAAGGACCAGCTTCGATGTCGCCACCTGTGATGCCCAGCGGGGTGAGCAGCGGCGCATTGGTGCTGTCGCCGTCGTGGATGAAAAGGAAATCGTATCCGTATTCAATGTCGATCATGGCGAACGTCACCTTGATTTTCGCACCCGGATCGGCCGGTTTGACGACACGTACCCAGTCTTCCATATCCGTATAGAAACCACCGGCGCCTCCTGAATCAAGGAAGAGTGTACCGGTGCAATAGTCGGTGTTGGTCGCGAAGATCGTGCCCCGCGCCAACGAGGTGAGGTCACCGCAAATGGGGCGGATCAATACTTTATAATAGGTATTCGCCAACAGTCCGGAGAAAGTCGTAGTGGTCGCATTGTCGACGGTAGTCCAGGTGTAGTCGGTAAACGGATATAATGCCAAACCCACTTCGTACGCGCCAACCGAGTTCTCATCGTCCCATGAGATGGTTACGGCGTCGTCGGTGATAGTTGAGGCTTTCACGTCGTGTACGAGCGAGATACACGTATTGATACAATCCGTGCTGAGACAGGTCGAATTGTTCATACTTTGCTGGATTTGTGCAGCCGGTTGCGGGCCGAAGCCGTTTGCCAGGTTCACGCCGGCGCTGAGCAGGTGACAGTAGCTCATTATGGTGCCACCTACCTGGTCGGACGGAACAGCGGCGATAGGGCAATCGCCTTCGGCAAAATTTAGATTCGCGGTCGGACCACAGCCATCGATCATGGTGCCATCGCCGTTCCAAAAACAGGCATGGGTATGGGGTGAGCCCAGCAAATGGCCAAATTCGTGCGTGACGACCATCACACTCCAGGAAAAAGTCGGTACGGTTTCAAATTCGAAGAACAGGTCGGAGTAGCTGAAGTTCTGGTCGGAGCAGAGTCCGTTTATGGTTGCCGCCACGCCCCCGAGTCCGCCGTCATCGATGCCGACCAGTTGTCCGAGATCGCCGTTAAAGACCGGGCGAAGGGCATGGAACTGGTAGAGGTAATCGACGGATGCCGAACCGAAATACGGATCTTGTTCGGTCCAGATATACAGCGATTTAATGACGGTATTGATTTCGTCGTTGTTGTAGATGGTTTGGACGTTGTTGTAGAGCGCCAGCATCCAATTGGTGGTTTCGTCGGTATCCGAGTTGTTGGCCAGGTAGAGGTCGTGGTCGATCTCAAAATACAGGGTGGCGCAGCGCTCGGTGGTTACCCCGCGTTGGGCGGAAGGTGTAGCCGGAACGGCACCTTTGTCAGACGTATGGCATTGGAAGGAATTGGGAACGTTGAGTTTTGCATCGGAATAGACAATATAGTCGCTTGTATTTCCGGGCGTCCGGAGTTTTACCACATTGACGTTTTTGGATGGACGGATCGGAGACGATACCGCTGAAGCCCGTCCGGAAAAAACTGAAGGCTGCAAGCGACTCCGGATGGTTTTCCAAAATACCGCGGTAAAAGATACCCGCCTCGGGTGTGACGAGGGCGCCTTTATCGGTCTTCACTTCAAAATCGGAAGTCGTGACCTCGACTTTGTACATCAGGACAGACAGATTCTCATCACCATACGGTACCGACAATCGAAGTACGTCCGGCCGGGTCGCGAAAAGCGTCGCCATCGAAGACGCGTTGAGGGTGGCAATCGTCGCACCACTCACTGCTTTCTGGTAACGGGTATCAGACGGGGCTGTGTTCCGTTGCAGGGGCGCCAGTTCAAAAGGAGTGGCATTTGCCAACCGTTTGGCCAGGGTTCGGGCCACATTTCCGTGTTGCGCCTGGAGGGAGGCTGAAAATAGCACTAACACGAGTAGAAACTTCTTCATAGCAGGTAGTTTGGGTCAAAAATACTAAAATACTGACATGCAGGCACGACAGTAGATGGAAACTCAGTCGACACGTTGCGTCGCGACTTCATACAATTCAAGGCCGAAATACCCAACCGACGCATAGATGTGGTCAAAGATATCGGCCATGATATATTCATAACTCTCCCAACGCTTATCGCTGGAAAAGCAGTAGATCTCGAGTGGAATACCGTTGGGCGTCGGCTGCAACTGGCGGCACATGAGGTGCATATCGCGGTTGAGTCCGGGGTATTGGTTCAGGTATTGTGTAATATACTTCCGGAACAAACCGAAATTCGTCATGTTTCGACCGTTGATCAACAGCGATTTATCGATTTGGTGGGACGTATTGTATTTCCGGATGTCGGCCTGTCGCTGGTCGATGTAGGGCGCAATCAGCTGGATTTTCCGGAGGTTGTCGATTTCGGCATCAGACAAAAACCGGATGCTTCCGGCTTTCAGGAGAATGTGCCGTTTGATGCGGCGCCCGGCCGACGACTGCATGCCGCGCCAGTTGCGGAAGGAATCCGAAATAAGGCTGTAGGTCGGGATGGTCGTGGTGGTATTGTCGAAGTTCCGGACCTTGACGGTGGCGAGGTTGATTTCGATGACGTCGCCATCGGCCCCGAATTTATCCATGGTGATCCAGTCGCCGATGCGCACCATATCGTTCACCGACACCTGTATACTGGCCACAAATCCCAATATCGTATCCCTGAAGATCAAAAGGATAATCGCCGAAATTGCCCCAATCATCCCAAAGAACACATTGAGGGAAATACCGAAAAGCAGCACGATGATGGCGGTGACACCAAATGTCCATAGTACGATCATCACTACTTGTATGTAGCTGTCGATCGGCTTGTCGGCGTAGGCCGGTTTAAACTTCAGGTAGTCGCGTAGGGCATTGAAAATCGTGCGGGTAATCCAGAGTACGAGCAGTATGATGTAGATGCTGACAAGCTTCCCAAAAAGATTTTCCCAATAGTCAAAGCGCGCCAGGATGATGGGCATCATCTTGTAGATGAACAGAAGCGGAATCAGATGGGCGACGTATTTGGCGGTTTTATTCGAAACCAACAGGTCGTCGAAACGGGTAGAGGAGTAGCGGGCTACTATGACCAGGGCGCGTACGAGTGTATACCGGAAGATCCGGAAGATCCAGTAGGAGAGGAACCCCAGTACCACGATATTAAAGGCCACCGCCACATACGACGCCAGGGTGTCGTTGACGCCCCAATGTACGAGCTGCTTGTAGGCAAATCCGAAAAAACGCGTTGCGTATTGATGCATCCCACAGGTATTGGCGCCGTAAAGATAGGAAACCCGCCGCTACCTAGATGCACGCGGAAGTTGTGTCGCCCGGAAAATTCCCTTACCTTGACCGTTGAAAGAAAACGTCCATGGCCAAGCGCGAGCTAAAGAAATACATCGCCGAACTCACGAAGGAACAACTTGAAGAGCAATTTGTATTGCTGTATGAGAAGTTTCCGGAAGTAAAGACCTACTACAATTTTGTGTTCAACCCGCAGGAAGAAAAACTCGCGGACGCGGCAAAAGCCAAGATCGCCAACGAGTATTTCCCCACCAGAGGCAAACGCGCGAAGCTACGCCGGTCGGTGGCGCAAAAGCACATCAAGCATTTCATCACGTTGGGCGTTGACCCATTGGTGATTGGGGATGTGATGCTCTACGCCATCGAAACAGCGCAATCGTATAGCGCGCGGCGCCAGGTTCGGTATGCGTCGTTTTACAACAGTCTATTGACCGCCTATAAACAGGCCGTGGAATTTGCCGCCAAAAACGGCGTTATGGCCGATATGCGCACGCGATTGGCCGCCATACCGGAAGTCGCCCGGGCGCAGAAGTGGGACAATCACTGGGATTTCGCCACGATATGGTCACGAATCGACTAGATCCTCGTTCGGGTATTCTACATAACCCGCCGATAATTCACCGGTGCGAAACAGGTTGACCTTGTCATGCGCCACCCGCGTAGGCTCGGGAATACGGTAGCCCCGGATGCACTTCTTGATGATCTCAAGGCTTTGTTTGCTGCTAATCAGGTGGCCGGGCGACACATAAATAGGTTTCACCCGGTCTTTCGTTCGCAGTGCGTAACCCAACGGTTCATTCAGGCGGCTGTAGATAACCGAGGCACTCAGTTTTTTCCACTCCGGTTCGTCGTACCGGCCATACAGCATACTCTTCGCGCAGCCAATCGAAGGCTGGTTGTTCAATACACCAAAATGCGAAGCAATACCCAGTCGGCGCGGATGCGAAATACCTTGTCCGTCCAAAACTACCACATCCGGTTTCTCCGGTAATTGTTCCCAGGCCTGTTGCAACGCAGGGGCTTCCCGAAAGGCAAGATAACCAGACACATAAGGGAAATGGGTTTCGGCAACAACGAGGGAATGGGCGAGAATACGGAGGTCAGGGTAGGACAAGACGACGATTCCGGCATAGACAATCGGACTGAAACGGTTAAACGAAATGTCGGCCCCGGCTATGGTCCGAATGGGACCTTCTAAGGGCGCGAGCGAAATTTTGGACGCCATCTCTTTTTGCAAAAGCGTGGCCTCCGTAATAGTTACGTGGTCGTAGGTTAACATTTGGGGGATTTAATGTTGCCGAAATTTACAATTTAAAAACCGGAATCCCCGTTTTTAGCGTTACTTTTGCAAATTCCCATTTTTTTGGGCCCTGAATGAATCACGACACCGACCTTTTCAACGAAGAACCCAAGACGCTTTACGAGTATCAGAAAGCGGATATAGACCGGATTTTTGACCGGATGGACCGTACGCCACCCGACTATCACCTGCTGTATCAGTTACCTACAGGGGGCGGAAAGACCGTGATTTTTTCGGAAATCGTGCGCCGGTACCTCCAATATCACAACAAGAAAGTGGTGGTCTTGACACACCGCATTGAATTGTGTAGGCAAACCTCTGGTATGCTTTCGGGATTTGGTGTACGTAACAAGGTCGTCAATTCGAAGATTCGCGAGTTACCCGACCAGCACGAGTATTCCTGCTTTGTATGTATGGTGGAGACGCTGAAAAACCGCATCAATGACGAAGTGTTGAAGATCGACAACGTCGGACTCGTGATCATCGACGAAGCGCATTACAACTCCTTCCGCAAGATGTTGTCGTCTTTCAAAAAGGCGTTCATCCTTGGGGTGACGGCAACGCCACTAAGCTCGAACATCCGCCTGCCGATGTATGAGAATTACGATGAACTGATCGTAGGTGACTCCATCGCGTCGCTTATTTCAAAAGGATTTTTGGCGAATGCCATTACGTATACCTACGACGTGGGTTTGACCTCGCTGAAGGTCGGTATCAATGGTGATTATACCGTTAGTTCATCGGATGAACTCTACATGGGTATTGCGATGCAGGAGAAGTTGTTGCATGCCTACACCGAACAGGCGGTGGGCACGAAGACACTCATCTTCAACAACGGTATTCGTACCTCGTTATATGTTTTGGATACCTTTCGGACGGCCGGTTACCCGATCCGACACCTCGACAATACGAGTTCGCCCGAAGAACGACGGGATATACTGTCGTGGTTCCGGCAAACACCGGATGCGATTCTCACATCGGTCGGTATCCTGACAACAGGTTTCGATGAACCCACGGTAGAGACCATCATATTGAACCGCGCTACGAAATCACTAACATTGTATTTCCAGATGATCGGACGCGGATCGCGTAAGCTGCCCCACAAAGACACCTTCAAGGTCATTGATTTGGGTAATAACGCCGCCCGTTTCGGACTCTGGCAGGATCCGGTAGACTGGCAACGGATTTTCCGCTCGCCGGAATTTTACCTGGAAAACCTGCGCGATGATTCCGAGATTGAGATGCACTTCCGTTACCGCATGCCGGATCATGTGCGTGCCAAATTCGCACTGACCCCCAACGTTGACTTCGACATTGAAGAAGAATACCGGCAGGCCGTACACCAAAACCTCCGCCCGAAAACGGTCATCGACCGCTCGATTGAACAGCACGCTGCTATGTGTGTCGACAATACCGACGACCTTCGGGAAGCCCGACTGCTGTCGAAAGACCTGTTAGAGGACATCGAGTCACGCGTGCGCCGGTTCTGTCACTGCATGCCGAACTACACCAAAAATTACCGCGACTGGCTTTTCGAAGACTACAAACAGCGATTGACGGTGGAGATTGGCAAGAAATACCGTGAGAAAATCTTCCGGGAAGAGGAAAGTGTGTAGAAGTAGTCGGTAGTTAGCAACGTGACCAACAAAATTGCGTAAATGTTTGATAGCGGTAAGGGCGATTTTTAAAAATATAGAAAACACGTACCACAATTTTTACTTGTTCAGAATCTCTAATATTGTCTTGAGACTTCTTGAATGCGATTCAATAATCTCATTTAAGTTTTGACTGTATTTACTCTGCAATGCGAAAGCTTCTTTTAAATCTTTAATTTGTCTGTCAGTTTCGTGCATAAAGTCATTTATAGTATTTGACAATAAAATTAATGATTCAGTTTTGTCTGTGTCGCTTTTAAAAAATTGCTCCAACAATTCAAATTTATATTGGGCAACATTTAATTCATTTTCAATCTTTTCGATTCTTTCAATCATTTGTGTTTATCATATTTAAATCATTTCTATAATATTTCTTTTTAAATCAACACAGTAGAGTAATCGATGAACCTTAAAAAGAAGTACATCGATTACCTACTAAATACTCTTATGGTTTTGATTGCGATAAAACTGAACCAGCTAAAGTTTTTGTTGTGTTACTATACTTGTCGCTTTGCAATACTTTGGACGCGATTGTTTCCATTTGATTGCTTGTCTGATGCAGAGTGTTGGCTTGTGACAAAACTGATCCAGCTAATGATTTTGAAATTTGAGAAGAATAAGGATTCTTCAAAGTTTCTGATGCGATTTTTGTCACTGACCGTGACGATTTCTTTGAATTCATAATAGTGTAGGTTAACAATTAGTAACACTTAAAGTTATTTATATTTAATACAAATAATGCATTTAATAGAAAATACTTATCAACTAAGTTATTAACTTAATTCCCAGTAGTTTAGGACTAGTAAAATGTCCTACTACTAACCGCTGTCTTGTATAATGGCAGATTCTACAAGCCGGAAAATTGGTTATCACGTAGAACTTTTTACCTTAACGAAGAAAACTCTCTTCGCTTTTTCGCCACTATACGAGGCCGCAAACCGCTCGTAGTTGGAATAGACTTACTTCCTCAGTTACTCAGTTACTCAGTTCCTTCCAAAAAAAAACGCCCCCATCACTGGAGGCGCCCAAAAACATGTTTTTGAATCACTAAAAAACCACTTTCGTGTTCACGTGGAGGTTTTTGATAGCGTAGGAATGCGTGCGGTCGCCGCTTGGCAACTGCGTCAAATTTAGGCGATAGATATGCCGCCTGAAATACGGCATTATGCGTATATTTAGGAGTTAGGGGTTAGGAATTAGGAGTTAGGAGAGAGGAGTGGGGTAAGCCCTTTTGAAATTTCGTCCTTCGGCGCTGGAAGTTGGCCTATTGCAAAAAGTAGACTTTCGAAATTTTGCCGTTCTCGATCACATAAATCGCGGTTCCATCTAGTGCTTTATCATTAAAGCGGACGTGTTCCTTGTCGATGACACGGTTGCCATCCACAATGCGGTTGACGATCTCGCAATGAAGGTTGGCCGCTTGGCTGAACATGGCCCCATAGTCGCTTCGCATTCGCTCTTTTCCTTTGAACTCAAGTTTATTAGGGAAAGTGTATATTTCGACGTCATCCGAATAGGTATCCAAAAACGCGTCAATATTCCGGAGGTTGTAGGCATTCACCTGTCGCTGCACGAGTTCTTCGGGCGTTTCGGCTATAAGTTCGTTCACCGTTGACGGTGAGCCATTGTGGAACACAAGTTCAATAGTGTCCAACGCGTTGAGTGATTGGGTTGGGTCGGCGTTCAGAAGCAATAAGTTCGCCCGTTTTCCGACCGCCACGGTGCCGAAGTCGGTTTCTTTGGCTAGCGCCATGGCCCCGTTTCGGGTAGATGCTTCGAGTATCGTCCAGTTCGAGAGTCCTGCTTCCTGCATGCGGCGCAGTTCCGAACGATAGGAAGCGGCATGGAGTGTCCCGATATTGCCCGCATCGGTTCCAGAGGCGATCCGCACGCCACCGTCTGCCAGCTTCTTGAGGTTTCGGGCCATGATACCCCGCTGCTTTTTGGATTTCTCTAATTGCTTCGCATCCCGGAAATAGTTTTGATAGCCTTTGATCAGGGCGGTATCCGGCAGGTGGCGCAGGTCAAACAAAGAGCCCAATGCGAAGGGATCGCTTTTCGCTAGCTCCTCCCGTGAAAAGGCGAGGGTTTGTGCGAACGTGTTATCATAACCATCGCCGACCGTAAGTGTCGGACAAAGTACGATCTTTTTGTCTTTCAGCAACGTGACGAAACTATCGCTGATGTCTTCGTCTTCGATGCTGTGCACCAGAAAGTCACATCCGCTTTCTACCGCTAGTTGGGCGGTGATCCGTTCGGTGGCGTGCACCGCCACGCGTATGTGGTTCGCATGGGCTTCTTCAATGATGGCCTGCACAACCGGCTGGTACTTGCGGGCGCCGGCTTCTGCACCCGTTCCGTCGACGTCGGCGATATACCATATCTTGATAAAGTCGGGACGATGCGGCAACTGTTCGCGCACCATCTGCCGGCCTTCGTCCGGTGTCAGCGCCAGGCGGAAGGGTTCGTCAGCGCCCAATCCTTTGAAGGGCTCTGGTTCGTACGTCGTAATGAGCGGCCCCGACATAAAAACAGTCGAACGGAGCGGTTTGTCGGCCCACTTTCGTTTCAGCTCAAGGAAATTGTAGGTAGCACCCGGATCGATAACGGTGGTAATCCCGTTGGCGAGGTAGCGTTGCAACACGTTTTCCATCCGGGCATGGACTTCCGCAATTTCTTTCTCATAGGGCTTCCTTTTCCGCAAATCCATGGCGTCCGGACGGGTGTAAAGTCCGCCGCTCTGGAAAAAATGCACATGCGCATCCACGAGTCCCGGCATCAGAAACTTTCCTTTTCCTTCTATAACCTTCGCCCCCGCAGGTACCTTCCGACCGGATGTCGCGATCTCCGTGATGCGATCACCGTTAAGTACGACCGTGCGATCGGGCAGCAGTTTGTGTTTTTCCACATCTACAACGGTGACATGGGTGATGTAGGTCTGCGCGGTAAGCCACTGCGAGACGAGAAGGAGGAAGGCAAAACGTTTCATATCAGCGCTGGTTGAAGGTGTCGTGGTCGTCGATGAAAGTTACTTTGCGCGTCGGGGCCGTATTGATGCGTAAGTCAAAGATATCGAATCGGTTATAATGTCCGAGGATATCATGCATCTGTTTCGGCTGTATGCATTTCGCCAGGTCGATTTCCGCGTAGGCGATGCCCTCGTCGTCGATTAGCGGTTCTCCGATCACGGCACCATTCGGACCGATAAATCCGGAAAAGGCCGCACTTTTTCGCGTCAGCAATTCGGCAGCGTTCGGTACGTCCGGCGTCATACGGTCGATGATTTCCTTCGAAATGGTCGAACATGATACAATAGTAAACAGCTTGCCCTCAAAGGAATGGGCGGCTGCCCGTATCTTGATCGCCTCCGCCATGTTGTAATCAGGAGGTGCTACGGGCAGGGAAATATAGTTGGCAATGTGTATCAATTCTCCCTGCGAGAGCAACGCAAAGCGCGCCAAAGTATTGGTGTTTTCCCCACATGCCAGCGTCCCGATAGGGCCAATGCCGGTTTTGTAGACTTTAAGTGACGACCCGTCACCTGCGGTCCACGTGAGCTTCTCCGCCCAGGTAGGCACCAGTTTCCGGTGTTTGCCGATCAGTGCCCCGGTGTCGTCGATGATCAGGTTGGTGTTGTAGATCTCTCCGTAGCTCTCGCCCCGTTCGTTCATGCCAATGACCACGTGGATGCCGTTTTCCCGCGCTGCGTCCTGTAAACGTCGAATCGGCGCGCTGTCAACCGATACCGAATTGCGGTAAAGTTCTTCGTACCACTTGCTGCCCTGCACCGGGGTCATGATCCAGTTCCAGTAAGGGTAGGCGGAGATAAAGACTTCAGGAAAAGCAATGAGTTGCGCCCCGTTGGAAGCCGCTTCCGTAAGGAACGAAATGGCCTTATCCACCGTTTTTTCGACGTCGAGGAAAACAGGTGCGGTTTGCACGGTGGCGGCTTTGAAGGAAGGGAAGGAGGACATGAGAAGAAGTAGTTAGTGGTTGGTAGTTAGTCGTTAGTGAGAAGAAACGGGAGGATGCGCGCTTTCATTTCCTCGGAAAATGGAACGGATGTGATTTCGTTACGGGCTTCGTTGAGACCCACGTTCACCAGCGTGGCTTCGCCCTCCAGACAGTTTGTTTGGTCTTTCTTGTGGACGAAGCGGAAGCCAATGGTAACAGAGGCACCGCCACAACGCGTGACCCAGAGTTGTTTTTCAAGGATGTCGCCAATCCGCGCCGGTTTGCGGAATTGTACTTTCAGGTCGACGGTCGGTATGCCGTTGGTTTCGTGTATTTTGGAAAACGGTCGGTCAAGACACTCGGCAAACCAGTCTTCCACCAAATCATTGAGCATTTCGAGGAAACGGGGATAAAACACGATGCCGGCGAAGTCCGTGTGGCGGAAGCGAATGGTTTCGGGTTTGGAAAACAGTTGTTGCATATCAGTTCGAAGATTTGAGGCGGAAACGTTGGATTTTTCCGGTTTCGGTTTTGGGTAGGCCCTCGGTGAAGTGGATGACGCGTGGGTACTTGTAAGGAGCCGCTACTTCCTTGAACCATTGCTGTATACCTTTCTTTAATTCGTCCGATGCTTTATCTTTTTCTTTCAATACGATGTGGGCGCACACCAGCATTCCGCGCTCCTCGTCCGGCACGCCGACAACGGCACATTCGTGGATGTCGTCATGGGTGAGCAGCACGCTTTCGACTTCAATCGCCGCGATGTTGTATCCGGAGGAAATGATCATATCGTCGCCCCGCGCTACAAACCAAAAATAGCCGTCTTCGTCCTGTCGGAAGATATCGCCGGTGATGTTCCATCCGTTTTCCACATATTCCTGCTGTTTCTCCGTTCGATTGAGGTATTTACAACCCGTCATGCCTTTTACAGCCAATCGGCCGGGCTGCCCTGCAGGAAGTTCGTTACCCGCGGTGTCCAAAATACAAGCCTGATAACCGAGAATCGGCACGCCCGTGGCGCCGGGCTTCATATTGTCTTCGTGTGATGAGATAAAAATATGGAGCAGTTCCGTCGAGCCTATACCATCGATGATTTTCAGGCCAGTGGCGTCATACCAATCCTGCCAGACTTTCAGTGGGAGGGTTTCGCCCGCCGACACGCACTTGCGGAGAGAAGAAATGTCGTAATCCGCTACTTTTCCCGTCAATACCCGCCAGGCGGTGGGCGCGGTAAAGCATATGGAAATACGGTGTTCCTGTATCGCCTGAAGCAAAAGGTCTGGTGTGGGTTTTTCGATCAGGAAGGTGGACGCACCAAAATACATGGGGAAGAGCACGAGTCCGCCCAAACCAAAGGTAAAGCCCAACGGTGGACTTCCCGTAAAAATATCATCAGATGTCGGCTGTAGGGAGTATACCGGAAAGGCCTCGCAGATATTCAATATGTCTTTATGGAAATGTGCCGTCATCTTCGGCAGGCCGGTGGTACCCGACGTGAACCCGATAAGGGCCACGCTATCCGACTTGGAGTGGTAATTATCGAAATGGGTCGGCTTTTGCGCCATCGCGCTTTCCAATTCCGAAGGCTGCTGTTCGGAGCCGTCAAACAAGCAGGTTTTTTTGAGGAAAGGCGAAACGACGAGCGACAATTCCTCCTGCAACGACGCATCGCATAACGCATGGGATATTTCCGCGCAATCGATAATGGTCGTTAACTCTTTCGAGCGAAGCAAAGGCATGGTCGCTACCACGATCCCGCCTGCTTTCAGGATGCCGTACCAAGAGGCCACCATCATCGGATTATTCGCCGAGCGAAGCAATACGCGGTTCCCGGATTTCAGTCCGAGATCGTCTACCAACACACGGGCAATCTGGTTGGCTTTATCAAAAAGCTGTTGGTAGGTCCAGGTTGTGGTAAACGTCCGTAAACAAATGCGATCTCCGTTTCCTTCACGGATGTGGTGGTCCAGCAGTCGGTCAACGCAATTCAGGAACTCCGGATGTTGGAACTGCGGCAGGTCGTCGACGAAATGCGGCAGTAAATCCGCCGGCGGAAGATGGTCGTGCGCGAATGAATCGTCGTAGTGTTTCATTGGTCGCTGTTTGGTGGTTGGTATTTGGTATTGGGTTGTTGGTATGGGGTATTTAGTATTGGGTATGGGGTATTAGGTATTGGGTCTTTGGAAATTCCTCTTTCTTCTTGTCTCTTGCTTCTTTCTTCTTTCCTCTCGCTTCTCTCAACCCCGCTTATGACTCTCCGGTTTCAACGCCTTCTTCATCCCTTCTACCATCTTGCGTTCGGCGGTTTTTAGGGGATAGAGGTGGAATTTTCCTGTACGATACGACAGTGGGATATCGTCTGCTTCATATCCTTCATACGCCTGCGCGTGGCGGACGAAGGCCGGATCGAGCAACAGGGGTTTACCCAGTGCGACCAAATCGGCACGACCGTTGAGGATGATGGTGTTGATCTGGTCAATGTCGGTGATGCTACCCGCCGTTATCGTCGGTACGTCCGCTTCATGACGGACCACATCGGAGAACGGCACCTGCCACATCCGCCCGGTTTGCGGTTGCTGGTAGGACACCGTGTTCCCGGTCGAAACATCGATAAGGTCCGCACCGGCTTGTCGGAACGCCCTCGCAATCGCTATTGCATCCGATTCCGAAAGTCCACCTTCCGCCCAATCACTCGCCGAAAGCCGCACCGCGAGGGGTTTATCGTTTGAAAACGCTTCCCGCACCGCTTTCATGACCTGCAACGGGAACCGCAGTCGGTTTTCGGGTGAGCCACCATACCCATCGGTGCGCTGGTTCGTCAACGGAGAAAGGAAGGAGGCCAGCAGGAAACCATGATGGGCCTGTAGTTCGAGCAGGTCGAAGCCTGCCGCGTCTGCATTTCGGGCGGCCTGGGCAAATTGGGCGGTAATTTCGGCCATCCCTTCCTCGGTCAAGGCTTCCGGAACGGGCAGGTGATCGGCGAACGGAAGGGGTGAGGCAGCGACCAGTGGCCACGGATGTTCCAAGGGTTGGTTGGCGCCTTCCCACGGTTTCCGCACCGCTCCTTTGCGACCGGAATGACCGATTTGGATGCCTATTTTCGAAGCCGACTGCGTATGCACGAAATCTACGATCCGTTTCCAGGCGGCGGTTTGTTCTGGCGTGTACAATCCCGCGCAACCTTCCGTAATTCGTCCGGTAGGGGAGACGGCCGTCATTTCAGCGATAATCAGTCCAACACCGTTCACCGCGCGGCTGCCGTAATGCACAAAATGCCAATCGCCCGGGAGTCCGTCAACAGCCTGGTATTGGCCCATGGCCGACATTACAATCCGGTTGGGAAGTGTCATCCCCCGAAGGGTAAACGGCGTAAAGGCAGGCGGTGTGCCCACATTGGTACCGTTTTGGGCATGGAATTCGTCCATCACCTTCTGCGTAAACGACGGGTCGCGAAGCTGCAGGTTTTCATAGGTTACTTTCTTGGCACGCGTCATGACGCCGAATGCGAATTGGTAGAACGGCAGGTCGATGTAGCGATCCATGTGTTCGAACCAATCAAGCGACACATTGGCGGCATGCTGTATGATTTCCACGCGACTACGGCGGCTCTTCTCGTATTGGGCAAAGGCGGCCTCACGGTCGGTCGGATGCGCCAACACCGCGTCGGAAAGCGCAATGGCACATTCCATGGCGAGTTTTGTACCCGATCCAATGGAATAATGTGCGGTCGCCTTGGCATCTCCCAACAACACGATATTGTCGTGGTGCCAGCGCGTATTGGTCACGGCCGGAAACTGCCGCCAATGTGATTTGTTGGTCAACAGCGGATGACCCTGTAATTCCTCGGCAAAAAGCGCCTCCATGCGACGGGCGGTATCGGCTTCTTCGAATACATCAAAGCCAAAGCGGGTAAAGGTTTCGTCGGAACACTCGAAAATCCAGGTGCTGCGGCCTTCTTCGTATTGATAGGTATGGGCCACGATGGGCCCGTGCTCGGTCGTACGGAAAAAATAGGTAAAGGCGTCAAGCGGTCGCGTCGATCCCATCCACACAAAACGGTTACGCTTTAGGTCGATGTGTGTGCCGAACTCCTTTTCGTAACGGCTGCGAATGGCACTTCCAATCCCGTCAGCCGCCACTAGTATATCCGAATCGGCAAACCTTGACAGGTCGTCGACATTTTCTTCAAAGTACAGCCGCACGCCTTCTTCCAGGCAGCGCTGTTGCAACAGTTCCAATAGCGTCCGCCGGGAACAGCCGCAGAAGCCGTTGCCCGTGATGCGCACTACCTCGCCATCGCGGGCGACATCCAGCTCATCCCAATAGGCAAAACTACCGCGAATGAGTTCATAGGAACCCGGGTCACGCGAGAGGAATTCACTCAGCGTTTCGTCCGAGAATACCACGCCGAAACCAAAACTGTCATCGGGCCGGTTGCGTTCGAATACCTCGATTTCGCAGTCAGGCATCGCTTTCTTTGTCAAAATGGAGAAGTAGAGTCCGCCAGGGCCTCCGCCTATCACCTTAATTTTCATAATGTCGGACGTTTAAGGGAGAATATCGCTCCTAATGTAGCATAATTGGATCCGGCCAACCGTGCCACGGGGCGGTATTGGTCGAGATCGATGTGAAAGGATTCTTTCAGGATGGCATCGTGTATGTGAAACCGCAACACTTCGCCGATGACCACCGTAGCGCCACCCGTTTCGTGGTTGCCGATGGGGTAGTGGTGGACGAGGCGGCACTCGAGATGCACGGGACTCGCCGCGACCCGTGGAGGCGAAATGAGGGTGGACGGGAGGGAGGCGATGCCCAACGCTTCGAATTCGCTCACGTCGGAAGGAAAATTAGCGGAAGAAGCGTTCATGGCTTCCACCGTTTCTTCCGTCACCAGGTTGACGACGAACTCGCCGGTGGCCAATACGTTCGCAAGGGTGTCTTTGTTTTGGCCGCCGGGCCGTACAGTCGAAAACATCACATGGGGCGGGTCTTCGCTGACCGCGTTGAAAAACGAAAACGGCGCGAGATTGGCGATGCCGTTTACATCAACGGATGAAATCCAGCCGATGGGGCGGGGGATGACGGTGCCCGTTAACAGTTTATAGACGGCGGAAGGCCCGATTTCAGCGGGATCGAATTGCATACGGCGCGATTTTCTTTCGGCGTGAATTTAGTAAAAAAACCGCGAGGCCCGCCTACAAAGTGTGGGGAAGAAAACGTTTTCGTTGTCCGTTACGGTCGGAACGGCACCTGGTAGAGACGGCTTTGCCCGTTTGCGGTACCGCCCGCCGCATCGATGAGCGTCTGGATGTCAGGGTAATTGCCATCGTTGAGTGTATTGCGCCGGCTGGTGAAGTATAGCACCTGATGGGCCGCGTCGTAAAACGGGCAATACTCCATGAACTTGCTGTTGATTGTCGTACCCAGCGATACGGGCGTACCCCAGGTACCGTCAGTAGCACGGCGGGAGATGTAAAGGTCGCCGCTTCCGAGGCCACCCGGACTGTTGTATTTCGTGAACAACAGGAAATCCTCATCGCGGGAAATAAAGGCGTTGAACTCGAGTCCGTCCGTATTCACCTTTCCCGGCAACAACACCGGTGGTGCATAGGTTTTGCCGTCCCAACGACACATCCAGATATCGTCTTTCCCGGTCCCACCTGGCATTTCAGCGGTGAAGTACAGGTTGCCGTTGGCGGCGACAGACGGATAAAAGCTATTTGCTTCCGAATTCACCGGTGCCCCAACACGGATCGGTGCTGACCAGGAAGTCGTTGGTGTAGCCCGTTCTACATACCAGATATCCATATCCTTGGCAGCGCCCACACCATCCAAAGGGCGGTTGGAAACAAAATAAAGCCGTTTCTGGTCGGGAGACAGGAAGGGCTCCAGGTCGTAATAGGCGCCGGAGAAGGGGAGTAGTTGCGGATTTGTCCAGTTGCCATCCGCTTGACGGGTCATAAATCCGATGCGGGAGAGTTCACCCATCGGACTCTGGACGGAGAAGTACATTTCATCACCGGCATCGGACATGCAAAAGTCGCGAACCGAGGGCAGGTGATCCAACGCGGGATGGACAGATGATACGGTTTGGGCCGATAGGGTCAGGACAGTCATCCTACAAACGATAAAGAAAGAGAAGTACCGGTTCATGTGGTAAAAGGATATCGGTATTCGTGGTTAAAAGCTATAAAACGTTACTTATTTAGTAGAATAATTATATAAAACGAAATTTACGTCCGTAATTTTTTCGATTATCATTTTTATATACTTGCTAAATTGATATATTTATGCAAATTTTAGATAGATGACCATTTCCACCTGCCCAAAATGCCTCGGAACGGATATTGTAAAGAGCGGTATCGTACGCGAAAGACAGCGCTACCACTGCAAATCCTGTCGGTACCATTTCTCGGTTAACAAGGTCGGGAAGAAGATAGACGACTATTACGTGACAAAGGCCCTGCAGTTGTATTTGGAAGGACTCAGCTACCGGGAAATCGAGCGCATCCTGGGGGTTTCGCATGTGACGGTCAGCAACTGGGTCAAGGAATTCCGCATACGGAAGCCCACCCATTCCGATTACCATCCGACGTATAAGATCTTCAACCACAACGAACTGATTGAATTCCTGCGCAACAAACCCAATATGTCGGGTGCCGGCATGATCATTACGGAACTCGGGGATAAGTTCATGCTGATCAAATGGGCGCGTTTCAAAGAGTAAAAACTATCTTCTTTACAAATATATACATCCCATTTTTTTTCGCCATCGGATACGGGGAACTTGGCAGTCAATAACCAACAAAACCGCCGATAATGAAAAAAACAATTCTCATCGCCGCGCTGTTACTCTTTGCGCTGGCGGGCCATTCTCAGGGGTCACCTGAGTATGGCACCGGACTTCGCCTGAATCTGAAGGAGGACGGCAGCAAATACCTTCGCATTTTGGCCTGGAACCAAATCTGGCTCCGCTCAACCGAAATGAACCCCGGCACCTCTATCAACGGCGAAGCGGCTACTCACAGCACCGACATCGGCAACCGGCGTCTCCGCATCCTGCTGCATGCCCAGTTGTCGAAACGCTATATGATTGTCACGCATTTTGGTATCAATAACCAGTCGTTTACGGGCGGAGGCGCATCGGGTTCGTCTGGCACCGGCGGTTACGGGCAGGGGAAAAAACCAGGGATGTTCTTCCATGATGTCTGGAACGAATACGCCGTCGTACTTCCGGAGGAATCCCAGAACTTCAGCCTGTCTATCGGCGGTGGACTCCACTATTACATGGGTCTTTCGCGTATGACAATGGCATCTACCCTCAACTTTCTCAATACCGATTCGCCTATTTTCAGTTGGCCACTCATCGAGAACTCCGACCAGTTCGCCCGGCAAATGGGCCTGTTTGCAAAAGGAAAATACGGCAAGTTTGAGTACCGCGTCAGCTACAACAAACCCTTCGCTACCAACGTTACGCCGGTAGATGTGTCTACCGCCGATCAAGCCATAGCGGTCGACAACAACGGCAACACAGCCTGGTCGAAGGCGGGGTATTTCGAATACCAGTTTCTCGATCAGGAGTCGAACCTGCTGCCGTATAAAGTCGGAAGTTACCTGGGTACCAAACGCGTCTTCAACATCGGCGCCGGTTTTTACAACGCGCCGGACGGCACCCGGACTTCGGTGGCAGGCGTCATCGGCAAACACGACATCAACCTGTATGCAGCCGACGTGTTCGCTGACCTGCCCATTGGCAACAAAGCAAAGAAAATGGCGCTTACTGCCTACGGTGCCTTTTACCATTATGACTTCGGACCCCGCTACCTGCGGAACGTCGGTATCATGAATGTGGGCGTGGCCGACCCGAACTTCACCGGTACCGCTTCCATTTCAGGCGTCGGAAACAGCCAACCGCTCATCGGCACCGGCACCATCTGGTATGCGCAGGCGGGCTTCCTCCTGCCTACATCGAAAGAAAAACCCAAAGTGCGGATACAGCCCTTCGGTGCCTTGACCCTCAAGAATTTCGACGCACTGGATAAAGCGAGCACGCAGTATGACCTTGGAACAAACTTCTATCTCGACGGGCACAACGCCAAAATCACGCTCGAATATGCTGCCCGTCCGGTATACACCGCAAAAGACACCTATTCGCTATACGGTGATTTTATTGTACAATTGCAGATCTATCTATAAACCAATCAAGACCTTACCATGAGCAACAAATCCACAAAGGGTATCTGGAAAGTGATTTCCGCCTCGTCTGTAGGCACCCTCATCGAATGGTACGACTTCTATATCTTCGGAAGTCTGGCCGTCGTCATTTCGACTAAGTTTTTCCCATCCGATAATCCGACAGCCGCCTTCCTGTCGACGCTGGCCACCTTTGCGGCCGGTTTCGTCGTTCGGCCTTTCGGCGCCCTGTTTTTCGGACGGTTGGGCGACCTGATCGGGCGCAAGTACACCTTTATGGTGACCCTGCTCCTGATGGGAGGCGCGACCTTCCTCATCGGCTGTATCCCCAGTTATGAGACGATTGGGTTCCTGGCGCCCTTGCTGGTGTTGTTACTCCGACTCCTGCAAGGCCTCGCGCTCGGTGGGGAGTATGGAGGCGCCGCGACCTACGTGGCCGAACACGCACCCAAAGGGCAACGCGGCTTCTGGACGTCGTGGATCCAAACGACCGCTACGGCAGGACTTTTTGTGTCACTGATTGTCATCCTGATCACCAAAGGGCTGTTGAGCAAAGAGCAGTTCGAAGAGTGGGGCTGGCGTGTGCCGTTTTGGGTATCGATCCTGATGGTGTTGGTGTCCTACATCATCCGTAAAGGCATGCACGAATCGCCTTTGTTCGCGAAAGCCAAGTCGGAAGGCAAAACCAGCACCAATCCGTTGAAAGAGAGTTTCGGCCACAAATACAACCTCAAGTTTGTTTTGCTGGCGCTTTTTGGTGCGACCATGGGGCAGGGAGTCGTATGGTATACCGGCCAGTTCTACGCCATGAGTTACCTGAAGACGGTGATGTCGGTCGATGCGACGCAGGTAGACGGACTCATGGGCATCGCGCTCCTGATGGCCACACCGTTCTTTGTGTTTTTCGGATGGTTGTCGGATAAAGTCGGACGCAAAGCGGTGATGATGTCGGGGATGCTGATTGCCATCGTGTGCTACCGCCCGATCTATAATTCGATGTATAAAACCACTGACTTGTCCCTGAAAACGGAAGTATCATCTAAAATGGAAGCCACCTTCAAAACCCTTGAAGGCACCAAAAGTGATTCCATTTATACCACTAATAAAGCCTTTGCTGACGGCACGACGTCAGAAGAAATCAAGACGGTACACCTCGATAACGGGGTCCGTATAAAAGACGATGCCGGAAAAGATAAGGTGGAGACGAAACTCACAAAAACCATCACATCCTCAGACCGTTGGTGGATCATACTTATGGTATTCATTCAAGTATTCTTTGTCACGATGGTATACGGGCCGATTGCTGCCTTCCTCGTTGAAATGTTCCCCGTGCGGATACGCTATACGTCGATGTCGCTGCCGTATCACGTGGGGAATGGCATCTTCGGCGGACTCTTACCGGCGATTTCCACTTATCTTGTCACTACGGGAAAAGATGCGGGCGACCCGGAATTCTACCTCGAAGGACTCTGGTATCCAATCGGAATCGCCGCCGTTTGCTTTGTGATCGGCATGATTTACCTCGATAAAAAAATCAGTACGTTACACGACTAAAAATAAGCATCATGAACACTATCAAACGAATTGCCGGCGTACTTTGGATTGCACTCGCGGTTGCCGTCGCCTACGGATGTATCACCATTTTCGGGGCCAAACTCACATCCGACAAACAGGACGACCTCGTTTTCGGCATCATCTTGTTCTTTATCCTGATGCCTTTGGTGACACTCGGGCTGGGTATCTTCGGCTATTATGCCCTCACCAACGAGTACAAAGACTAAAAAATAATGCTACTTTGCAGAGCCGGTGTGTAGTGCACCGGCTTTTTGTGTGAGATGAAAAAACGACACGAACAAAAGCTGATCATCATTGCCGTACTGCTGCTGCTGGCCTTCAACATGCCGCTGCTGCCGTTGTTCGGCATCGATGGCGCCATTGGCGGTTTTCCGGTGATCTATGTCTACATCTTCAGCGTTTGGTCGTGTGCGATTTTGGTAAGTTACCTGATTGTCAAGCGATATTATGACTAGCGCCGCACTGCTTCTCATCCTGGCAACCTATGTGGGCCTGCTATTCGTAATCGCGCATTGGGCCGAGAAGCGCGCCTATGTCCGCTGGACGACCAATCCGTATGTCTACACCTTGTCGCTGGCGGTATACTGCAGCGCCTGGACCTATTACGGAAGCGTCGGCATGGCAGCCAAAAGCGGTGTGGCCTTTCTCACGATTTACCTGGGTCCGGTGATTGCCGTGCCCGCCTGGATCATTCTCATGCGACGCATCATCCGGATTGCGAAAGCGAACAAAGTGGCCAGCATCGCCGATTTTATCTCCCTTCGCTACGCCAACAGCCGGTTCCTGGGGGCACTGGTGACACTGGTATGCCTTTTTGCCATCCTGCCATACATCGCATTACAACTGAAAGCAATATCCGAGACCTTTCACCTGGTAACCGGCACCTCACACAGCTCCAACGTATTTTCCGACACAACCACCTACATCGCGTTGGCACTGGCACTTTTTGCTTCGTATTACGGCACCCGCTATGCAGACGCTGCAGAGAAACGACGGGGTATCGTCATGGCGGTGGCGTTAGAATCGGTACTCAAGCTGTTCTTCTTTGTGCTGCTTGGTGGTTACGTGGCTTTCGTGGTGTTTGATGGCTTCGATGACCTCTACCAAAAGGCCCATGTCTTGCCCGACTTCGTTCAGAAGCACTCGGTTGCGGTTTTCCCACAGGCCATCAACTGGTTTTTCCTGTGCCTGTTGTCGTTTTTCGCCATCTTCCTGCTGCCGCGCCAATTTCACATGGCGGTGATCGAAAATAGCCGGGAGCGCCACCTAAAGACGGCTATCTGGTTGTTTCCTTTGTATTTGCTGCTCTTCAATCTGTTCGTCTATCCCATAGCGTGGGGCGGAAACGTCTTGTTCGCCGGTCAATCGGTGACGCCGGATTTTTTTCCGTTGCTCATCCCGCAATTCTTCCACAATAGCACGATGACCGTCCTGGTGTTTCTCGGAGGATTTTCCGCGGCTATTTCAATGATTGTAGCGTCGTCTATCGGGCTTTCCATCATGCTTAGCAACAACCTTGTCATCCCGTATGGACTGCTCGGCCGCCTGAAGCGCGATGGGGAAGGGTGGGACAACCGTCGTATCCTCAACATCCGTAAAGTGTCGATTTTCCTATTGATTACCGGCGCCTTTTGTTTGTATCGTGGCATCATCCTGGATTATGACCTATTTTCCGTGGGACTCGTTTCCTTTGTCATCATCGCACAATTAGCACCTTCTTTCTTCGGGGCCCTTTTGTGGCGAAGGGGATCGAAGGCGGGGGCGATTGCCGGACTCATCGGCGGTTTCCTTGTGTGCACCTATACGTTATTACTTCCTTACATAATTGGCACTACCGGATCCGACAGCACCTTCGTGACTGCGGGCTTTATGGGGATGTCCGGATTGCGTCCGTTTTCCCTACTCGGACTTACGTATCTTGAGCCGGTGCCGCACGCGTTGTTTTGGAGCCTGTTGGTCAACGGCGGACTTTACCTGATCGTATCCGTTAGCTTCAAAGGCAATTACCGCGAACGCAATTATGCCGAGATGTTCATCGATATTGATCGCTATGCGTCGAAGCACGAAAGCGCTTTTATCTGGAAGGGAACGGCGTATATCGCCGACATCCGGAGGGTATTGGTGCGGTTTCTGGGGGAAAATGCCACCCGCCGTGAACTGGCGTTCTTCCGTCGGAAATACGGCACCGATCCCGAGCAGCAACTCGCCGACCCGCGGATGATCAAATTTGCGGAGAACCTGCTCACGGGGCATATAGGCACGGCATCTGCCCGCATCCTGATTTCGAGCGTGGTGAAGGAGGAAAAAGTGCCCCTGACGGAAGTCCTGAAAATTTTGGAAGAGTCGCGCGAGAACATTGTCGTCAACCGCAAATTGCGGGAAGCCTCGGCCGAACTGGAAGCCCTTACCGCCCAACTCCGCGAAGCCAATGAAGAACTGTTGGAGAAAGACCGGCAGAAAGACGAGTTCCTCGACACAGTTTCACACGAGTTGCGCACGCCCATTACCGCCATTCGTGCGGCAACCGAGATCCTCCACGATGATGACGACATCCCGAATGAACTGCGTCGGAACTTCCTGCAGAACATCATGTCAGAATCGGATCGCCTCAACCGCCTCATCAATAAAATCCTTGATCTTGAGAAGTTTGAATCAGGCAAACAATCCCTTGATTTGGCACCGCATCTCATTTCCGACGCGCTCTCAGAAGTTCTGGCCCAACTAAAACCGATAGCGGATGCGAAAGGCATCCTGATAGAAGTCGACATCGCCACCACGCGCCCTGTTCTGTATGACCATGACCGTATCGTGCAGGTGCTGATGAACCTCGTATCGAATGCGTTGAAGTTTTGTCGGGAAGAGGGGGGAAGGATTACCATCACCGCTAGCAGCAAAGACCAGGCGTTGGAAGTAGCCGTCGCCGACAACGGAAAAGGGATCGCGCCCACCGACCTCGACGCCATTTTCGACAAATTTTACCAGGTGAAGCACCAGAACCTGCGGAAACCGGAGGGCAGCGGACTCGGGCTCGCCATCTGCCGAAAAATCATCGATCACCACGGCGGACGCATTTGGGCGGACAATCGTGAAAATTCCGGCGCCTTGCTTACCTTTATACTGCCTGAACCCACCGAACATGAAAAAGATACTCATCGTTGACGACGAGCCTAACATTGTAATGTCGCTTGAATATGCCTTCCGGAAACTTGATTTCCAGGTATTCATTGCACGTGATGGGGAAGAGGCACTTGACCTGCTGGCCAACCAGTCCGTAGACGTCGTCATCCTCGATGTCATGATGCCCAAAGTCGATGGCTACCAAACCCTCGAAGGCATCCGCAACGCCGACCACCTGGGTCATACCAAAGTCATTTTTCTCAGCGCCAAAAACAAAGCGTCCGACATCGAAAAAGGACTGGCGCTTGGTGCCGATCTCTATCTGACCAAACCCTTCTCGGTCAAGAAGTTGATAGAATCGGTACAGGCATTGCTACCTTCCGATAGTTAGTATAGTTATTTTGCAAAGTATAGTCGAAATTTGTCCCGATGGGCGGGCATATTTACTACATTGCGTCCATAACCAACCAAAACACCAGCGGCCATGAGCTACTATAAAATACCCAACCTCGAACAGTATTTCAAACACTACAACAAATCGGTTCGCGAGCCCCGCAAATTTTGGGGACGTATCGCACAGGAAAACTTTAACTGGTACCAGCCATGGGAAAAGGTCGTCGACTTTGACATGCAGGAAGCCCGTTTCGAGTGGTTTACCGGTGCGAAAGTCAATATCGTCAAGAACTGTATCGACCGGCATCTGGCGCGGCGCGGCGACAAAACCGCGATTATTTTCGAACCGAACAATCCCGACGAACCGGCGCAGCACATTACCTATAATGAGTTGTATGTGCAGGTAGCGAAACTGGCCAATATTCTGCGCGATTGCGGTATTAAGAAAGGCGATCGGGTATGTATTTATTTGCCGATGATTCCCGAATTGGCGTATGCTGTATTGGCCTGCGCCCGGATCGGTGCCATCCACTCGGTCATTTTCGCCGGATTTTCGGCTTCTGCCGTGGCCTCCCGTATCAACGACTGCGAAGCCCGGATGGTCATCACTTCCGATGGCGGCTTTCGGGGTGAAAAAACGATTGACCTGAAAGGTATTATCGACGAAGCCCTCGAAAAGTGTCCGACGGTCGAAACCACACTGGTGGTAAAGCGCACGAACACACCGGTCAAGATGAAGGAAGGCCGCGACCAATGGCTCGAACCGCTAATGGACGAAGCTATAGGTAACAACGTAGCAGAGATTATGGATGCCGAAGACCCGCTGTTCATCCTGTACACATCCGGTTCGACCGGTAAGCCGAAAGGCATGTTACACACGACGGCCGGCTATATGGTTTACACTGCGTATACCTTTAAAAACGTCTTTTCCTACGAAGAGAATGATATTTTCTGGTGTACGGCCGACATCGGATGGATTACCGGGCACTCGTATATCTTATACGGACCCCTGCTCAACGGCGCCACGACTGTTATCTTCGAAGGTGTACCGTCGTATCCCGATTTCAGCCGCTTCTGGCACGTCATCGAAAAACACAAAATCACGCATTTCTACACCGCGCCGACCGCCATCCGATCGCTTGCAAAAGAAAACCTCGAATACGTACAACCCTTCCCTCTCAAGAGCTTACGCGTGATCGGTTCGGTAGGCGAACCCATCAACGAAGAGGCATGGAATTGGTACAACGACCACGTCGGAGGAAAACGCTGTCCGCTCGTCGATACCTGGTGGCAAACCGAAACAGGCGGTATCATGATTTCGCCGATCGCCTTTGTCACGCCGACCAAACCGACGTATGCCTCC
Organism: Flavobacterium sp. HJ-32-4; assembly: GCF_022532105.1. Classification (NCBI taxonomy): domain Bacteria; kingdom Pseudomonadati; phylum Bacteroidota; class Flavobacteriia; order Flavobacteriales; family Flavobacteriaceae; genus Flavobacterium; species Flavobacterium sp. HJ-32-4. Next base: position 2,590,171 of record NZ_CP092832.1, on the reverse strand, counting down.
CTGCCGTTGCCGGGTATACAGCCGGTACTGATGGACGAACTGCGCAATGAAATCGAAGGGAATTCCGTAACCGGAAGCCTGTGTATCAAATTCCCGTGGCCGTCGATGGCACGCACCATTTGGGGTGACCACCAACGGTTTAAGGAGACGTATTTTTCGGCCTTCCCTGGGAAATACTTCACCGGTGACGGTGCGTTGCGCGATGAAGTCGGGTACTACCGCATCACCGGACGGGTAGACGATGTGATCATCGTATCCGGACACAACCTCGGAACCGCACCGATCGAAGACGCCATCAACGAACACCCGGCTGTGGCGGAATCGGCGATCGTCGGATTCCCTCATGACATAAAAGGAAATGCGTTGTATGGGTATGTTATCCTCAAAGAAACAGGGGAGAGCCGTAACCAGGACAACCTTCGCAAAGAAATCAACCAGATGATTTCGGATCACGTCGGGCCTATTGCCAAACTCGACAAGATCCAATTCGTATCCGGGTTGCCGAAAACACGTTCGGGCAAGATCATGCGTCGCATCTTACGGAAAATAGCGGAAGGGGATTTCTCCAGCTTTGGAGACACGTCCACACTGCTCAATCCCGAGATCGTTGACGAGATCAAGGACGAACGCATCTAACCATAACCATTTACAAACGGAAAAGGCGGCTACGAAAGTGACCGCCTTTTTTTATGGGAAGGAATCGCACTCAGATTTTAAGCTGTAAACGCGATTTGAGTTTCAGGAAAAGCAGGGCCACCGCATACGCATCTTCCGCGGCGGATACCCGTTCGGATACCGGAATCTTAAACTCCGCACAAATATCGTCGAGTCCGAAATGGCGACCGTCGTTAAGGTCTTTCCATTTGCGGTACATGACTTCTATATCCAGCGCTTCGTTCTTGAGTCGCCCGGCATGGATGCGGTCCAACGCTTCGTTCAGCATCTCCACATCGAAATCGACCCGGTGGCCGACCAACGTCGCATTCTCGAGGTATTCAATAAATTGCTGTATGGCCTGCGGTTCCACGAGTTTCGGTAACTGGCTCTCGACGATGAATTCGTTCGACAGGCCATTGTCGTGGTTAAAGACGTATTGCAACAGCACTACTTCGAAATTATCGCCTATCAACACCTGGTCGCCTTCAATGGCCACCGCACCGATGGAGACAATCACATCTTTCTTGTAATCGGTGCCCGTAGTTTTGGTACTGAGCGCCACGATACGGGTCGGCTTCTCATCGAATTTCGACAAGTACGCCCGCCAGAAGTCAGGATAATCTTTGTTGATATTCTTAAGCCAGTCGAGCATCATGAAAAATACGTAAGCTGGAACTTGTGTTTCAGGATTTCTTCAAGGTCTTTCAACGGAAGGAAGCAGTTTTTCAACCGTTCGCGATCGTTTTTCGACAGCTCCTCAATCGAGATAAACTGCCCGTTCGTGCCGTTGCGTAAGCCATTGACCGCACGGAATTTCTGTAAGGTCTGGAAAGCCTCCGCCGCATTCTGGTAGGCATCGGTGTACTTGGATTCCGTCATCGCCAATTGGCGGAAACGGGCAAAGGTATTGTTGATGCCTTTGATATTAAGGCTCAGCGACAACACCCGCGCCATATCGGCGTAGATCAGCAGTCCGCGGTTTTTGATATCGAACAAATCTTTATGCGGACCTTCTTCCTCTACAATAAAATTCTTGAAAAAGCTCAATGGCAACGGCCGTTTCAACGCTTCCGTCGCGAGCAGTGCAAGGAATTTCTTGTTTTTCGTATGACGGAAAATGACTTCCGTAAGCGCTTCTTCCAATGAGGTTTCGCCATACGCCAGTTCGTAATCGAAGAAGATGGCATGGCTTGATTCGGCTTTTGAACCCGGATTCGTCATCCATTCTTCGTATTGCTGGAGCCAGTCGGAGAGCGAACGGCACCACAACGGATTACCCGCCACGATACCATCCGGTGACGGCGCGTATCCTACTTCCTCTAAAATCTGGTCGGTACGCTTTGCGAGACGAAGGAAGTAATCTTTGACTTCTTTGTATTTCTCCGGCGCCACATCCTCAAAAACCAAAAAGCTGTCCTGGTCGGTGAGCAGCAACTGTTCCTTCCGGCCCTGGCTACCGACAATCAGCCATGAGAATCGGGCAGGAGGGGAGCCAAAATCCAGGACGGCCAAATCGATCGCCCGTTTCACCAACGCGATATTCACCTCGCCGGCAATATTGCTGATATGCGACAACGGGATTTTATTGTCGATGGAAATCCGTATGAAATCCGCCAGTTTTTCCCGAAGTTCTTTCAGTTCGGAAGGGGCTGCCGCGCGTTTGATCTCTTTGATCAGCACACCCGGGTTGTTCGCCTGAGCGGCAATCAGGTCATGTTGCGACACCACGCCCCGTATCGGCGAACGTTCGGAACCGTCAATCGTCACACAAAGAAACGAGACGTTGTGCCGGAGCATCGCTAATTGGGCTTCCGCCAGCGACAGGTTCTCGGGTACGGTAATGACGTTTGAGGCCATGATATTTCGGACTTCCGTCGTGGCGGGAAACCGTCCGGTAGCGATTTTAGCGCGTATGTCCGCATCGGTGATCCATCCCAACGGCATGTTCTTTTCCTGCACGATCGCGCAGCCCGTCAGGTTATCCGTCATTTGCTGCGCCACCTGTTGCACCGGATGTCCGGGTGAGACCAATAGCGGCGTCCGATTGTAATCGAGCGATTGGAAGAACTGGATTTCGGTCGTGCCATCCGTCAGTTGCACACTGTCATTCAGCAGTTTTCCTTTTCCCGCCGTAACCGTTCCGCGCGCCGTGCTGGCGAAACTCTGCAGCAGGAAGTCCAAGACCTCCGCATTCGTCAGGGCAAACGGGCGAAACGAATCGATGGGAATGGCGTAGACGATGCTTTCCTCGCGCGCCTTCGCCGTCATCATATAATTATTCTTGGCAAAAAACGGGCGCAGGCCTAGAATATCGCCGGGCTCGCAGCGGTTCAGGAGTGTTTCCTCCGCATCCGAAATGGTAAAAAGATTGATCACGCCTGACGCCACTACATAGAAATAGGCATGCAACGCATCGTTGATCTGGAAAATCATCTTGTTCTTTTCGAGACTCAATACGCGCACATCCGCGGCGACGCGCAGCAGCTCGTCGTGGGTAAGGTAGTTGAAGGGCGGATAGGCTCCGAGGAAATCGGCTATCCGTTCGGCAACGCTGTTTTTCATATGGTGGGAAAGGTCTAAAAGTACGCAAATAAAACGGTAGGCGCAATAGGAAACCGCGAATAACAAGACGGTAAATTCTTGGGAAGTGCGCGGGCATTTGCGTACCTTAGGGCACCTAAAACCCATTATCATGACACTTGTAAAAGCATATGCCGCCTACGACGCCCAAACGCCATTACGCCCGTTTGAACTCGACCGCGGCGAACTGAAACCCCATCAGGTACGAATCGATATCCTATATAGTGGCGTGTGCCACTCTGATTTACATACCGCCAAAGGCGACTGGGGCCCCGCCATCTATCCTTTGGTGCCTGGCCACGAAATTGTCGGACGCATTACGGAAGTCGGCGCTGCCGTTACCAAATTCCGCGCAGGCGACCTCGCCGGTGTCGGTTGTTTCGTCGATTCGTGTCGCCAATGTTCGAGCTGTAAGGCAGGAGAGGAGCAATACTGCGACGAAGGCCCGACCTTTACCTACAATAGCCTTCAAAGAGGCACTGGCGCACCGACGTACGGGGGCTATTCAACTGCGATCCAGGTAGACGAGGAGTATGTGGTAAAAGTCTCTGACAAACTCGACCTCAAAGCCGTAGCACCGCTGTTGTGTGCCGGCGTCACGACCTATTCGCCACTTCGCTACTTAAAGGTAGGAAAAGGGCATAAAGTAGGGGTGTTGGGACTCGGCGGACTCGGGCACATGGCCGTGAAATTCGCCGCTTCGTTCGGGGCAGAAGTCACCATGCTCAGCGGTTCACCTTCAAAAGAAGCGGACGCCCGGTCGCTCGGCGCCCACCATTTTGCGTTGACGAGCGATCCGGCTAAAATGGCGGCACTCGCCAATACGTTCGACGTCATCATCGATACGGTGGCCGCCAACCACGACCACGCCGCCTATGTAGCGCTGTTGCGGAAAGGGGGCACCCTGGTGATTCTTGGATTACCATCGGAACCGGCCCACATCCCGTCGTTTTTGCTCGTGCCAAAACGCCGTAAGATTATGGGAAGTATGATCGGCGGTATCGCGGAAACCCAGGAAATGCTCGACTATTGTGCGGAACACGGCATAGTGTCGGATATCGAACTCATCAACATGGACTATATCAACGAGGCCTATGAACGTATGGTGCGCAGCGACGTGAAATACCGCTTTGTGATTGATATGGCTTCTTTAAAACAATAAGACATGGACTTCAACGAACGGCTTGCCTCGCTATTTATCGCAGAGAATGAGATCCCGGAAGCCTTCCGGATCGACGAAGTGCGACAGGAGTATTTCCTTTTAGACGGAACCATGCGCAAGTGGGACGGGCCGTTCCAGGATGTGCTATCACCGGTTTATATAAAAACTGATAAAGGACTGCAAAAGAAGAAAATAGGAAGTTATCCTGTTTGCACGGAGGCCGAAGCCGCACAGGCACTCGAAGCCGCCGTGGCCGCCTGGAACGACGGCAGGGGAGACTGGCCGACCCGCAGCGTCGAAAACCGCATTGCCTGTGTCGAAACCTTCACCCGGAAGATGATCCAGAAGAAGGAGGAAACCGTCAAACTCATCATGTGGGAAATCGGGAAATCACATGCCGATGCTACCAAGGAATTCGACCGGACGGTTGCCTACATTTACGCCACCATCGACGCCCTGAAAAACCTCGACCGCGAGGCTTCGGGATTTGAAATAACGGAAGGCGTGGGGGCACAGATACGGCGTTCGCCACTTGGAGTGGTACTTTGTATGGGACCATACAATTACCCTCTAAATGAAACGTTTACAACATTGATTCCCGCATTGATAATGGGGAATACCTTGTTATTCAAACCGCCGAAATATGGTACCTTACTACATTATCCATTGCAGGAAGCGTTCCTGGAAAGTTTCCCCAAAGGCGTCATCAATTTCCTTTACGGTCGCGGCAGCGATATCATACCGGGGTTGATGCACTCGGGGAAAATCAATGTGTTGACGCTCATCGGATCAAGTAAGGTAGCAAACGAACTGAAGAAGCAACACCCGAAAGTGAACCGTTTGCGGGCGGTACTCGGACTCGACGCGAAAAACGCCGCCATCGTCACCGGAAACGTCGATATGTCATTGGCAGTGAAGGAGATACTGGCCGGAAGCCTGTCGTTTAACGGACAACGCTGCACGGCGCTTAAGATCGTGTGGGTGCACCGCAGCAAGGCCGACGAGTTTCTCGCAGCCTTCAGCGCCGCCATCGCTGCCTGCAAGTTTGGCCTGCCATGGGAACCGGATGTGATGTTCACGCCGTTGCCGGAGGCCGAAAAAATCGACTATCTCAACGATTGTGTGGCCGATGCCATCGAAAAAGGCGCCAAAGTCGTCAATGAAAACGGCGGTCGCTCACAGGAATCGTTTTATTATCCGGCCGTGGTTTATCCGGTCAACAGCGACATGCGGCTGTACCATGAAGAACAATTCGGGCCGATTGTGCCGGTCGTTCCATACGACGACTGGGAAGAAGTACTGCAGTACCTGATTGATGCGAAATACGGACAACAGGTAAGCGTGTTTACAAACGACGCCACGGAACTCGGCCAGATGATTGATCCGCTGGTCAACATCGTCAGCCGCGTCAACGTCAACAGCCAGGCGCAGCGCGGACCCGACGTGTTTCCGTTTACCGGACGCAAAGACAGCGCCGAAGGAACGTTGTCAGTTACCGACGCGATACGATCATTTTCGATCCGTTCATTGGTGGCCTTCAAAATGAACGACACCAACACCAAACTCATCAACGAAGTAGTGGACGGTGACGGGTCCAATTTCCTCAGCACAAAGTTTATTTTCTAATACGACAGGGAGCATACCGTTCCCTGTTTTGAAAAATTCTATTTTACATAATATAAATTATAGTTTGATAAGAGATTCCAAAATACCGCGGAATTCCACGTTTTTCAAGGTTTCAACGACATCCGGGGCTGTATATCGAAATCTACACGATTGACCGAAAAATGACGATCAGAGTCCTTTCTTTTAATTCACGAACTAATTTTACCCACCACGACAACGATATAATTTCCCGACAATAACTAAATTTAGCATCGATTAATCCGGCCGTCTGGCCAAAGGTTTGACTCTCTAAATGGATACACAACATTCCGACGACGTCCTCGGCCGTGCCCGCGTCACCGACACTCCAGAACTCGAAGCGTATTACCGCGAACTCGAAACGCTCGGCGCCGGCGCTCTCTGGACGGTCGCCAACGACATCGAACCCTGGGAACCGCGCACGTCGTCAATTCCGATGCTTTGGAAATACAGCGATCTACGCGAGCTCGTGCTCAAATCATCCGAACTCGTAACGCCCGAACAAGCCGGCCGCCGCGTCGTATACCTCGTCAACGACAAACGCCGCGATGTCAGCGCAGCCGTCGGCTGGCTCTACACCGGCATCCAGGTCACGCGCCCCGGCGAAAGCACGTCGGCCCACCGCCACCGCGCATCGGCCCTGCGGTTCATTATGGAGGGCGAACGCGGTTATACCGTGGTAGACGGACACAAAATCATGCTGGAAGTCAACGACTTCGTCATCACGCCCAATTCGGCTTGGCACGAACACGGTGTGGAGGAAGGCGGCAAAACCTGCATTTGGCAGGACGGACTCGACATTCCGCTCGTAAATGCCCTCGAAGCCAATGATTACGCGGTTTTCGATGGCAAACAACCCCTCGTGGCACCGGTTAATTACCTGCCGATGAGCTACTCCGGAGCCGGCATCGTACCCTCGCAACATGTGTGGGACAAGCCGTATTCACCGCTCTTTAAATACGCGTGGAAAGACGTATATCCCGCATTGCTCAAAGCCGCTGAAGTCAACGAAGGATCGCCTTTCGACGGCATCATCATGCGCTATACCAACCCACTCACCGGCGGCCACGTCATGCAAACCATGGGCGCTACCATGCAGTTACTGCGCGCTGGCGAACACACCAAAGCCCACAAACACACCGGCTCATTCGTCTACCAATGCGCCAAAGGCCACGGCTATTCGATCATCGGCGGCAAACGCTTCGACTGGCGCGAACGCGACATCTTCTGCGTTCCGTCATGGACGTACCACGAACACGTCAACCTGTCTGATTCGGAAGACGCCTGCCTGTTCTCGTTCAACGATTTACCCACCATCGAGGCCCTCGGACTCTACCAGGAAAAAGCCTATCCGGAAAACGACGGTTACCAGATTTTGGAAGCATGATCCCGCTGTCCGCTATAGCCCTTCGCCGATCAGGCGGCCCTGCAGCGGTCTGCGAACGCTTCCGTTGGTCGCGCCCACAGCCCGGCAAGGCCAGCCTTCCGTCATCAGGGGCTGCCGCTCCCATCGGGGCTAGGCCGTATACCCAGCTTCAACTACCGACTACTGACCACTAACTCGTAACTCCTCCCTCCCAACTCCTAACTCATGAAATTCTCCACTTTCCAACTCCAGTCCAAAACCCACGTCGGCCTTGTAGAAACCGACATCGTGATATCGCTCGAATCACTCGGCAACAAACTGGGAACCCCGTTTCCGTCTACCCTGCTCGAGATCATCGACGGCGGTCCGGAAATGTTGGCTTCCATTGCCGCGGCCCGAAAAGAACTCAACGAGAACCAGCTGGCCGCGATGGCTGTGCCCTTGGCGGAAGTCACGCTGCTCGCCCCTATCCCACGTCCGCGTAAGAATATCATCGGTATCGGGTTGAACTACACCGAACACGTGGCCGAAAGTGCCCGCACCCTTGATACCTCAAAAGAATTGCCGCAACAACCGGTGATTTTTTCCAAGCCACCCACGGCGGTGACCGGCACCAACACCTTTATTATACACAACCCAAAACTCACCCAACAATTGGATTGGGAAGTCGAATTGGCCGTCGTCATTGGGAAAGGCGGTAAATACATTCCGAAAGACCAGGCCCTCGACCACGTGTTTGGCTACACCGTCATCAACGATATTTCCGCCCGTGACTGCCGTCGCGCCGGGCAATGGATCGTATCGAAAGGCCAGGATACCTTCGCGCCTATGGGGCCCGTGCTGGTAACAAAAGACGAAATTCCCGATCCGCACAACCTGAACCTGTGGCTGACGGTGAACGGTGTCGAGAAACAACGTTCCAACACCAAATTCATGCTGTTCCGCATTGCCGACCTGATCGAAGACCTGAGCACCGTCTTCACCCTCGAACCCGGCGACATCATTGCCACGGGAACACCTGCCGGAGTCGGCGCCGGCCGCGACCCACAGGAATGGATGTGGCATGGTGACGTGGTGGAAGCCACGGTGGAAGGAATTGGTACTATCACCAATACAATCAAAGAGTTAGGAAGGTGAAAAATAGCTGGTATTATTTCTGGATGGTCTTTTCTGCGGTTGGCCTTGGGCTTTTTTTCGGCCTGATGGTGTTTACGCTGATTATGGGCCTAAGTGAAGAGAACTTCAGCTTTACTTTGGCGTTCCTACAATCATTACAGATTTCCTTCGGAACAGCCCTTCTTCTCGGCCTGATCAATATCTTTGCCCGCTTCGATTTTACAAAAAAGAAAGAACAACCGTGAATACAGCACCTAAAAAATACCGCATCGGGCAGATCGTGCCCTCTTCGAACGTCACCATGGAAACCGAGATCCCGGCGATTTTTCGCGCGCGGGAGACCGTGTTACCTGAGCGCTTCACCTTCCACTCCAGCCGGATGCGCATGAAGAAAGTCACCAAAGAAGAACTCGAAGCCATGGACGCCATGAGCCTCAAATGTGCCCTCGAGCTCTCTGACGCCCACGTCGACGTGATGGGCTACGCCTGTCTGGTCGCCATCATGAGCATGGGCCGCGGCTACCATTGCGTGTCGGAGGTCAACCTCCACCAGGAAACCGTGGCGAACGGCTTCCCTACTCCAATTGTAACCAGCGCCGGTGCGCTCATCAATGGACTTACAACCCTCGGCGCCAAAAAAGTGGCCGTCATCACGCCCTATATGCGCCCCCTCACCGACCTCGTGGTCGATTATATCGAACACCAGGGGTTTGAGGTCGTCGACTCCATCGCCCTTGAAATCCCCGATAATCTGGAAGTCGCGGCCCAGAATCCGATGAACCTCCTCGAAATCTACAAACGTCTTGACCTGACCGGCGTTGACGTATTGGTCGCCTCGGCCTGTGTGCAGATGCCGTCGTTAGAGGCGATTGACCTGTTGGAACAAGCCACGGGTCTCCCGGTTACATCAGCCGCCGTGTGCACCACCTATGAAATGATGAAAAAACTCGGCATCGAAGCCAAAGCACCTATCGGCGGTACGCTGCTCAGTGGCCGGTTTTGATCAAACGCCACGGTAGCGGTTTGCGTTAGGGACCGCAGCGGCAGCCCCTTGCAACCGAAGGCCTGGCGACGCCGGCAAACGGGGCGACCAACGGAAGCCGCGGTGCGCCGATGCGGCGCCGCCTGAGGTAAAAGGGCTATAGCGGAGGGCCAGGCCCGTGCCTGCGGTTATTTCCCAACGAACTGCGAAAAGCGAAGCGTTGCATGGAAATCAATGCGTTATCGACACGGGCAACGCCCAAAATTTACATTTCCAATACATTTCCGTAACGTTTTTCTTCGAATTATATAACGATTCTCCAAAATGGTGTAAGGCGTTCGCGCCTAACTTTGGGCAACTTTGTGACACAACCTAAAGCCACTACAAATGGAAGCCACATTCAACTACGAAGACGACATGGAGATCATCCGCATCAACGATGACACCGACTACGACAATCAGTTCGATTTCGATTTCGACTACGACCCTAATGAAATGTACTATGCGCTTCAGAATGATCCGGAATAATGTGACGACTGCGCAGTATTACGTCACGAAGTACAGCAGTTACCTTATAGCGCTGTTAAGTTAGCAGCCCGCAGTGCATGTGTGTTCGGCACCATGCGAAAAAGCCCTTTGGTTGAGACTGGAGGGCTTTTTTAATTAGCGAATTAGCGAATGGGAAAACGGGTTAATGGTGGAATTATCAAATTGGCGAATGGGTTCTTTGGCGTATGATAAAATAAAATAACTGGATAAGCGCTAATGATTGGTGGAAGAACTAGCGAGAATTAGCGAATGGGAAAATGGGTTAATGGTGGAATTATCAAATTGGCAAATGGGTTCATTGGCGTATGAGAAAATAAACTAATTAGACAAAGATGTGTTTATTGAAAGGAATGAATACCGAATCGGTCACAGGCGGGAAAACTGACACAGTTCGCTGAAGTTTCCCCATGTACACCATCATGCCACTTCACCCCGCAGCGGCTAAGTACCTCTCGGGTCTGCTATCTTCTATTGCCGCAAGTTCTTTCCTAAACCCCAAACCATTCAAGTCCGGTTAGAACGCATCCATTCGCTAATTCCGTCGTTCGCTAATTCCTTCATTAGTAAATACTTAAACTCCAAACCGCCCCCTACGCGTCCCGTGAGAAAGCATCCCATTCGCTAATTGCTTCATCAGTAAACCCTTAAACTACAAACAGACCCCTGCACGTCCCGTAAGAACACATCCCATTCGCTAATTCGCTAATTCCCCCATTCGCTAATTCCCCTTCAACCGCGCCATCAACGCCTCCAAATTCACCGTCGCGAACGACGAACTGTGGTCGGATAAGCCGTACGGAATGATCAGTTCGCCATTATGGATGATCGAACCGCAGGAATAAACGACGTTCGGCACATAGCCTTCGCGCTCGTCAGGGTTGGGAGTGATCAAGGGGTCGTTGAGTCGGCCGATCTCGATTTCGGGGTTTTCCAGGTCGAGTAAGGCCGCACCGATGGTGTAGCGGCGCATCGGGCCGACAGCGTGGGTCACGACCAACCATCCATCCGGCGTTTCGATGGGCGAGCCGCAATTCCCCATCTGCACGAACTCCCACGGATGCTCAGGGGTTTGGATCCGGATGGGGTCTTCCCACACGTTGATGTTGTCGGAATACATGATGTAGTTGTTCCAGCCGTCGATGCGCGACAGCATGCAGTATTTGCCACGGATCTTACGCGGAAAAAGCGCCAGGTTTTTGTTTTTGGCGCCGGCGCCGTTGAGCGGACTCGTCTTAAACGAATAGAAATCATAGGTTTTCAGCAGCTTCGGCATGATGTGGTAGCCGTCATAGGCTGTGTACGTGGCGTAATAGACCGTGGCGCCGTTTTCACGGGTAAACTTGACAAACCGCGCGTCTTCGATCCCTTTGCTTTCCAAATCGGAGATTGGAAAGATGACGCGGTCGCTGATGTCGGTGTCGCGCGAGAAGGTGATTTTGCGGTAACTATCCGACAATGCGAGTATAAGGTTGTATTGGGCGAGTATCTGCGGGTCATTCGTTTCCGCTTTCTCCGCCAGGACAATCTTTTTCAATGCGTCGTAATCAAACGTTTCCCCCAGGTTTTTATCGACCGCATCCAGGAACTCGTTGTTGATGCCCTCATCCGCGCCAATCTTCAGAAACAATTTCTTTTGGTAGACCGCATTGCGCACCCGTTCGGCTTCGTCGATATAGAGTCCGGCCGGTTGTACCTGTATATCGTTATGCCGGTCGATCACCGCACGTCGGAACACCACAGAAGATACGTGCCCCTCTCCCACCGCGCGGAAACTGATGATGACGCGCAGTTGGCCTTCCTCCAGGTTATACTGGTCGGGATCTTCTACGATGGATGGATTGAAAAACGCCGCCGATTCAATCGAATATTCATGTGTGAAATACGATCCGATCAAAAGACGGGTGAATTCATCAAGGGCGTCGGGCTTCGCGCCGGCCATTTCGATATACGGCTTCACCCGCTCACAATGACGGTACAGTTTATGGGTAATGTTACGGTGGCGACGGGAAAAATCCTGCAGCAAGGGCGATACAATCCGAAACACTTCCTCTTTCGGAAGCGCCAGTACTTTTTGGATCAGGGCCACCGCCCGTTCTTCGCCGTTAAAGAAAAAGCGCGCGATGACGCGCCGTGAATCAGGACTGACCTTTACGTTTTTACGTACGATGGAAATTCTCATGGAAAAATGGGTACTTGGGCTTTCTTCTAATGTACCACTTAATCCCCAAAAACACTTCGCAATTCGTGAAATTTTAGTATTCCCTAAACACTTCCGAAATACCGTTGGTTATTTTATAAGTATAGGCTTATAAATGTGTAACACAACACATTCCTCCAAACCAGAAATTTGATAACGAATGTACTTACGTCAAGTTTCAAAACCCAAAACGCAAAACTTCTAACTCAACACTCCTTCACATGAACGGCTTCTTCAAATCTCTCATCGCCGGCTACGGCGCCTCAAAACTCGGCGGTGGATGCCTCGGCACCATCATTGTATTCGTCATCATCTACTGGCTGTTGGGCCAGTTCTAAACACCACGCGTATGCACACAGACAAAAACCGTGAAGACTACACGGAAAACCAGAACCGGCACGATTTCGGGGCTTCGGACCCATATGGCAAAAACAGCGACTTCGATGCGGAAAATGAAAGTACGGCCTCCGACGAAAAGACGGATCCCACCGGACCGCTCGATGCCCTTATCGGTCACGACGACGATGATTCACTTACCACCGACGAGCGCCACGATGCGGATCCGGCGGCTACAAAGCCTGACCAACGCACCGGGCCAGACGATGTAGCTCGTTAACCAGGAGAAAAAAGCGGAGATACTTCCGCTTTTTTTTGGTCCTGACTAAAATACCGAAGCCCGGACAAGTGTCCGGGCTTCGGCGTATTAAAACAAAACAAAACATGATTCCAAAATCAACTGAAGAAGAAAGCTTCTTCATCGGCGCCCAGGTTCGGGTAATAGCGATACACCCGAATAACCTGCCGTATCATTTCCTTGATGCCCTCCATCCCATCCGGTTTATTGAAGTAGATGTTGGCGCCTTCGTCAAGTATCTCCTCAACCTGTTCCTCCGAACCAAGATTCGAATAGATGGCGATACAGACAGTGTCGAATTTCCGACTGCTTCGAATGTCGCGCAGGCACTCCCAACCCGACTTCTTCGGCATATGCAGGTCAAGGAACAAAATATCCGGAAGTGCGTCGGCCTTGTGGAGATACCCCATGAGATCGAGTCCGTCTTTCACCGTCGAAAAGTCTGATGTCAAGTCCATTTCCTCCAATGCAGTTCGAAAGAAATAGCGGTCGTCACCATCGTCGTCGGCAAGCAGTATACGGATGTTGGCACTTTCATACATGATTCACGTCCGTCAGGGTTTTGCTTCCGTTCTTTTACAAATTTGCTATTATGTACGGATTTTCTCCTTACACGGTTCTACGACGTTGTTACAGGATTTTCGAATCGGATGTTTTTTGTACATTTCCGCCAACCTATTTTCTTTACCATGGACAACGCTCCTATTCGTATTTCAACCATCGCTCCTGCTTCACTGACGGAAGTATGGAAACGATGGACCAGCCCTGCCGACATTATCAATTGGAATAATGCCTCACCGGATTGGCATACCCCCGAAGCCGATAACGATCCTGTTGTCGGAGGACGCTTTCGCTTTCTTATGGCGGCCCGCGACGGCAGTGTGTCGTTTGCCTTTTGCGGAACCTACACCGACGTAGAAGCGCCTACCTATCTCGCGTATACCATCGATGATGGCCGACGGGTGTCGGTGCGTTTTTCGGAAGTAGCGGACGAAACGGAAATCGTCGAAGAGTTCGAACCCGAAAACGTAAACCCACGCGAGATGCAGAAAATGGGCTGGCAGGCCATACTCGATTCATTTAGCCGATATGTCGCCGAACTTGCATAAAAAAAGCCGCTCAATCGAGCGGCTCCTTCTTAATTAACCTTTTCTTTTCGCTTCTCCTCCATCTTTTCCTTTATCTCTTCCTTGCGTTTCTTGCGGAACTCGATGAACTTTTTGTATTGTTCTTCCGTAAGGATGGCTTTTACTTCAGCATCACGTTCATCGTGCAGCGCCATCATCTGCTTGCGGCGCTCCTCACGCTCACTGCTTTTCAGGTCACGTGCTTTTTCCACATACTTCTTACGGATCGCATCCATTTTGGTTTTTTGCTCAGGCGTGAGTTTCAGCTCCGCATCCACACTTTCTTTGGCCGCTTTCATAGCAGCACGGTTAGGAGTTGCTTTCTTAAGTTCCTGCGCCTGCGTGCCGGCAACGGCAAACAAAACGGCGAAGGCAGCGAGAACAGTTCTGACGTTTTTCATAATGATTGTTTTTCTAATTTCTGCTTCTAAGATACAAATCTACCATTGGGGTTTAAGCAGCATCAAAATTTAGCATTTTTTTAGTCTTTAGCACCTGAAAGCCTTCTTTCGTCTGGCTTTACTTTCACCCGTGAAACCCGTACCTTTGCACTTCGTTTTTCCTCGCTATGAAACCTGATACCGATAACTGCATAGAGGTGCTAGGCGCCCGCGCCCACAATCTCAAAAATATAGACGTTTCCATTCCGCGCGACCAGTTGGTCGTGATTACGGGCCTTTCGGGATCGGGCAAGTCGTCACTGGCCTTCGATACCATTTATGCGGAGGGACAGCGCCGCTATGTGGAGACGTTTTCGGCCTATGCCCGGCAGTTCCTCGGTGGACTCGAACGTCCGGATGTGGATAAGATTGACGGACTCTCACCCGTTATTGCTATTGAACAGAAAACGACGAGCCGGAGTCCGCGTTCGACCGTGGGCACTATTACCGAAATCTACGACTTCCTACGATTGCTCTTTGCCCGGGCGGGCGACGCCTACAGTTACAACACGGGCGAGAAAATGGTGAGTTATAGTGACGAACAGATCAAACAACTCATCCTGTCGCAGTTTGCAGGCCGCCGCATCAACATCCTGGCCCCAGTCGTGCGGGCACGGAAAGGGCATTACGGTGAGCTCTTCATACAGATCGCCAAACAGGGTTTCGTGCGCGTACGTATCGACGGCGAACTGAAGGAAATTACCACCGGGATGAAACTCGACCGGTACAAAACCCACGACATCGAAATCGTCATCGACCGGATTGCCGTCGACGACAGCGCCGAAGTCGACAAACGCCTGTCAGACAGCATTGGCATCGCGATGAACCATGGCGACAATGTGATGATGGTGCTCGACCAGGACGACAATACGCTTCGGTTTTTCAGCCGGAACCTCATGTGCCCGTCTACCGGTATCTCCTACCCGAACCCGGAACCGAACCTCTTTTCCTTCAACTCACCGAAGGGTGCCTGCGAACATTGCAGCGGACTCGGGACGGTGAACCAAATCAATCTGGATAAGATCATCCCCAACCCGAAACTGTCAATCAAACAGGGTGGTTTTGCGCCGTTAGGAGAATACAAACCCTCCTGGATATTCAAACAATTGGAGATCATCGGCGAGCGTTTCGGATTCAAGATTACGGATCCCATTGAAAAGATTTCGGAAGAAGCCATCGATATCATCCTCAACGGCGGACGCGATAAATTCGCCATCGAATCGAAGACGTTAGGCGTTACCAAGGAATATAAAATCGAATTTGAAGGGATTGCAGAATTCATCCGGAACCAATACGATGAAAGCGGATCGTCGACGATACGGCGATGGGCCAAGGAATTTATGGACGAAATCAAGTGCCCCGTCTGCAACGGAAGCCGTCTTCGAAAAGAGGCGCTGTACTTTCGGGTAAACGGACAAAACATCGCGGAGCTGTCGGCGTTTGACATCTCCGACCTGACGGCATGGTTCCACGATCTTCCCGCACACCTTACAGAGAAACAGAAAATCATCGGGACGGAAATCGTGAAGGAAATCCGCGACCGACTCGACTTCCTGATGAATGTCGGACTCGACTACCTCGCACTCGAACGGGGTTCCCGGACGCTATCAGGTGGCGAGGCCCAACGCATCCGACTGGCCACACAGATCGGGTCGCAACTCGTGGGAGTCCTTTATATCTTGGACGAACCGAGTATCGGACTCCACCAACGTGATAACGAAAAACTCATCGCCTCACTCGAATCGTTACGCGACATCGGAAACTCCATATTAGTGGTCGAACACGACAAAGACATGATCGAGCGCGCGGATTACGTGGTCGACATCGGACCCAAGGCCGGGAAATACGGAGGCGAGATCATCAGTGCCGGCACACCCAAGGAACTGTTGTCGGGTGATACCATGACCGCGCGCTACCTGAACGGCACGATGAAAATCGAAATCCCGAAAGAACGCCGGAAAGGAAATGGCAAAAAGCTCAAACTTTCAGGTGCGACAGGGAACAACCTCAAAAATGTGAGCATTGAGCTACCACTCGGAACCCTCATTTGCGTAACTGGTGTGTCGGGCAGCGGAAAGTCGACGTTGATCAACGAAACGCTTTACCCCATCCTGAACGAGCATTTCTTCAATGGGGTGAAAAAGCCGCAGCCGTATAAGAAAATCGAGGGACTCGAACATATTGACAAAGTCATCGACATCGACCAAAGCCCGATTGGGCGGACGCCCCGTTCGAATCCGGCCACATACACGGACGTATTTTCTGAAATCCGGAACCTGTTCACCATGACGCCCGAAAGTATGATACGCGGCTACAAAGCCGGACGTTTCAGTTTCAATGTCAAAGGTGGCCGTTGCGAAACCTGCGAAGGTTCGGGTGTGCGTACCATCGAGATGAATTTCCTGCCGGATGTCTACGTGGAATGTGAGACCTGCCAGGGCCGACGTTTCAACCGCGAAACGCTCGAGATCCGCTACAAAGGCAAGTCGATTTCGGATGTATTGGATATGACCGTCGACGAAGCGGTACCATTCTTCGAGAACATCCCGAAAATCTACCGAAAGATCAAAACCATACAGGATGTCGGCCTGGGCTATATCACCCTCGGACAACAAAGCACCACGCTATCAGGTGGCGAGGCGCAACGAATCAAGCTCGCCGGCGAACTGGCCAAGAAAGACACCGGTAACACCTTTTATATATTGGACGAACCTACGACCGGTCTCCACTTCGAAGACATCCGGGTGTTGATGGAAGTGATCACCAAACTCGTCGACAAAGGCAACACCGTACTCATCATCGAGCACAATCTCGACGTCATCAAACTCGCCGACCATATCATCGATATCGGACCCGAAGGCGGTAAAGGCGGCGGACAGGTGGTGGCGGTCGGAACACCCGAGCAGGTAGCCAAAAATAAAAAGAGCCACACGGCGCGTTTTCTGACAAAAGAGTTATCTTAGCCGGGTTTGGGCGGAAAATTAGGAATTAGGAATTAGGAGTTAGGAAACAGGATAGAGGCTGATTCTTAATTTTGGATGTTAAGCGCCCCCCCCAACCATTGTTCATCGTACATTGTTAATTGTTCATTGTTAATTACAAACTATGCGTTTAGAAGATTTCGATAACGACGAAGACAAAATCATTCGTGACCGATTGAAACAAAAAACCTGGCAGGAAATCCGCACGAACGATTCGTGGGCGATTTTCAAGATTATGGCCGAATTCGTAAATGGTTTTGAGACCATGGGACGGATCGGGCCCTGCGTTTCGATTTTCGGATCGGCACGTACCAAGCCAGAAGATCATTACTATCAATTAGCCGAGCGCATTGCGCATAAAATCAGCGCCGCGGGCTACGGCGTAATTACCGGCGGCGGCCCGGGTATCATGGAAGCCGGCAACAAAGGGGCCCATCAGGGCGGCGGCACGTCGGTCGGACTCAACATCGAACTGCCGTTTGAGCAGCATTATAACCCCTATATTGACCGGGATAAAAACCTGAACTTCGATTATTTCTTCGTGCGTAAAGTCATGTTCGTAAAGTATTCCCAAGGCTTTGTCGTCATGCCCGGCGGCTTCGGCACACTCGACGAGATGTTCGAGGCGTTGACCCTGATCCAGACGAAGAAAGTGGCAAAATTCCCCGTTATTCTGGTTGGGAAGGAATACTGGCAGGGCCTACTCGATTGGGTACAATCAGTACTGGTGGAGAAATTTCGGACGGTCAGCCCCGAAGACATGAACCTGTTCCGTATCGTCGACACAGAGGAAGAAGTCGTGGAGGTACTCGACAATTTCTACAAAAAGTACACCCTGAGCCCGAACTTCTAACGTTCGTGACGTCCTATCACGAGCCAACCTTTTACGAGGATCCGCATCCTCCAAGTGTCAGTTTGTCGTTTTGAGAAAGCAGTATCTATATGTGTGGCTTGCCTGTACCCTATCCTCTATTGGAACCTGGGCCCAACACCGCACGCAGCTTTCAGCCGTGATAGACGTGGACGCACATACGGCGGCGGTAGAACAGGAACTGGACTTCGAGAATACGACCGGACAAACGCTTACGTATATCGTAGTAAACGACTGGAACCACGCCTACTCGGGAAAAGATACACCTTTGGCGCGGCGGTTCTCGAATGAGTTCGTGCGGAGTTTCCACCTGTCTAAAGCCCGTGAACGCGGCTCGACGGAACTGTCAGTGACGATAGCCGGACAGGCGGTCTCCTTTCGTAGGTCAAAAGAGCATCCGGATGTGATCGAAATACCCCTCCCCGCTCCCCTGCCGGCCGGTGGTCGCGTGACGATTTCCTTGCGGTATCTGCTCAAACTTCCCAACGACGATTTTACCCATTTTGGCTACAGCAACACCGGCAGTTTTTACCTGCGCGACTGTTTCCTGGCACCCGCCCGTTTCGACGGATCCGATTTTGTACGCTACAGCAATGAAAATACGGATGATATCGCCAATGCCCCCATCGATTACCGTCTGACATTAACGCTCACAAAACCACGGCGGGTGTTTTCCGACCTCGACGTAAGGGGTACCGGCACATCGTTTGAACTCGAAGGCCGCGCCCGTACAGGATTCGGTATTTGGCTGGATGCGCAAACGCGTTTCGAACAGTTCCGGAATAGCACCGGTGTCGTGTCGACTGATCTGGCCGCGCGAAAAGTTGACGCCGTATCGAAAGCACTCATCATCGATCGCATCACGCAGTTCGTAGCCGACAGCCTCGGACGCTATCCGTATGGCGACATCGTTGTGTCACAGGCCGATTACGAACGGAACCCGTTTTACGGACTCAACCAGTTACCGGCATTCTTGAGTCCGTTTGAGAATGACTTCGTTTACGAAATCAAATTCCTCAAAACCTATCTCAACGCCTACCTGCGCAATACGCTCAAACTCGATCCGAGAAAAGACCATTGGCTCTACGACGGCATCCAGGTGTATACCATGATGCGGTATATGGACGCGTTCTATCCGGATGCGAAGATGATGGGGAATGTATCGAAACGTAAGTTGCTGAAAGGCTACACTATTACGCAGCTTCCCTTCAACGAACAATACAGCTATTTCTTCATGCTGATGGCACGAAAGAACCTCGACCAGGCGACAGGCGAGCCGAAGAATGACCTGATTAAATTCAACGAACAGATCGCGACGAAATACCGGTCCGGACTCAACTTCCGCTATCTTGCCTCGTATATAGGGTCGGAAAACCTGGCCACTACGATTAGCGCGTTTTTAAAAGAAGCGAACCAATCGGAAAGAGCGACGCCGAGCTTCCGGTCCTTATTGGAAACCCATACCAACAAAAAAGTCGACTGGTTCTTTGATACGATGGTGAGCACCCGCAAAATCGCCGATTACAAGTTCATCGATTCACAGAAAACGAAAGACTCGGTCACCTTCACCATTCGCAATAAATCGGATGTCGTGGCACCGGTGCCGGTTTACGGACTCAAAGGAAAAAAAGTCGTCTTCAAAACCTGGATTACCGACATTAAGGCCGACAGTACCCTTACGATGGCACGAATGGGTGCCGACCGCCTGGCCATCAACCACGAAAGCGAAATGCCGGAAATGAATGTCCGGAACAACTACCGTTCCCTTCGGCCCTTCCGTTTAGGCGACAAACCCTTCAAGTTCACCTTTTTCCGGGATTTGGAAAACCCGCATTACAACCAGTTATTATACGTTCCCACCACTGTTTTCAATATCTACGACGGTGTCTCGCCCGGGATTCGCGTATACAACCGCACCATTCTCGACAAGCCCTTCATGTTCGACGTAACCCCGATTTGGTCGCTCAAACAGCAATCGCTGATCGGCAACTTCAGTTTCGTTGTCAACCAGAACAACCGCGACTCGCGGCTTTATAACATCCGGTACCAGTTTGCCGGTTCGGTCTACCACTACGCGCCCGACGCCCGGTATACCAAACTCAATCCCGCCATCTGGATGCGCTTTCGCCCAAGTACGTTCCGCGACAACCGCCAGCAATTGTTGTTGATCCGCAACGTAATGGTCGACCGGCAAAAATCGAATATCGTGTTGCCCGACGAGGAAACGATCAACTACAACGTGCTCAATATCCGCTATACGGATTCGAGGACGGAAACCATTCGTCACCACGGCTTTACCACCGACCTACAGTTTTCCGGTCAATTCGGGAAAGCTTTCGGGGAATACGGCTACCGCCGTTTGTTCAATGATAACAGACAGTTCAACCTGCGGCTTTTTGCCGGAACCTTCCTCTATCGCAATACCGATTCCGACTTCTTCAGCTTTGCACTCGACCGTCCGACCGATTACCTTTTCGACTTCGAGTATTACGGACGTTCGGAAACCAGCGGCTTCTTCAGTCGCCAGATCATCATTGCGGAAGGAGGCTTCAAATCGATACTGGATACACCTTACGCCAACAAATGGCTGACCACGGCCAACGTCAGCTTCAACATCTGGAACTGGATCGAAGCCTACGGCGATATCGGTTTTGTGAAAAACGAGGGCATCCCGACGCAATTTGTCTATGACAGCGGGATTCGGTTGAACCTGGTGACAGACTACTTCGAACTCTATTTCCCGGTCTACTCCAATAACGGATGGGAAATCGCCCAAAAAGGGTATGAACAGCGTGTCCGGATTATGCTCACGCTCAATCCGAAAATCCTGTTTACGCTGTTTACCCGGAAATGGTTGTAAGGAAAACGACTAACTCCCCAGGATCTGGTTTGTGTGTTCCTTGGCTTTTACATCAGTGATGACATCTTCCAAAACACCATTCTCGTCGATGACGAACGTCGTGCGGTGGATGCCGTCAAACAGCCGTCCCATGAATTTCTTGGGTCCCCAAACGTCAAACGCCTGGATCACCGACTTGTCGACATCAGCAATCAGCGGATACGGGAACCCGAATTTCTTCCGGAAACCGGCCTGTGCTTTCTGCGTATCGGCACTTACCCCTAAAATGGAATAGCCCGCGCTTTCAAGGCGGCTGTAGTTGTCCGACAGGTTACAGGCTTCCACCGTACAGGTAGGTGTATTGGCTTTTGGATAAAAGAAAACGACCAACTTCTTTCCTTTGTAATCAGCCAGTGAATGTGTGGCCCCGTCTTGGTCGATACCGGTAAAATCTGGCGCTTTATCGCCTTTTTTGAATCGTGTCATGTGACAAAGATACACCGCGAAATCCTCAACGCATGTGAATTAACAATTGCTGAATAGAGGGTCCGCCACAGCACTTGCATCGGGATTCCCACAAGCCGTATCTTTACACCATGACGAAGAAAGAAAAAGCCACGTTTGTAATGGATACGCTGCAGGAATTATACCCTGAAGTACCCATTCCACTCGACCATAAAGACCCGTATACCCTGTTGATTGCCGTATTGCTGTCGGCACAATGCACCGACGAACGGGTAAACAAGATCACGCCTTTATTATTCGCGAAAGCCGATAACCCGAAGGCGATGGTGCGGTTGGGGCAGGACGCGATACAGGATATCATCCGCCCATGTGGACTTTCACCCATGAAATCAAAAGGGATATACGGTTTGTCGCACATACTGCTCGATCAATACGACGGACAGGTGCCGGCTGATTTTGAGGCATTGGAAGCACTTCCCGCCGTCGGGCACAAAACCGCCAGCGTTGTCATGTCGCAGGCGTTCGGCGTGCCGGCCTTTCCCGTTGATACCCATATCCACCGACTGATGTGGCGCTGGGGCCTGTCGGATGGTAAAAGCGTTGTGCAGACAGAACGGGATGCGAAAAAGCTGTTTCCAAAAGACCGCTGGAACGACCTGCACCTACAGATCATCTTCTACGGCAGGGAATTCTCACCTGCCCGCGGACTCAACCTCGATAAAGACCTCATTACCCGAACGATCGGACGAAAGGAAGTCCTTCGGGAATGGGCCAAAAAAACGCCCGCTGTCAAATAACAGCGGGCTTTCTTTTTAGTTGGCGATGTGCTCGACTTTGATACTACCTACTTTGAGTACGGTAAGCGCTTTGGAATAATTCAATAAAAACGAAACAGTCTCTTTCTTAGGATTCATCTTCGGGGCCGCCACAGGTTTCTTCGCGTAGAGTTTTGCCATAACAGGTGTTTGTTTATGGCATTAAAACGCAGAAGCGCGCCCCTTAGTATTAATTGGTCAAAATAATTTGATGCTTGTTGATAAGTTTTCGGAGGTTCATCAACGCATACCGCATCCGCCCCAATGCCGTGTTGATGGAAACGTCGGTCGCTTCGGCAATTTCCTTGAAACTTAAGTCCTGGTAGATCCGCATAATCAGCACTTCGCGCTGGTCCTCCGGGAGTTCGTCGATCAGTTTCTTCAGGTCTTTCTCCACCTGTGTGGTGATCATACGCGCCTCCATGTTCGGAACATCATCCGAAAGGACGGAAAAGATAGAGAACTCTTCCGTTTCCCGGAAAAGCGGCATCTTCTTCCCTTTACGGAAGTGGTCGACCACCAGGTTGTGTGCAATGCGCATCACCCACGGAAGAAATTTTCCCTCCTCATTATACGAGTCGGATTTCAGCGTGCGGATGACCTTCATGAACGTATCCTGGAAAATATCATCGGATACATCATGATCACCTACTTTCGAGTAGATGAAACCGTAAATTTTAGATTGGTGACGGTTGATGAGTGCGGCCAGAGCACTTTCGTCTCCTGCCACGTACTGCGATACCAATAAAGCGTCGGGGGTGTTAACAAGAGCCATACGATTACCTTTAGTGTTTTTGATTGAGATAAAACTAAAAAGTAATGTTGCGGAATAGGCGCTGTTAATTAAAGATTAATGTTGAGCCAAATATAATATAAACATTTTCTAAAACACAACGTCCGAAATAAAATTTAACATATTTTGTATAATAATCCGGCTTTTACATGAGATACGATATCGTTTTCGGCCAAATCCTGATGATTTTCAATTCGTAGGAATTTACGGATTGGCTTCGTTTTTCCCCTTCCCCCCTTTTCGCTACCTTTGCGCAACGGTTTTTTTCAAAGACCCTACTTCCCAAAAATTGCTTGTTCAACCTATGAAAACCGACATCACGGCACTCGAGCCGAAACACCATATTATTATCAAAGGGGCCCGCATGCACAACCTCAAAGAGCTGGATGTGGCCATTCCGCGCAACAAGCTGGTTGTCATTACCGGACTCTCGGGTTCGGGAAAATCGAGCCTCGCCTTTGATACGCTCTACGCGGAAGGACAACGGCGCTACGTCGAAAGCCTGTCGTCGTATGCCCGGCAGTTTCTCGGGCGACTCGACAAGCCAAAAGTCGAATATATCAAAGGCATCGCGCCCGCCATCGCCATCGAGCAGAAAGTGAATACGACCAACGCCCGCTCAACGGTCGGAACGTCAACGGAGATATATGATTACCTGAAGTTGCTGTATGCGCGTATCGGGCGGACGTTTTCTCCAGTATCCGGACAAGAGGTGCGCAAACACACCGTCACCGATGTAGTGGAGACGGTCAAAACCTTTGAAGCCGGAAGCCGCTGGCTCCTGCTCGCCCGCATCGTCGACGAAGGAAAGCGCACCCTCAAAGAAAAACTGTCTATCCTACTCCAACAGGGATTTGCCCGGATTTTCGCCGACGGCCAGATGCTCCGTATTGAAGACATGTCGGAAGAACACCTTTCCGCCAAAGAACTGTTTCTCATCATCGACCGTATTGTCGTCAGCCACGAGGAAGATTTCTACAACCGTCTGTCCGACGCCGTCCAGACAGCCTTCTTTGAAGGAAAAGGTGAATTGTTCCTGCAGGATGCCGCCGGTCCTACCCGACTGTCGTTCAGCAATCGATTTGAACTTGACGGTATTTCGTTCCCTGAGCCAAATGTCCACCTGTTCAGTTTCAATAATCCCTATGGCGCCTGCCCGGTCTGCGAAGGATACGGCAACGTCATCGGGATCGACGAGACGCTGGTGGTACCGAATACCTCCCTGTCGATATACGAGAACGCGGTCTACGCCTGGCGCGGCGAAAGCATGAGTTGGTACCGCGACCAATTAGTGAACAACGCCTACCGCTTTGATTTCCCCATCCATAAACCGTACTTCCAGTTGTCGGATGAACAACGGGAGTTGCTTTGGAAAGGAAACAGCTATTTTACAGGCCTCACCGATTTCTTCCGCGAACTCGAAGAGAAAAACTACAAGATCCAGAACCGGGTGATGCTGTCGCGCTACCGCGGAAAAACAAAATGCCACGCCTGTAAAGGCAAACGCCTGCGGCCCGAAGCCGATAATGTGCGGGTGTACGGCAAGACCATCTCCGACCTGGTCGATATGCCCATCCGACGGTTGGTTGATTTTTTTGGTGGGATGGAATTATCCGAATTCGACAACAAAATCGCCAAACGACTGCTGACGGAGATCAACAACCGCCTGAAGTTTTTGTCGGATGTCGGACTCGACTACCTGACGCTCAACCGGAATTCGGCTTCCCTATCGGGCGGTGAATCGCAACGCATCAACCTGGCGACCTCCCTCGGAAGCAGCCTGGTTGGTTCGATGTATATACTCGACGAACCCAGCATCGGCCTGCATCCAAAAGACACAGAACGACTCATAGAGGTCCTTATCTCCCTTCGTGACCTCGGAAACACAGTCATTGTAGTCGAACACGACGAAGACATCATGCGCGCGGCCGACGTAATCATTGATATCGGACCAGAAGCCGGCTCACATGGTGGGGAGCTTGTCGCACAGGGCAGTTTTGACGAAATCCTGAAAAGTGATTCGCTTACCGCAGGCTATCTCGGTGGCACGCTGGAAATCAAAGTCCCGGAAAGACGACGGAAGTCGAATACCTATATCGACATCCTCGGCGCCCGCGAAAACAACCTCCAGAACCTCGACGTCCGTTTTCCACTCGAAATGCTGACGGTAATTACGGGTGTGTCCGGAAGCGGGAAAAGTACACTGGTCAAGAAAATCCTCTACCCCGCCCTCCTGAAAAAGATCGACGGTGTGGGTGAAAAAGCCGGACAGTTCTCGGAAATGCAGGGCTACTACCACAAAGTACAGCAAGTGGAATATGTTGACCAAAACCCAATCGGTCGCAGTTCCCGATCAAATCCGGTGACGTATATAAAGGCGTATGACGACATCCGCGACGTTCTCGCCAAGGAAAAGCTGTCGAAGATCCGCGGCTACCAGGCAAAGCATTTTTCCTTCAACGTAGACGGCGGCCGCTGTGAAACCTGCAAAGGCGAAGGAACCATCAACGTCGAAATGGTGTTCATGGCCGATGTACAGTTACCCTGTGACACCTGTGGCGGCAAACGCTTTAAGAAGGAAATCCTTGAGGTACAGTTTGAAGGAAAGAACATCGACGACATCCTGACGATGACCATTGACGATGCCGTAGCGTTTTTCCGCGAGACGAAGCAAACGAAAATCGTACAGAAACTACAACCGTTGCAGGATGTAGGACTGGGATACGTGCAATTGGGACAATCCTCTTCTACCCTTTCCGGTGGCGAAGCGCAACGGATCAAGCTCGCCTCGTTCCTGGTGAAAGGATCCAACTCGGATAAAACACTATTCATTTTTGACGAACCGACTACCGGACTCCACTTCCACGATATCAACAAACTGCTCAAGTCGTTTGATGCCCTTCTCGACCGTGGGCACTCCATTATCGTCATCGAGCACAATCCCGACCTGATCAAATGCGCCGACTGGATCATCGACCTCGGGCCCGGCGGCGGCGAAAACGGCGGTTTACTGCTCGCGGCGGGTACACCGGAAGAGATCGTCCAGAATCCTAAATCCGAAATCGGTAAGTATTTAATAGATAAATTGAAAAAATGACGGTTATTTAATAAAATCTTTTTTGTTAAAGTAACGATAAAGTCTTATAGCGATTCTCTTGATTATCAAGGGAATCGTTTTTTTATATCCGAACACGGAACGCGAAATCGATTTCGTGGCACGCGTTTTGCAAAGTCCTGGTTAAGCCGGAAGACGGCGGCACGGCAGCCGAAAAGTGAACAGAGTAGGCAACTGTCAAATTGTGAAATCATGAAAACAATTACCCTCCTGATGACCAGCATCCTTATGACCGGAACCGCTATTGCAAGCGTTCGAACCAGCGACAGGTATCCTGTGAACCCAGCCGACGCTGAACCAATTGAATTCGTAGAACGCGGTATCCGTTTCTTCGTCTTCGCCGACGGCCAGTTTGATTTCAGCACCGAGCCGTCTACCGGAAGCGACGTCTACTACCGCCAAAGCGGACGCCGCAATGTCAACACTACCTACGGTGCCCCTGCCAACATACGGGTCGAAGGGGTGCGGATCGAACACGACGCCAAAGGCCGGGTCCGCCGGATTGGCAATGTCTTCGTCAACTATGATACCTTTGATCGCATCAAACGAATCGGGACGGTATATATGACCTACAACCGCTTCGCCCTCGCCCAGGTCGGAAACCTGCGATTGGTCTACAACACACGCGGCCAGATCGTCGACCGGATCGGAAGTGTAAACGGCTATTGCGACGACGGCTACGGCTATTACGACAACAGTTATTACGGTCCGGCCAACTGCGGAACGGGCGCACCGAACTACACCGACGAGTACTACTACCGTCGTGGAAACGACAAGAAAAAATAGATTGTGTTTTGATGATGGGAAGTCCCGGGTTCACCCCCGGGATTTTTTATGCCCGCTTATAGCCTACGCGCCCGAGTATCTTTCCGAATAAGTCATTGACATCCGGCGAAATCTTCAAAACATAGTTAAGGGCGACATACAACGGAAGCACCAGCGCCGATTTAAGCACGATATTGACAATCGGGTGAAAGCCAAAATCCCAGAAGAAAAACAACACGAACAACAAGCCGATGATACCCAACGACCACAGCGTTTTTACGGTAAACGGATACAATCCGGTTTTGCGTACCACAAACCACAACTTGACGGTATTGTAGCACATAACCGACAGTAGCGTTGCCAACGCCGACCCGGTAAAATCATACATCGGGATAAAAATCATGTTGAGCACAATCATCAGCACCACGAGCAACACACCAAAACCCAATACACTCCGAAAATACTTGGTGTTGAGAATAATGGCATTGTTATTCCCCAACATCACATCGTAGAATTTCGAGACACCCAACAGGAAGATGGCGATGGTACCCGCCTCATAATTCCCCGGAATCAATCGGTACATCTGCTCGATATTGAGAAAAATCAGCAACAGGATCGCCCCGCCGAAATATTGTAACGTGATGGCCGACTTTTTATAAAGCGCATTCAGTTCGTCGTATTTCTCTTCACTCATCAGCTTCGCTGTAATCGGTGCGATAATTTGCAGCATCGACCGGCTGGGCACCGCAATGACAGTAGAAATGAAAATCGCGATGTTGTAAATACCGTTGCTTTCGTTCAGTCCGTACATCCCCAATAACACTTTATCGAGTTCGACCAACAGCACGGCAATACCGCCCGAGAGGATCGTCGTCAGCGAATAGACCGACAGTTCTTTCAGGTTTTTCGGTCTTTCGAATCGCAGCACCGGTTTTTTGATCGACAAGGCAAACAGCATCATGGCCAGCCATTGGCATCCGTAGATTACCACCAGTAACTCGATGAATTCGGCTTTCGTCAGCCATCCATAGGAAACCCCAAAAAGTCCAGCCATCACCAACACCCGTACCAATACCTCACTGATCAGGTTACCGAACACCGACTTCATATGCACCTTTGCCCAGGCATAAAAGATCTCGAAATAGGCCATAAAAAGACCAATCGCCGGAATGGTCCAAAGGAAAGGCTGCGCGGTCGGGTTGCGGGCCATCAGGTTGTGGACGATGAAGTCCGAGCCCAGTAGACAGAAAAGTCCCAACGGAAGGATGACCACCAAGGGCAACACCAACATGAAGGACAGAAACGTTTCCCGTTCCGCTTCCGTTTTATAGCGTGAAAAGAAACGCACCAACGTATTGTGCACGCCAAAGGCCAGTATCGGCATCATCAGCGCGCCGCCGGACAGAATGAATCCGACGATTCCGTAGTCCTTCTTACCTAATATCGTCGTATAGAGAAACAGCGTATTGACCGCCCCGATCGCAAACCCGATGTAGGTTACGACCGTGTTGGCGGCGGATTGTTTCAATACGATACCCATTAGTGAAGAAGTTGTGCGAGTTGACCGGTCAGTGCCTTTCGGGAAAAACGCTGCAGGCCCACGCCATTTGCGTTCAACGTGCCCTCTTTGTACAGCTCAAAAAAATGGCGGATGGTATCTTTCAGTTTTTCCTTTTCCGAATAAGTAAAAAATGTCCCGGTATTGGTTTCTTTTAAAATGGCTGCGAAATCGGAACCGCTTGGGCCAATCCCTACAATCGGCCGTTCCGAGACCATATATTCAAACAGTTTCCCCGGAATGATACTCCGCGTTTCCGGCGCATCGATTTCGATCAGCAACAACACCTGTGCCGAACGTTGCGCCTGCACCGCCTCGTCATGGGGCAGGTACCCTTTGAGATCCAGGCAATCCGCCAGTCCGCTTTCCTGGATGGTGTGTAGCACATCCGGACTTACCGCTCCCACCAATTTCAGTGAAAATGCGTCTTTGAAACCGGGTTCTTCCTGACGGAGTTCGGCCAGGCTTTCCCACAAATGGATGGGGTTCCGACCCGACAATAACGAGCCGATATGCGCGACGGTAAACTGCTCGTCCAACGGCGGACGAACGATTTTTTCCACATCGTATCCGTTGGTGATGACTTCAATAGGTGTAGCCGTAAGCGCCTGGAATTCGGCTTTGGTCGTCTGGCTGGTGACCACTACCAAATCGGCGGTGTTCAATACGGTCGCTTCGAGTGTTTTGTGACGACGCGCGGCGTACCCGGATAACTTCAATTTGTCGTGATACCCAATGGTCGTCCACGGATCGCGGAAATCAGCAATCCAGCGCACCGGACGCGTCTGTTTCAACTTCAGCCCGATCAGGTGCAGGCTATGGGGTGGCCCCGAGGTAATGACAGTGTCGATTCCTTCCCTGTCAATATAAGCCGCCAAACGCCGAACGCTCGGTTTGACCCATAACACCCGCGCATCCGGAATGAACAGGTTGCCGCGTACCCATAAAAACAAACGCTCCAGAAACGACTGCTTCCGATCCGACGGAATCAATCCGGAACTGATTTTCTTCGTTTTGTTGCGGGAGAAAACCGAGGCGAGTCCGTACGGCTCCACGATTTTCCCCTTCAATATCGTAATGTTCTGGGGGATATCGGCGCACAACGCCTCGTCGATTAAGGGATAATGTGGGTTCTCCGGTATATAGACAACCGGATGGATACCAAAATCCGGCAGGTATTTGGCAAACTTCAGCCAACGCTGCACGCCCGGACCTCCGGCAGGCGGCCAGTAATAGGTGACAATCAGTACCTTTTTGGGCGCGCCTTCCACCCTACTCCGACTTAGGTTGCTTTTTCCGCGTCAGGTAGACGCCGCCGCCGGTCACAAGTAAAATACCCAGACAGCTCACAAGTTGGATCAGGCCGCCGGTTTTGACCACATCCGGATCGAACCGGAATTCAATCGTGTGGTTGCCGGCCGGCACCGGTAGCGCCCGCAATACGTAGTTGGCGCGAATCAGTTGGTCGGTTTGTTTACCATCGATAAACACCTTCCATCCTTTCGGATAATATACTTCTGAGAAAACAGCAAGGCCACCTTTTGTGCTTTTGGCCGTATACTTCGCGTAGTTCGGCTGGAAGCTGGCTTTATCGAGTTGGATAGACGCCGTAGAATCAGCCGCCATCGCCGGGACTTTGAATTCGCGGGTATTGACGATGGCTTCCTTCCGGTTGTCGAAGGCCTTCATCGCTTTGATTTCCCCGTCGGCGGATGTTACCGGAATAACGCGCTGCACGAACCAGGCATTGCCATTCGCAAACGGGTTGGTGATTTTCGCTTCCGAGCCATCCCGAAGGGCCAACAACAAATACCGCACGTTCAAAACGTTCAGCGTAGGAATGCTCTTTTTGAGCGACATGGTATTCGGATCGATGATGGCACCCAAGTCCTGCAAGGCCGGATCGACCTGGTATTGGAACAGTTGCTCATAACGACGCGGACGCACGGCACTGTAACCGCCGGTCGCCTTGTGGAAGAACGACGTTTCTCCCTGCAGGTTGCCCTGCACATCATACACCCTGAAAATATCCGGATCCGCTAAAATCTCCTCATCTGCCTGCGACGGTGTGAACGGTCGTTTCATTTCGGAAACGCTCACAAAACCGCGACGTCCGTCTTCGCCTTTATCCTTCGTATCAACATAATTCCGGTCAATGGCAAAAAGGTCCGCCAGCATCAGAAATCCTACCAGCACTACGGCCCATTGTTGTTTCACAATATTCTTTACATACAGCAACAGCGCACCGGCTGCCGCGAGTACCAACAGCAGCGATCGCAACGTATCCGACTTGAACATCGACAGTCGGTCTTCGCGCAGGGCCTCGATAAAATCATCGCCAAAGGTGGGGTTGTCCTTGCTGGTCAATGCATCGCGTATAGAACCGTCGATAGCCGAACGGAACTCGAAAAGTCCGCTGCCTAAATATAGTACGACGAAGAGTCCACCCGCGGCCGCCGTAGCTTTCCACAAAGCTGCAAACCGCTTGTCGGCGTCCATCCGGAAAAACGAGGTGAATCCCATCAGGGCCAACACCGGAAGGCACAACTCCAATAACACCTGTATCGACGAAACGGCCCGGAATTTATCATACAACGGCACCACATCTACAAAAAACCGTGTCAGGGCATCGAAGTTTTTACCCCATGAAAGGAATAAAGACAACAGTGCTCCGCCCCAGAATACCCATTTGAGTCGGCGGTGGTCGGTAAAAAGGCCGAGGATCGCGAGGAAAAACACCACGACCCCTATATAAGCCGGCGCTTCCACAATAGGCTGGTCGCCCCAGTAGGTCACCGCATAAGCATCGGCAAAACTGGATGCTTCTTCATCGGTAGCACCCTGTGCCTTCAATAAATCAAATACGGCACTATCGGTTCCGAGCTTTTCTCCGTGTCCACCACCAAACAATCGCGGTGCCACCAAGTCAAGACTTTCCCCAACACCATAGCTATATTCGGTAATGTACCCATAATCCATCGCAGAATCCGACGTATTAGGCGTACCGTCCGGTTTGAAACTCAATTCGGATTTACCGCGCATACTAAAATTCGCGTATTCCGAGGTGGCCATCAGGTTCGCAGCATTTGCACCCATGGCCAACAGTACGGCCACGGCAAAAGTACCGGCCACTTTCCCGAATTCGCGGTATTCCTTCCGCTTGATAAATCCTACCGTATAGTACACTCCAAGGATCAACAGCAGGAACAGCAGGTAATACGTCATCTGGAAGTGGTTGGCATTCAACTCCAGTGCGGTGGCAAATAATGTCAACAAACCACCTACGAGGTAGCGTTTTCGGAACACCAGTATAATACCCGCAATCATCAGGGGCATGTAGCCAATGGCATGCGCTTTCGCGTTATGTCCGACGCCGAGGATAACAATCAGGTAGGTCGAAAGTCCGAACGCCAGCGCCCCGAAAAAGGCCTTTAACGGGTCGGCCCGTAGGACGAGCGCCAACACATAAAATCCGGCGAAATACAAAAAGAGGTAGTCGGCCGGACGGGGCAGGAAGCGGATGACCGCATCCAGTTTTTTGATATAGTTATGGGGATAATTGGCACCCACCTGATAGGTAGGCATACCACCGAAAGCCGAGTTTGTCCAATACGGCTCCTCGCCGGTGCGGGCGCGGAAATCGTTTTGTTCTTTGGCCATCCCGGTGTATTGCGCGATGTCCGACTGGTAAAGCGTCTTGTTCTGGAGTACGGGATAAAAGTAGACGAGTGCCGCCAAAACGAAGCCCAGAAAGGCCAGCAGGTGCGGATAATTACGCTGTAACAATTTCATCAGGAGCGAATAAGTTGGATGCCGAAACCACTGTTTCCGGCTTGCACAAACTTACTCAATTTCTTCGTAATCGATGTATTCACCGACGATTTTGCGCTCTTTCGGACGCTCACTTTGGGGAGTGGGCTCGCGGTGCATTTGCTGCTGCCGCTGCTGTTGTTCGCGGAAGCTCTCTTCGGCCTTACGCACCACCGTCTTCACGACGACAGGAAAAAACATCCGCACCACGATCTTCGCGAGGTAATAAAAAACAACAATGAAAAAAAGGGTTTCGATCAGGTTCGCAAAGGTAGCCGTCTGCATGAGCGAATTTTTTCCAAAGGTAGCTATTGCCATCCGTAAAAAAGCGCGTTTCGTCCTAAATAAATGATAAAAAGTACTACATTTGGATGACTCTCAACATACCGCACATGCCCAGAATACAGTGTTTTTCCCTTTTTATCACCCTTTTTACCACGGCATTTGCCTCTGCGCAATTTACCGATGAAATCAACTCCAACCGCCCGGGGAAGTCGTATGGGGCCTATTCCGTCGGGCAGAGCCTGTTTCAGGTGGAAAGCGGCTTCTACTACATTTCGGAAGACCATGCCCTTTTAGAGACGAAATCGAGCGGAATGGGCGTCGACCTGCAACTCCGTTGGGGACTTTTTAAAGAAGAACTCGAGTTCATCGCCGACCTGCAGTACCAGGCCGATCGTCTCACCACACCCATCGGATCGGAATCGCGCAGCGCCTTGCGGCAAACCGTTTTGGGCGCAAAATACCTGCTGTATGATCCCTACAAAAAAGTCGATGATGGCAAGCCGAAACACGAAGATTTACTGAGTTGGAAGAAGAAACATAAGTTCAAATGGAGACAGCTAATTCCTTCTATTTCAGCATTCGCCGGATTCAACTTAAACTTCGACAATCCGTATACCTTTGAAACCGATCCTGCGATCAGCCCAAAGGTGATGATCATCACCCAAAACCAGTTGAGTGGCGGATACGTGGTGGTGCTGAACCTTATTGCCGATAGGATCACATCGGATTTTCCCAGCTATGGTTACATTCTTACTATTACCCGCGGACTGAACGAAAAGTGGTCGCTGTTTTTCGAGAACCAGGGTTATAAGAGTGATTTCTACTCCGATTCCATCCTTCGCGGTGGCGCTGCTTATCTCATGACCGAAACGATGCAATTCGATGCCTCGGTATCGACCAACATGAAAGATACGCCCTCCGTCTTTTACGCCGGTGCCGGTATTTCATGGCGTTTCGATAAAAACTACAAGCCGGTGCTGATCCGTTCCGATAAAGACAAGGACAAAGACGGCAAAGGCAAAGACAAGAAAGACAAAAAGAAGAAAAAGAAGCGTAAGGACGAAGTTGATGTTCCGGCACCATGATTACGATTACAGAAGCCCTCACTAAAAAACAAATGCGGGAATTCGTGAAATTCCCGTTTTCACTTTATAAAGGACATCCGTATTGGGTGCCCCCTATCATCGCCGACGAACTCGAGAGTTTCGACCGCGAGAAAAACCCGGTATTCGATTCCGCGGAAGCGCACTTCCTCCTCGCCTATCGAGACGGCAAAATCGTCGGACGACTCGCCGCCATAATCAATTGGGACGAAGTACGTTTACAGGGCAAAAAGAAAATGCGTTTCGGTTGGTGGGACGTCATCGACGACATCGAGGTGACGAAAGCACTGCTGGAAAAAGTCGAAGCGATCGGACGCCAGCACCACCTTGACCACATCGAAGGTCCTATGGGGTTTTCAAACCTCGACAAAGTGGGCGTCGTCACAGAAGGCTTCGACAGTATGGGATCGATGATTACATGGTATAACTACCCGTATTACAAAGACCATCTCGAGCAACTGGGGTTTGTAAAGGAGAAGGAATACCTCGAAAACAAGTTCCATTTTCGATCAATACAACCCGCCATGTTTGCCAAGGCCGCGGAACTGATCAAAAAGCGGTACGGCCTGACGCCGGTGAATTTTACCAAAACACAGGACATCCTGCCCTACGTCGACGAGATGTTCGATCTGTTCAATACGTCGTACGAGCGCCTGTCGAGTTTCGTCGCCATCAATGAAAAACAGAAGGCATACTTCAAGCGGAAGTACATCAGTTTCATCAACCCGGAATACATCAAATTTATCGCCGATAAAAACGGCAAGATGATCGCCTTCAGCATTGTGATGCCGTCGTTTGCCCAGGCATTGAAAAAAGCGAATGGGCGCCTTTTCCCATTCGGGTTGTTCCATTTACTGAACGCCCGCAAGAACGCAAAGGAAGTGTTGTTTTACCTCATAGGCATCCATCCCGACTACCAAAACAAAGGCGTTACGGCAATTGTTTTCGAGGAGTTCTATAAGGTTTTTTCGGCAAAAGGTATAGAAGAATGCATCCGCACTCCAGAACTGGAAGACAACCACGCCATCCATAATATCTGGAAGCACTTCGATCCGGTGGTGTTTCGCCGGAGGAGGACGTATGTGAAGGGGTTAGAAGGAGCGAGTAGCTAGGAGCAAGGAGCAGTCGTCCGTACCAAAATAAAAAAGCCCGACGTTGGAAAACATCGGGCTTTTTCTATGATGGATATAGGATTACGATACGTCGACCGTAGTTTCCTGGGCAATTTTCTTATACGTGCCGTTCGTGAGTTTTTCGCGGATGGCTTCAAATGCCGACAGCGTTTCGTCGATATCGCTGATGGTATGTGACGCGGTTGGAATCATACGCAACAGGATGATGCCTTTCGGAATCACCGGATACACCACAATCGATAGGAAAATGTGGTAATTCTCACGCAGGTCGTTGACCATCACCATCGCCTCAGGAATGCTTCCTTCCAGATACACCGGCGTTACGCAGGTATTGGTGTCGCCGATGTTGAAGCCACGCTCCTTAAGTCCGTTCTGCAGGTAATTGACATTTTCCCACAGTTTGTCTTTCAGTTCCGGCATGCTGCGCAGCATCTCAAGACGTTTCAGCGCGCCGACCGTGAAAATCATCGGAAGCGACTTCGCGAACATCTGTGAACGCAGGTTGTATTTCAAATAATCGATAATGTCTTTGTCAGCGGCTACAAATGCCCCGATACTCGCCATTGATTTGGCAAAGGTCGAGAAATACACGTCGATACCATCCTGGCAACCCTGCTCCTCGCCTGCCCCGGCGCCGGTTTTACCCAACGTGCCGAACCCGTGCGCGTCGTCGACCAAAAGACGGAAGTTGTATTTCTTCTTCATCTCGACGATCTCCCGCAATTTGCCTTGCTGGCCACGCATACCGAATACACCCTCGGTGATCAGCAGGATGCCCCCGCCGTTCTCCTCCGCCATTTTCGTAGCGCGTTGCAGGTTCTTTTCGATGCTTTCAACATCGTTATGCTTGTAGGTAAACCGTTTCCCCATGTGGAGGCGGACCCCATCGATGATACAGGCATGCGAATCGACATCATATACGATGACATCATTCTTGGTCACCAATGCGTCGATGATCGACACCATGCCCTGGTAACCGAAATTCAAAAGGTAAGCGGCTTCTTTCTGCACGAATTCCGCCAGTTCGTTCTGCAACTGCTCGTGCAGCGTGGTGTGGCCACTCATCATCCGGGCACCCATCGGATAGGCAGCGCCGTATTGCAGGGCTGCTTCCGCGTCGGTCTTACGTACCTCCGGGTGGTTCGCGAGTCCGAGATAATCGTTGATACTCCAGTTAAGGATTTCACGCCCGTGAAACATCATACGGGGTCCCAACTCGCCTTCGAGCTTCGGGAAAACGTAATAACCTTCGGCCTGTGACGCCCACTTTCCGAGCGGGCCTTTATTATGCTGAATCCTTTCGAACAGATCTTTTACCATGACAGTCGTACCTTGTTTTTAGTTCGTCGCAAAAGTACGGATTTCTCCCATAGTTTCACAGACATCCTGTTGTTACTTCACCGACAGAAAACGTCCTTGTAGTGTGTTACAGACTACACAAACAACGGATGGTCACGGTCTTCGTGTTTGAAAATGGGATGTTGCGGATACATCGACTGCATATCCTCATAATCCCGATAGAGGTCGTCTTCATCCAGATCATCCGGCACCCCATCCTGTCTGCGTCGTATTTGGTGCGCAAGAAGGATCACGGCAGAGCCCGCGAGGATGGTGAGGAGGATGTTGGAGAGTTTCATGACCGTTGTTTTGATGTAAGGTACAAAAAATCAACGAACTGGCAAACGTCGCTCGCCCATTGCCAGACAAAACCCCGAATGATATAAAGGTTTCTAAGGAGGATATAACAAGGCCGGGCCCGCATTATCGCAATTTTGGAAAAACAAACCACAACCCATGTTTCAAAGCGCTATGCCCGACACGACTTCCGGCCAACATCCGTCGATTTGGATGCAAACCGAGCCGTCACTCGTATTCGATTCCCTTCAAAAGGGTTGTGAAGTAGACGTCGTAATCGTCGGCGCGGGAATAGCCGGACTGACAACCGCGTATTGCCTGGCAAAAGAAGGCAAGCGCGTGGCGGTGCTCGAAGATGGCTACATCGCCAGCGGCGAGTCCGGACGTACGACCGCCCATATCACCAATGCCCTTGACGACCGCTATTATTACCTCGAAGACGTGTTTGGCGAAGAGAAAACGCGGTTGGCCGCACAAAGCCACTCCGACGCCATTGCCTGGATAGCCGACACCGTCGCCCGCGAACACATTTCCTGCGAATTCCGTACGGTCGATGGTTATCTTTTCCTCCACCCGTCTGACAAACCCGAACACCTTGAGAGGGAGTTTGCCGCGGCTGAAAAAGCCGGACTCGACGTTGAACGTATCCAACCACCTGGAATTCGCGGTGTGGGATCTGCAATACGCTTTCCGCGACAGGCGCAATTCCATATATTGAAATACCTGAACGGCCTTTGCCAGGCGATATTGGCCAAAGGCGGACGTATTTATACGGGCACCCACGTAGACGAGGTCCACAAAGACCATGTAGTCGCCAACGGACATACCGTCAATGCATCCGCTATTGTGGTGGCAACCAACAGTCCGATCAACGACTTGTTCTCCCTGCATACCAAACAGCATCCTTATAGAACCTATGTGGCCTCTTTCCTCGTGCCAAAAGACAGCCTGCCTTATGCCCTTTGGTGGGATACGGGCGACGTGCGAAGCCGGTGGTCGTCAGAACCCTACCATTACGTCAGGCTTGAATCGTATGACGATACGCATGATGTATTGATCGTGGGCGGCGAAGACCACAAAACAGGCCAGGCCGACGCCGAAGGCATTAGCGAAACGGCCCGCTACGATCGTCTCGAAACCTGGGCGCGACAGCACTTCCCGCTGATGGGGAACCGTGTGGCGCATTGGTCGGGACAGGTGTTGGAACCCATCGACGGGCTGGGCTTTATGGGACGAAATCCGTGCGATGATACGATATACGTTATCAGTGGCGATTCAGGAAACGGGATGACCCATACGACCATCGGTGCCTTATTGATTACCGACCTCATCATGGGACGGGAGAATCCCTACACCGAACTATACGACCCCTGCCGGATTACGCTTTCCGCCGCAGGCACCTTCCTGAAGGAGACCGGTAATATGGCGATGCAATACGCCGACTGGATCCGCCCTATGGACGGCACGGCACCGACTGCCCTCGCGCCCGGTGAAGGAAGCATTATTTCGGACGGTTTGCAAAAGAAGGCCGTTTTTCGCGATGAAACGGGCGAAGTGCATGCGTTCAGCGCGGTTTGCCCGCATCTGGGCTGCATCGTGCACTGGAACGCCGATGAGAAAACCTTCGACTGCCCGTGCCATGGGTCGCGTTTCGACGGACACGGCCAGGTCGTCAACGGACCCGCCAATCAAAATCTCACAAGGGAAACACTACCGTTCACCCCTCACAGTTAGCCGTGGCGGTATTATAATGGGTAGGTGCCGCCATGTGTGAAGGGGGCTGTTGTAAGACAGCCCCTTTTTTGTGGTCAAAAATCGTATGAAACACCCTTATTCAAAGATATTCAGATCTTCTTCGTACACGGGACTTTCAATATTCAAAAAATGCAATACACTGTGGAATACATAGTTTTGGTTTACCGTTTCAAAAGACTTCACTTTGTCAGAACCGGGTGACGTCCAAACTATAAACGGAATCTCATACTGCTCTTTAGGGGCAATACTCATCGGCAGTCCGTGCATATATAGGTTTTTCTCTCCCAAAGACTCCCCGTGATCGGAAACGAAGATCAGGGCACTCTTATACGCTTTGAGTTGCTTTAAATCTTCGATGGCCTGGTGCAAAACATAATCGGTATAGACAATGGTATTGTCATAGGCATTTATCAGCGACTGATTCGAACAATTCCCTAATTCCACACTGGAACATACGGGTTTGAAAACCTCAAATCGCGACGGGTACTTCTTATTGTAGGTCGGACCGTGGCTGATACTGGTGTGCAAAACGATCAAAATTTTATTCTTCTTACTGGACAAAATCAGTTGTTTCAGGCCCTTCAGAAGCACTTCATCATGATGGCACCCATCATCGGTACAGCCCGATCGTAAGTCTTCGCTTTTCTGATAGTTTTTGATATGCACCGGGGGCTCTCCCCAGTTAGACGTGCGCCACACGACTTCCACGTCATTGCGATAGAGGTAATTGGGTAAGATTTCGTATAACTTTCCGGAGTCAGTGTGTTCCAGTATGCATTTGACCCCGGCAGTGGTGTATGTGGCGCATGATGTCGCATTGAAATGATGGACCCCCGGCTCTTTTGAAAGCAAAGGATTGGTGTTCCTGGGGTAACCGTAAAGCGAAAAATTCTGGCTTCTCGCCGATTCGCCGATGACAAGCACGACCACCGATTTTTCGGTATCCCGTATTCGTGCATCCGGTAACAAAATCTCTTTCTCGTTTTTCTGGCTCTTGTGAATGTAGAATAACTGGAGATTTACCGTGTAGGACCACGGCATGGCGAGACCTCCCAATCGTTTTGAATTCTTATCGATCCAAAGCCAATTGCTCGCATTGACGAATACCAATAACGCAATGAACAGTAGGGTCAGCGAGGAAATGAGCAAAAAAGGTTTTAGAGCCCCTTTGACTATTTTAACCCGGAAAATATACACGCTGGGCAGTATACCGAGCAGAACGATGTAAAGTACCAGCCGAAACGAAAGGAAACTGCTCGACTCATCATAACTGGTATTAAGCACATTGCCGATCATGGTTTCGTCTATAATGACGCCATAGGTAACGACGAAATAGACCGCAAGGGCGTTTACAACAAAGAATAGTGTCAATAGGACCCGGCCGAACACAACCGACAGGTAAAAGATAAGATAAAAGACAAATGCGTTCAGCACTACCATCAGGACCAGCAAACTGATAACCAGTAAAATACCGTTGAAACTCGTGTAGTCGACGCTGTTGAACACAAAACGGAAAAAGGGAAAGTGAAAGAGTACAAAGTTTAACGTACTCATTACGAGTACGAAGTGCGTTAACTTAATCTCCTTTTTTAAGATAGACATTACTTATTTTCTTTAGTGAAACAAGAAGACTGGCCATTGCAAGATAGTAGACAAAAAGGTTCTCCTGGATAATCTTGGTAGCGAATACAACGCAACACCCTAAAATCAAAAGCACCAGGAAAGGGTAGCACATGACATTATTAATCCACCCCCAAATGCGAAAACGTCGGCTTGCAAAGATGCCTAAAATCCCTAGGATATAACCTATTACACCGCCAATTATGACGTCAAGGGGGTAATGTGCTCCGATTGTTACCCTCGTAAATGCCACAATCACCCCAACGAAAATGGTAAGGCAATACCATATAATCTTTAGCGATTTTCTTTCAGGAGCCAGTGCGAATATCAAAACCGTAAGTACCGTGAAGACCGTAATGGAATGACCCGAAGGTAAGCTGTTGTGCCCGCGCAACGCTTTTCCGACGATAACGAAGCTTCCATGGTCGAACACTGCGGCAGGCCGTGGAACGGAAACCAGGCTCTTTAACGGGCACGTAAGTACAAACGAAAGTAACAATGCGGATATAAGGGATTCCCAAATTCGGGGCGCATACACAAACAAAAGCGTGAGAAAAGAGAGAAAAACAAACGCATCCCCGAATTGGGTGAGGTTGTATTGAACACCCGGCAACCATGAGAAATCCGTATTCAGTTCATAAAACCAGACTTTCTGAATGCCTATATAACGGTCTGCGTTCAACGCATCGCGCCAATTGAGATACAGAAATAGCGCGGCAAGAATAAACATCGGTATAAAAAGGGAATAGATCGGAAGCCGGGCATAATTTCGAACAGCCTGTGCGTTTAGTCTCGAGCACACTTCCGCATGCGGTCGTGTCGAAAATACCGTCCTCATGGATCTCTGGTAGGCACTGGCCTGGCACAACGGAAATAGAAACTCAAAAGGTCGTGTCAGAAAACGAAGGCTCGGTCGCATATCCTCTTTTTCTTAAAGATTCACGCTGAAATCTATTTCAATTTGGTAGTTGTGTCGATTGAGCTAAATTTCTGATGGTAAATACAGTATGTCTTGCAGTCTATCTACGGTGTGACGAATAGCCCACACGCGATAACAAGGATTTTTACTGTCTGGGCCTGCCGCGGCTTCAATAGAGGGTGTGCCACGATACACGTCCTTCGATAATTGCCGACTAGTAGACAGCGTATTTTCGCTTTTTGTCTATTTATGTATTTTTTAGCTTTATTATTTTCGCATTTTGTAAGTTAATCGTAAATTTG
This sequence comes from Flavobacterium sp. HJ-32-4, assembly GCF_022532105.1. Classification (NCBI taxonomy): domain Bacteria; kingdom Pseudomonadati; phylum Bacteroidota; class Flavobacteriia; order Flavobacteriales; family Flavobacteriaceae; genus Flavobacterium; species Flavobacterium sp. HJ-32-4. Next base: position 2,548,953 of record NZ_CP092832.1, on the reverse strand, counting down.
AGAGAAGCGCCCTCAAAATTGACCTACAAAAAGTGATTGAAAACCCCCAAACCCCGCTCCTGCTATGATCCTCGTCGTAGATGACAAGCGGGAGAATATCCTTCCCCTCCAGAAGATACTCGACTTACACGGATTGCCCTCAGACGCAGCCGAGTCTGGAGAAGAAGCCTTGCGTAAAATCCTCAAGACCGACTATTCCTTAATCATCCTCGACGTGCAAATGCCCGGCATTGATGGTTTTGAAGTCGCCGAGACGCTGGCGGGCAGCAACCGCACCAAAGACATCCCGGTCATATTCCTGTCGGCGGTCAATAAACAGAAGCGGTTTATTTCCAAAGGATACGAAAGCGGCGGTGTGGATTACATCACAAAACCGGTCGACCCGGAATTGTTGATCTTAAAGGTCAAGACCTTCCAGAAGTTATACGAACAAAAAAAGGAACTGGAAGCCATCCGCGACCTGCTTTCCAAAGAAATCGAAATACGAAAACAGGCGCAGCATGAGCAGCAGATTGCCAACGAAGGACTCGAATCGAAGGTGGCCGAACGCACCCGCGAACTGCGTGCCAAAAACGAGGAATTGGAACTCCGCAACCACGAACTCCAACAATTCTCCTGGGTCGTCTCGCACGACCTGAAAGAACCGCTGCGCAAGATTTCGATGCTCGTCAAGATGATGCGCGAGAAATACCTGTCACCCGACGAAAAAGCCATCGACTATGCTGACCGCACCGTGACCGCCGCGGAACGGATGTCGAGCCTCATCAACGATCTCCTCGACTATTCGCGGCTATCGTCAAAGGTCGCCACTGAGAAAACCGATTTAAATGAAGTCCTGCGTGAGGTCATTGCCGATTTTGACCACCTGATCGAAGCGAAAGGTGCCACCGTAGACGTAAAACCCTTACCGGTCATCACGGCGGTTACGAGCCAGCTCCGGCAATTGTTCCAGAACCTGATCGAGAACGCCCTCAAATTCTCCCAACCCGACAGGCAGCCCCGCATTACCATTTCGGGCGAACGGGTCGCCACCAAAGACTTCGACGCTGTGGCCGATCCCGAAGGGGCGTTCTGCCGGATTACCGTGGCCGACAACGGCATTGGCTTCGACGAAGTGTACCTCGAAAAAATATTCGTCATCTTCCAGAGCCTGCACGACCGACGCGACTATGAAGGAACCGGCATCGGACTCGCTATCGCCAAAAAGATCATCGAGAAACACAACGGTTTGATCACGGCACGCAGTCGTGTGGGAGAAGGCGCCACATTCATCATCCTGTTACCGGTCTAAACATGAAGACAACGTTCAAACGTAACCTGCTGATTAGTTTTGCGGTATCCCTGCTGATTTTGATCGTCAGTTCGGTCGCGTCCTACCTCAGTATACGGAAGCTGCTCGAAACGAACCGCATGGTCGGTCACACCCAGGAAGTCATCTACAACATCAAACAGGCCGAAGCCGTCATGCTCGACGCCCAGACCGCCATGCGGGGCTTTCTTATCACCGGTCGTGCCTCCCTACTCACCGACTACCAAACAGCTTCCGCCCGAACCGACCAGTTCATAGGTAAGGTAGAAGAACTGACCCTTGACAACCCGCACCAACAGGTAGTGCTGCGGAAATTACGGCCGTTACGGACCGAGTTCTTTTCCTATCTCAAACTCCGCATCGACGAACGCCGCAACGGCAAACAAACCGCCACGTTTGACCTCAAAAACGGTACAGAATTGATGGCACGCGTCCGCGCCACCATGCAAACCCTCGAAAACGAAGAACAGCGGTTGCTCAAGATCCGGTCGGCCAAATCGGAGGAATATGCGGTATACAGTGTCATGTTGATTGTGGTCGCGGCAATCATCGCATTGATCATATCCGGACTTTTCTTCTCCCGCATCCTGAACGATTACAACGAACGGGCGTTGCTCTACCAGCAATTAGCCGAAAAAGACCGCGAAACGGCCGACCGCATCCAACTGATCAGCGGCATGGCGGCGCAGATCGCAACCGGTAATTATGGCATCCGCGTAGACGAACACCAAAAAGACGCTCTCGGAACGCTGGGCGGCGCACTCAACAACATGGCATCGTCACTTGACCAGTCGTTCCAGACGCTCTCAAAGAACGAATGGCTGCAAACCGGCCAGTCGTTGTTGGGCAAAGTCATGCTCGGCGACAAAACAACCGCGGAGTTGGCGCGGGATGTAGTGGCGTTTATGGCCGAATACACCGACAGCCAGGCCGGACTCCTCTACGTATTCGAAAATGGTAGGCTGCGCCGGACCGCCGGATACAGCTACCAGGCCGATCGCACGGCAGAAATAATCGAATTGGGCGAAGGACTGGCCGGAGAAGCCGTTGCCAGCCAAAAGATGCTCGAAATCAAAGCCCCTGACGACGCCGACCTCCACATCCATTTTGCGATGGGCGAAATCCGGCCGGCGCATGTCGTGGCCCTTCCGCTGATCGAAGCCGCGGTAGAAGGCGTGCTCGAATTGGCCGCTACCCGACCCTACCCGCCCCAGCACCTGGAGTTCCTGAACCTCGTGGCAGGCACCATAGCAACCGCACTCAGGGCGTCACAAAACCGCCGCCAGTTACAGGAACTGTTGGAAGAAACCCAATCACAAGCCGAGGAACTTAAGGCGCAGCACAGCGAACTCGAGAGCATCAACGCCGAACTCGAAGCCCAGACCGAAAAGTTACAGGCATCCGAAGAGGAACTGAAAGTACAACAGGAAGAACTGCAGCAAACCAACGAAGAACTCTCCGAACGCAGCGTATTGTTGGAAGAACGCAACGTCGAGATCCAGAAGAAAAGCGAGGAATTGGAGTTGAGCACCCGTTACAAATCCGAGTTCCTTGCCAATATGTCGCACGAACTTCGCACACCGTTGAATTCGATTTTACTGTTGAGCCGTCTCCTCTCCGAAAACAACGAAGGCAACCTGTCACCCGAACAAACAGAATTCGCACGCGTGATCCAAAGTTCCGGCAGCGGACTGTTGGCGCTCATCGACGAAATACTCGACCTGTCGAAAATCGAAGCCGGGAAGATGGAAGTGGAATTGCAGGATGTCGCCATTTCCGAAATCACCGACAGCCTACACGGACTTTTCAGCGAAGTGGCGCGACACAAAGGCATCGAGTTCCATATTGAGATCGAGCCCGATGCGCCCGTCGTCATCCGAACCGATCGCATGCGCATCGAACAGATACTGAACAACCTGATTTCGAATGCGATCAAGTTCACGTCGGAAGGATCCGTTACACTGCAAATCTGCCAACATCCAAAGAATCCGAAGTTTGTTTGTTTCTCCGTCGTCGACACCGGAATCGGCATTCCCAAGGAAAAGCAACCGCTCATATTCGACGCCTTCCAGCAGGCCGACGGTTCGACGAAAAGAAAATACGGCGGCACCGGACTTGGCCTGTCCATCAGCCGCGAACTCGCCCGCCTGTTGAAAGGAGGGCTCTCCGTAAGCAGTAAACCCGGCGAAGGAAGCACATTTTCATTGCGCCTACCGATTACGGGAACCACCGGAAACGAAAACCTCCTGCCTGTGGAGGAATTGCAGGTAGAAGAGACCCCGATGGCTACCCAGTCGTATTTGGAAAACAGAATTCCGGAGGATATCGACGACGACCGAAACGACCTGCAGCCCGACGACAAGGTCATCCTGATCGTAGAAGACGATGTGATTTTCGCCCGTACCCTCATGGAATACGCCCACCAACGCGGCTACAAATGTGTGACGACCGTCCGCGGCGACCATGCCATTCCGCTGGCGCTCGCCCACCGACCGGTTGGTATCCTGCTCGACCTGCAACTGCCCGTGCGAAATGGTTGGGAAGTAATGGAAGACCTCAAACAAAACCCACAGACGAAGCACATTCCCGTGCACGTCATTTCGTCCCATAACGTGCGGCATGAAAGCCTGCTGAAAGGCGCCGCCCACTTCGTCGACAAGCCCACCGCAATGGAACAGATACCTGAGGTGTTTCGGCGTATCGAACACATTGTCAGCCGGGAATCACAAAAGGTACTCATCGTCGAAGACAACCCCAAACATGCGAAAGCCCTAGCCTATTTCCTCGAAGCCCACAGCATCAAATCGGAGATCAAGAGCGACATAGACGAAAGCATACAGACCCTGACCAACGACACCGTCGATTGTGTCATACTCGACATGGGCATTCCCGACCCAAATTCCTACGAAGTGCTCGAGAACGTCAAGAAAAACAAAGACCTGGAAAGCGTACCGGTCATCGTTTTCACCGGAAAGAGCCTGTCGATGGCCGAGGAAGTCAAGATCCGTCGTTACGCCGATTCGATCGTGGTGAAAACCGCCCACTCCTACCAACGGATGCTCGACGAAGTATCCCTCTTCCTCCATCTCGTAGAAGAGAAAAAAGAAGGACGTCGCGACAACGCCCGTTTCGGACTCCTCCAGAACGTGCTCAGCGGAAAAAAACCGTATTGGTGGTCGACGACGATGTACGCAACATCTACTCCCTCACCAAATCGCTCGAGACGCTTAAAATGAAGGTGATAACCGCCATTGACGGCAAAGAAGCGTTGGAGGCGCTAGAAGAACATCCTGAAACCGACATCGTGCTGCTTGACATGATGATGCCCAATATGGATGGGTATGAAGCGGCACAGGAAATCCGAAAAATCAAACGATACAAACAACTCCCGATCATCGCCGTCACTGCGAAGGCCATGATGGGCGACCGCGAGAAGTGCATCCGTGCCGGCGCGTCCGACTACATTACGAAACCGGTCGACGTCGATCAATTGCTCTCGTTGCTACGGGTATGGCTGTATGACAAAAAATAGCGTGCGTGGCGCATCAGATTCTTATCATTGACGACGACAGCCGGAACATTTTCGCTCTTTCGGCCGTTTTGAAATCCAGGGGATTTTCGTGTCAATCCTGTTCGGGAGCGAAAGAAGCGATTGAATTCCTTTCAGGCAACCATCCGATTGATGTGATCCTGATGGATATGATGATGCCCGAGATGGACGGATACGAAGCCATTCCCCTCATCCGCAGCCTACCGGGCTGTGAAAAAAAGCCCATCATTTCGGTTACCGCCCAGGCAATGGTGGGCGACCGCGAGAAATGCCTCGCCGTAGGCGCCGACGACTATTTGTCGAAACCCATCGACGTCGATCGCTTGATGCAACTGCTAAACCACTATTGCCATGATAGACGACCGCGAACTTGAGTTGCTGATACAGGAAGTGGCCAACTACCACGGCTATGACTTTAGCGGCTATTCCCGGGCGTCGCTCAAACGCCGGGTAGAACGCGTTTTCCTGTTAGACGGCCATCGCTCGTTTCACGACCTGCTGTCGCGCGTCAGGCAGGATGAAGTATACCTTGCCCGCCTCGTAGAAGAAGTAACGGTCAACGTCACCGAAATGTTCCGCGATCCGGGGTTTTACCGGTTGCTGCGGCAGCACATCCTTCCCACCCTCGGTGCCAAGCCCTTTTTGCGCATCTGGCATGCGGGCTGTTCCACAGGTGAAGAGGTCTACTCGATGGCCATCGTGCTGCACGAGCTGGGGCTGTTGGATAAAACGCTGTTGTATGCAACCGACCTAAACGCCCATGTGCTGGAAATTGCCCGCGAAGGGGTCTTCCCGCTGCGGACGATGGTGCAGTATTCCGAAAACTACCGTTTGGCGGGAGGTGTGTCCGACTTCTCCGATTATTACACGGCCAACTACGGACTCGCGAAGTTCCAGGAAAGCCTCTCCACCCGGATGGTATTTTCCCAACACAACCTGGTATCGGACGGTTCGTTCAATGAATTTGACCTCATTTTATGCCGGAACGTGCTGATTTATTTCGATAAGGACTTACAAGACCGGGCGCTCACACTCTTTGACGAAAGCCTGTCACGTTTGGGTTATCTCGCCCTGGGCAGTAAGGAAACCATCAAATTCTCGCCGCTGAAACCCCGCTACGAACAATTCCAGAAGGAAAAGATATGGAAGAAACTACAGTAACGCATCCGTGTCGCCTTTTGGTGATCGGCGGTTCGGCGGGAAGTCTTGACATGTTATTGCAGATCGTGCCCAAACTCGAGACCGTTTCCTTCCCAATCGTCATCGTGCTGCACCGGCGCAATTCAGAAGACCTGGCCCTGGAGGAACTGATGGAAACCAAGTCGGCGCTGCCCGTGGGTGAAGTGGAAGACAAAACCCGGTTGTTACCCGGACACGTATACCTCGCCCCTGCCGATTATCATTTATTATTTGAGAAGAATGGGCTGCTGTCGCTGGATGATTCCGAACGGATCCATTTCAGCCGACCCAGCATCGATGTGAGTTTCGAATCGGCCGCCGATGCGTATGGCGCGACGGTGGTAGGCTTGCTCTTATCTGGCGCAAACGCCGATGGATCGAAAGGATTGGAAGCCATCCGAAAGGCCGGTGGTCATACCGTGGCGCAGGATCCGGAAACGGCAGATGTCCCATTAATGCCGCGCCTCGCTATCGAAGCCGGATGGGTGGAAACAGTCGTCAGGAATGAACATCTGGTTGATTACATCCACCAACTCGGCTAGGTGTATTGTAGCGCCAGGTGCCATCCGTAGTCAAACAACGGCACCAATAACACCGCGATTGCGGCGGCTACCACGGCATAGCGCGGTCTGCGGATCAAGAGGAACCCACCTGTAAAAAGGATACCCAGCGACAACAAGGTAGTGCGCACCACAAACCGATTGGTCAGCAACTCTTTCAGCGAGTCAGGTAGCAGCGGATTCGATAAAGACGATTGCGCGTGCAGGTATTCATACACGATCAAACCCAGCCGTAGCGCCAAAAACAGCAACAGCCCGATGGCGACGCGGGTAGCAAGTGTTTCGTTCTGGGCGGTTTCGCTTCGCATCGTATGGGTTTAATACGCCAGCAAGTCCATCAACTCTTTCTCAAAACGTCCTTTCGGCAGGTATTGGTCTTCGAGCGCTTTCGTAAATGGAATCGGGCTGTCGAGGCTCGCCACACGGCGCACCGGACCGTCGAGATATTCAAAACATTCCTCAGTAATCATCGCAGCGATGTCGCTTGCTACGCCTCCAAACAACGAATCTTCCTGCAGTATGATGGCTTTCCCAGTCTTGCGCACCGATGCAAAGATCGCCTCGGTATCAAGTGGTTGTAGCGTACGCAGGTCGAGCAGGTCGGCCGAGATATTTGGGTGGTTCGCCAGCGTCTCTAGTGCCCAATGTACGCCCGCCCCGAAGGTAATGATCGAGATATCGGTACCTTCCTTCAGCAACGACGCCTGTCCGAACGGCAGGGTGTAATAATCTTCCGGCACGTCCTCGTAAATGCTTCTGTATAAGAGTTTGTGTTCAAAGAACATGACGGGGTTCGGGTCGTTAATCGCTGTGTTCAGCAATCCCTTGGCGTCATACGGAAATGCCGGGTACACAACCTTCAGTCCGGGTGTTTTCGTAAACCACGCCTCGTTCGTCTGCGAGTGGAACGGTCCGGCCTGTGTGCCGCCGCCACACGGCATACGCACCACCACGTCGGCCTTTTCCTGCCAGCGGTAGTGCACCTTCGCGAGGTAGTTCACGATGGGGTTAAAGCCTGTCGAGACGAAATCGGCGAACTGCATTTCCACCACGGCTTTGTGTCCGTTGATCGAGAGTCCCATGCCGGCCGAAACCACGGCGCTTTCACAGATCGGCGTATTGCGCACACGCTCCTTTCCGAACGCCGCCACAAAACCTTCCGTCACTTTGAAGGCACCGCCGTATTCCGCGATATCCTGCCCCATGATCACCAGGTTCGGGTGGCGCTCCATTGATTGCTTCAATCCTTCCGAAATCGCATCGATCAGGCGGATGTTCTTTTTGTTGCCGAAAGCCATCACTTCGTTATAGCGGAACGGCGCATACACGTCGCCCAGTTCCTCTTCATACGTCGCTTCGATTTCCGGTTCCGTCTGCACGCGGGCCCAATGCTCGTCGATTTCCGCCTTGAGTGCCGCCCGGATTTCGGTATCGGCCGCTTCCGACAGCACTCCGGTTTCCATCAGAAAGCGCTGGTAGTTGACGACAGGGTCTTTTTCCGCCCAGAGGTCCATGAGTTCCTGTGGCACGTATTTGGTACCCGACGCCTCTTCGTGTCCGCGCATCCGGAACGTTTTGAATTCCAGTAACACCGGACGCGGGTTGTCAGCCATCGACGCCTTCAGGTCGGCAATCGCCGTATAGACATCGAGGATGTTGTTGCCGTCGAGGATATGGCTTTCCATCCCATATCCCTTGCCTTTATCGGCCAGGTTCTCGCAGCGGTATTGTTCGTTGGTCGGAGTCGAAAGTCCGTACCCATTGTTCTCAATGATAAAAAGCACCGGCAGGTCCCACACGGCCGCAATGTTGAGTGCCTCATGGAAATCGCCTTCGCTGGTGGCACCCTCACCGGTAAACACCGCCGTTACCTTGCCGTTCCCTTTCAGTCGGTCGGCCAGCGCAATACCGTCGGCCACACCCAATTGCGGACCGAGGTGTGAGATCATCCCGATGATTTTATATTCCTGTGTGCCAAAGTGGAACGAGCGGTCGCGTCCTTTTGTAAAGCCATTCGCTTTCCCCTGCCATTGTGAAAACAACCGGTAAAGCGGGATTTCGCGGGTAGTGAATACGCCGAGGTTACGGTGCATCGGCAGGATGTATTCATCTTTGTCGAGTGCGGTGGTGAGCCCCACGGAAATCGCCTCCTGCCCTATCCCCGAAAACCACTTCGAGACCTTTCCCTGACGGATCAGCACCAGCATTTTCTCTTCGATGAGGCGCGGTTTCAGGAGGTTACGGTAAAGGAGTAAAAGTTGTTCGTCGGTAAGCTGGCGGCGGTCGAAATTCATGGTAACTATAACGTTATTGTAAGCGCTGGCAAAGGTAGGCAATTAGATAATTAGAAAATGAGAAAATGAGATAATGGGGGGACTGAGGAACTGAGGAACTGAGGAACGGAGGAATTGAGGAATTGAGGAACTGAGTAACGGAGTAACTGAGGAACTGAGGAACTGAGGAACTGAGGAACTGAGGAACTGAGGAACTGAGGAATTGAGGAACTGAGGAACTGAGGAACTGAGGAACGGAGTAACTGAGGAACGGAGGAACGGAGTAACTGAGGAACTGAGGAACTGAGGAATTGAGGAATTGAGGAACTGAGTAACGGAGTAACTGAGGAACTGAGGAATTGAGGAACTGAGGAATTGAGAAGGAACATCCAACCACCAACCACCAACCACCAACCACCGACTACTGACCTACTGCCCGTGACCGCGACTGGGACTGGGACTCCAAAGGTCCCTCGCTGCGCTCGGGATGACGGTGTGTGTCACGAAGAAGTGGATTTCTCGGCTGCGCTCGAAATACCAGTGGAGGGGATGACAAACCGCCAGCACCCTCCCTATAGTTTTTAGCTCCGATTTCGAGCAAAGCCGAGAAATCCAAGTGATTACCAATGTCGCCGTCATCCCGAGCGTAGCGAGGGACCTTTTTCATTCATTGAGCAAGGGGCATCGTAACCTCGTTTACCGCTATACCGAGAAAGAACGTCCAACCACCAACCACCAACTACTGATCACCAGCTACTGACTACTGACTACCGACTACTGACTACCGACTACTGACCACTACTCCCCACCAAGTCTTTCGTCTTTTTTTACTATCTTCACTGGTAACGAACGATAGAGGAGAAACGAATGAAGTACAGAAAAGCAAAACCGTACAAAGACCTCGACACCTACATTCATTTCTATTGGCAATTGAAAGGAAACGAAGTGGAAAGACAATGGGAACGGGTTTTTGCAGACGGCTGTGCCGGAATTTTTGTGAATTTAGGGGGTACATGTTTAACTGACAATGGGTTGACTAAACTGGAGTTTGGAAAAACGTACGTAGTAGGAGCAATGACTTCATTTAAAGACAGCTTCATTGATAACGATACCCATCTGGCAGGCGTGTGTCTTAAACCGGGCACTTTCTCAAACTTCTACAGGTATACATCACTCTATCATCTGACCAATGATACCGTAGAGTTTGAAAAATCGGATTCATTTAATGTCGATAAGATAATTGAAAATCCTTTCGGTTACTTTGACCGTTTCTTCTCCGGACGAATCAGAACGAAAACCAATCCGCTGGAAGCGGTCCTCAGGGATGTGCAGTCGACAAACGGACAAATCAGTATTCACGAACTTTCAAAACGAAACGGCACAACCGTAAGGAAACTCGAGCGCGATTTCAAAAGATTGATCGGCCTCACTCCCAAAGAATATACCAATATTGTCCGTTTCCAAAGTGCTTTGGGCGCAATTACGAAATCAAGTCAGAACAGGAGTCTGTTGGATATCGCATTTGAATGTGGTTATTACGACCATGCGCATCTCACTAATGACATAAAGCGATACACAGGCTTTCCGCCATCACTGCTTTAATTTGTCGCATTTTTACAAAGTGCTACGAATCGCGGAAGCGTAATTTTGTAAAAAATACAAGCAGATGCGAAACATAACGCTTTTCATTGCATGTAGTCTGGACGGCTACATCGCAAAACCAAACGACGACCTACGTTTTTTGAAACTTGTGGAAAAACAAGGGGAAGACTATGGTTATGCCGACTTTATTGAGTCGATTGATACCATACTGGTAGGACGAAGAACCTATGATTATGTCTGTAAAGAAATCGGTCCCTCTCATTATGATAACGGAAAGCGAGATGTATACGTCATCACAAGAACCGAAAGGGAACAAACAGAGAGAACCTTTTTTTACACCGGAAACATCGCCGAGCTGGCCGGGCAATTGAAGCGCGGGAAAGGAAAAAACATCTACTGTGACGGTGGTGCGGAACTCGTAAATGAACTGTTGCACCACGATTTGATCGACGAGCTAACGATTTCAGTTATTCCCATTTTGCTTGGTCAGGGAACCAAGCTTTTTAAGGATGGACGACCTGAAAAACTACTTCAATTCAGAGAAGTAAAAGCTTTTGATTCAGGACTGGTACAGCTTTATTACACTAGAAAAAAATAGGGAGTATATCGTACGTTTCCGACTGTGCGAGAAGTCCCTGAGCGAGAGGCCGCTTAGCACCCGAGCAATTGAGTAACTGAGTAAGAACGTCCAACCACCAACCACCAACCACCAACTACTAACTACTGACTACTGCGCCGCAAAAGGTCCCTCGCTGCGCTCGGGATGACGGCGTGTTTTACGAAGAAGTGGATTTCTCGACTCCGCTCGAAATACCAGTGGAGGGATGACAAACCGCCAGCACCCTCCCTATCGTTTTTAGCTCCGATTTCGAGCGCAGCCGAGAAATCCAAGTGCTGGCCAAGGCGCCGCGTCATCCCGAGCGCAGCGAGGGACCTTTTTTGTTCATTAAGGGAGGGAAATAGTAACATTGCTTACCGTTGTATTGAGGAACTGAGTAACTGAGGAACTGAGGAACTGAGTAACTGAGTAACTGAGTAACTGAGGAATTGAGGAACTGAGGAACTTAGGAACTTAGGAACTGAGGAACTGAGGAACTTAGGAACTGAGGAACTGAGGAACTGAGGAACTGAGTAACGGAGTAACTGAGCAACTGAGCAACTGAGCAACTGAGTAACTGAGCAACTGAGCAACTGAGCAACTGAGGAACTGAGGAATTGAGGAACTGAGGAATTGAGAAGGAACATCCAACCACCAACCACCGACCACCGACCACCGACTACTGACCACCGACTACTGACTACTGACTACTGACTACTGACTACTTCTTACCCCTACCGTGTCTGACCACGTTGCCAACCGTATCCGACCACGTGTCGTACCGTGTCTGACCACGTGTTGTACCGTATCTAACTACGTATCGTACCGTATCTGATCACGTGTCGTACCGTGTCTGACCACGTTACCTGACGTATCTAACTACGTATCATACCGTGTCTAACCACGTTACCTAACGTATTCGACCACGTATCGTACCGTATCTGACCACGTATCGTACCGTGTCTAACCACGTGTTGTACCGTATCTGACTACGTGTGGCACCGTGTCTGACCACGTGTTGGAGCGTGTTTCGATACGTTTTTAGGCTTATGGGCCGCTGTTTTGACGTTGCTGGGGCGGCCTTTTTCTGACGGTTTTCTTAAGTGGTAGCATATTGTCCGTATTTGGCAGGATGATGGGTGTATCCGGTAGGCCGATTTTTTCTTTTTGCCTGGTGTTTGTTCTAAGTTTGGAACATAACCTTTAACGCATATCGTTATGCCCATTACCAATCTTGGACGGCTGCATCTAACCGCAGCCCAAATGACAGCGATCGACACGGCGCTTTCGACCATTGAGACCGCTATGCTGACCGTTACACAGAACCTGAGCGCCGACGAACGGCAGCGGTTCGGGAGTATCAATGAAACCCACAAGTTGTTTGTCAACAAGGTGCGCGATTACCGTAACGCGCAACCCTCACTAGCTTCCACCGATGTTGACTGGACCGAGTATGAGGCCGATTACCAGGACCGCTCTTTTGCCGACAGCCGTCTCGACCGCCTGACCACCGTGATGCGGATGATAAGCGACTTCAAGATCGTACACGACTACGACAACTACCAGGACGCGCTCACCGACTACGATTACGCCAAATACAAAGCAGGCACCAAAACGCCCGGCTTTACAGAAAAGGTCGATGAACTGAAACAGTTCTTCCAATCAGCCACCGGCAGCAGCACACCTGAGAAAAAGGACTAACCCCCTTTGCCCCTGTTTGGAAACCACGCCTTTGCGCGTGGTTTTTTTATGGGTGATTATTGTTAGCAGTTACTTACTAGCTATAACTGTGACTGCGACTGCGACTTCCCCGCCAGGCAAACGGGTCCGACTTTGCGGGACTTCCCACCAATACGTATAAATCCATTCAAAACAACTGCTTACCTTAGCATGGTCCGAAGAACCACGCCCCTTCTGAGTTACAACGTGTCAGACAACCTTACCAAGTAAAACATGACAAGAATTATATTCCTACTGGCTTTTTTCTGCCTCTCAATCTCTTCCTGGGTGAAGTAAATAACGCCCACTTCGGCGCTTCCCAACCATAATGCTACCTAAATGTTCCTGTCTAAACGCAGTGATCCACCAACCGTTGTCAGTTTTTAATTCGTTTTCATGAGAAGTACCTTTATACCCTTCCTCTTGCTGCTTTCCCTGATTGCTTCGTCACAGAAGATAAATGACTTTTATACGTCGTTTTCAGGCTCCAATAGAACAGCTCACCAACTATCATTCGTGAACGACAGCATCGTGATCGTTCAGAACGTTAGGACGCATATGAGCGGCAGTGTTACGTTAAGCGGTACCTGGCGTAAAGTTCAGGATACGATTTACATCACGTTCCCTGAATTCAACCAAACGATGTCGGAGGCCACTAAATTTGGGTTAGCCTATCTATCCGGATCCCAAATGAAATTAGTCAAAAACAGGACGGAGCTCTTGGACTTTGAAAATGACGCCGTTTACGTAAAAAGCACTATATGCGATTCAAATCGGTTTCGACGAAAAAGACTGACGTTTATTAATGGGAAAAAATATACCGTAGACGGAGGGTTAGTAAATGGTTATGGACTTATTGAAAGTGAACCAAAGCGCAACACCAAATTTCTCAAAGCAGTCGAGGATATAGCCAACAATCCAAATGGTTACACTACGAAGCGATATGGTGTCATCGAAGGATACCGGAAATATGGGATATTGGGAATCAAAGGTGTTATCGAATACCAACGTAAAAAGGCATCGTAAAGTAGGACAAACGAGGCGTGGTGATGTTCGTGCGTTCTAGCATGGACGGAATTACTGCCAACTACTGCGACTGCCACTAAGAAGTTACGTCCATCTACCAACCACCAACTACTGCCCACTGGATGGGATCCCTCCTACGTCGGGATGACAATGGTGGCGTGGTGATGTTCTTGCGTTCTTGAATAGAAGGTATTACTGCCTACTGCGACTGCCAACTGCCCACTTCTGAGACTGCGACTGCGACTGTTACTGCCAACTGAATGGGATCCCTCCTGCTTCGGCATGACAACAGTGGTGGAATGAAATGCGCAGGTTGATGAGCACTTGGTCCCTGAGCACCTTAGTCCCTGAGCGCCTGAGCAGGTGAGAAAGAACGTCCGACCACCGACTACCAACTACTGACTACCAACTACTGACTACCAACTACTGACTACTGACTACTGACTACTGCCCACTGCGACTGCCAACTGCCCACTCATTCTCTAATTATCTCATTTTCTAATTATCTAATTCCATTCGCTAATTCGCTAATTCACACATTCGCTAATTTCACTACATTTGTAAAGGCCGCGTCGAATGCGGCTAGTAACCAATCCTAATTGTATGCAAAACATACCAAGTGTTGACTTACGTGATTTCCTGTCGGGTGACCCGGCACGTAAACAAAAATTTGTAAATGAAATCGGCAAAGCCTACGAAGACATCGGATTCGTAGCACTCAAGGGACACTTCCTTGATGACAAACTCGTGGACGAACTCTATAGTGAAGTCCGTAATTTCTTCGCCCTTCCGCTCGAAGTCAAAGCGCAGTACGAAATCCCCGGCATCGGTGGCCAGCGCGGCTACGTGTCGTTCGGGAAAGAACACGCCAAAGGACGTTCCGCCGGCGACCTTAAAGAATTCTGGCACTTTGGGCAGTACCTGCAGGACGGGTCGAAATACCATGATGAATATCCTGCAAATGTAGAAGTAAAAGAACTTCCGCGTTTTAATGAAGTCGGCAAAGACGCCTACCAGATGCTGGAAAAAACCGGTATTTATGTGTTGCGCGCCCTGGCCCTCTTCCTCGGACTCGAAGAAACCTATTTCGACAAGTACGTGCAGGAAGGGAACTCCATCCTCCGCCCAATCCACTACCCGCCTATCACAGAAGAGCCGAAAGATGCTGTGCGTGCCGCAGCCCACGGCGATATCAACCTGATCACCCTGCTGATGGGTGCGCAGGGAAAAGGCCTCCAGGTGCAGAACCACGACGGCGAATGGATCGACGCCATTGCCCAGCCTGACGAACTCGTCATCAACGTAGGCGATATGTTGTCGCGCCACAGCAACAACCGACTTAAGTCGACCATCCACCAGGTAGTCAACCCACCACGTGAACTGTGGGGCACCTCGCGCTACTCGATCCCGTTCTTCATGCACCCAATCAGCGAAATGAAACTCGACTGCCTCGAAAATTGCATCGATGCCGACCATCCGAAATTGTACGACGACATCACCGCAGGCGACTTCCTGCACGAGCGTCTCGTCGATCTTGGACTGATCAAGAAATAATAACATTGTCTAATCGACCGTCAAAAGACATTGGGCAACCGGTGTCTTTTGATTTTTTCATCCCTTGGGGTTTGCACCCATTTTCAGGTATGGACTTACACGAACAACTCAAGAAACTCTTCCCTGACCACCAGCCGTTACCGGAAGAACAACCCGAAGAAACACCGCACGAACTCTTCGTCCAGTCAGCACCAATGATCTGCAAATACGAGCGGCGGAACGGAAAACCCACCACCATCATCGAAGGCTATGAAGGCAGCGACGACGACTTCAAACTCCTGGCAAAAGAACTCAAGACCCGGCTCTCCGTCGGCGGTAGCTTCAAAGACGGCGCGATCATCCTCCAGGGCGATTACCGCGACAAGATCATGGCGCTTTTAAAAGAAAAAGGATTTAAGGTAAAACGCGTGGGAGGATAGAAGGGGTTTTGAGTTTTGGGTTTTGGGTTTTGGGTGAAGAATAACTCCTAAGCTCACTTCGATCCTTATACGATCAACCATAAACCATCAACCCTCAACTATCAACTTTCAACCCTGAACTATCAACCCTGAACCCTGAACTATCAACTATCAACCCTCAACCAAATGATTCAAAACTCCGAACTCATACTCAACCCCGACGGTTCCGTCTACCACCTGAACCTTCGCCCCGAACACATCGCCCACGACATCATCTTCGTTGGCGACCAGGCACGGGTAGAGAAAATCACCCAGTTTTTCGATACCATCGAATACTCCACCCAAAAACGCGAGTTCAAGACCCAAACCGGTACGTATAAAGGCAAGCGGATGTCGGTACTTTCCACCGGCATCGGGCCCGACAACATCGACATCGTCCTCAACGAACTCGACGCCCTGGTCAACATCGACCTCGAAACCCGCCAGCCAAAAGAGCACCTGACGTCACTCAACATCATCCGTATCGGCACCTCAGGCTCCCTCCAGGCCGACATCCCCACCGAAAGCTTCGTGATGTCGCGCTTCGGATTGGGAACCGATAACATGCTCCGCTCCTACGATGCGGCGTCGGTCTCTATTCGCGAAATAGAAGATGCCTTCATCCAACACACCCAATGGTCGGCCGAGAAGGGACGTCCGTACGTGACCCGTTGCAGCGACGCCCTCGCCAACCGTATCAAAGGCCCACGCATGCACGAAGGCATCACCGCCACCGCCGGCGGCTTCTACGGCCCGCAGGGCCGCGTGCTGCGCCTCGCCGTCCAGGATCCGGCACTCAATGGCAAAATGGACAACTTCGAATTCGAAGGCGTGAAGATTACGAACCTGGAGATGGAAACGGCAGCCATTTACGGACTTTCCGCACTTCTGGGCCACAACGCCCTGTCGTTGAACGCCATCATCGCCAATCGCGCCTTGGGCACGTTTAGCGAGAACCCGGAGAAAGCGGTGGCAGAATTGATCGCGTATACCTTAAACAAACTGGCCGAACGCTAATGGACCGCCTGCTCGAAACCGACCGACTGTACATGCGCCCCTTCGAGGCAGCGGATGCCGAAGGCTTGTTCGAACTCGACCGCAACCCGAACGTACACCGCTACTTAGGGAACCAGCCGGTTACATCGCCGGCGCAGTGCAAGGAGGTTATCGCCTCGGTCCAACGTCAATACGCCGCACACGGCATCGGGCGGTTTGCTGTTTTGTTAAAGGAGAGCAACACCTTCATCGGTTGGGCCGGACTCAAATTCGTTACCGAGCCCGAAAACAATCACGTCGACTACTACGATATCGGATACCGTTTGCAGGAAGCACACTGGGGAAAAGGCTATGCCTCCGAAGCGGCCCTCGCCTGGCGCGATCATGCTTTTTCGGTGATGAAAATCCCTGCCTTATTCGCCTCCGCCCATGTCGACAACATCGGTTCCAATACCATCCTCAAGAAACTCGGGATGGTGCAGGACGGGCAGTACGAACATGACGGACTTCCGTGCAATTGGTACCGTTTAAACAACCCCTACCTATGAAAACGATCAAGATAGCCGGCGTTCCTGAACACTTCAACTTCCCGTGGTATAAAGCCATTTCAGAAGGACGTTTCGCCGCCAAAGGCCTCGACCTGCAATGGACCGACGTGCCGGAAGGAACCGGAAAAATGTGCCAGATGCTGCGTGATGGCGACACCGACGTGGCCGTCATCCTCACCGAAGGTATCATCAAAGACATCATCGCCGGCAATCCCTCCCGCATCGTACAGATCTACGTGCAGTCGCCGCTCATTTGGGGTATACACGTCGCCTACAGTTCCGATTTCCAGTGCATCACCCAACTCGAAGGCAAAAAAGCCGCGATCAGCCGCCCCGGATCGGGTTCCCAACTCATGGCCTATGTCAACGCCGACCAACGCGGCTGGGACCCCGAATCGCTGACCTTCGAAACCGTCCATACCATCGACGGGGCCGTAGAAGCCCTCAAAGACGGTCGCGCCGACTATTTTATGTGGGAACGCTTCATGACCAAACCGCTGGTCGACAACGGCACCTTCCGTCGCCTCGGCGATTGTCCGACACCGTGGCCCTGCTTTGTCATCGCTGTGCGCGAGGAATGCCTTGAAAACGATCCGGATGCCATCCGCACGCTGCTCGCCACCATCAACGACGTTACCAAAACCTTCAAGGAAATCCCCGGCGTGGACGAACTTGTCGCCCAGCGCTTCCACCAGAAAATCGACGATATCCGCGAATGGCTCTCCCTCACCCAATGGTCGCAGAAGCCCTTTACCGAGGAAATGTTAAACAATGTCCAAATTAAATTGTGGAAACTTTCGGTCGTCCCTGAATTGGGTACCTTTACGAAAATAGCTTGGCCCTGAATGTCCACGTTTTGGCAGCGAATAAAAACCCTTCCGGCCACGTCACGGAAATGGCGTGAACGCCTCAGGATCAAATCGCCCTGGGACATGATTATCATTGCCCTAATGGGAATCCTGATCGCCATCCCGGTGTTCCTGATCGCGCACCAGGCGTTCATCGATCCGGGTTGGGACTACCACATCGACCGGATTTTCCTGTTTCTCGGCATCGCCGCCGCCATTATCTTCCTACTGCGGTTGCTCCGGCGCATCATCATCGTCTGCCTCATCCTCTATGCCATCGCGCTGCTCTACGGCACGCTCTTCAGCGACTACGGCTTCTCCAGCGTGGCCGAAGACTACCGTTCGATGATCTACACCATGGCCGACGACCCGTACCCACAGGATGTCGTGCTGGCCAAGCTCCTCCCCTTTCCCAACAAATCGAAGATCATCGCCGCCATCGACTACGACGATCCCAAAGTGCGGAACTTCGCCGTGACCGCCGCCACCAGGAACTTCTCTGAAATGAAAGGCTATGGCGACTACCGCCGCATGATCCAGTGCTTCTCTATTTTTAAGGAAGTCCGCGACCGCTGGCATTACGTCAACGACCCGCGCTCACACGAATACATCGCCGACGCCAGCGAAACGGTCGAACATTTTTCCGGCGACTGCGACGACCACGCGGTTTTCATGGCCGCTTGCATCGCCGCCATCGGAGGCACACCGCGCCTCATCAGCACCAGCGACCACATCTACCCCGAAATGCTGATCGGCAACCTGCACAACCTCGACAACGCCAACTTCCTCATCAAAGAAGTGCTGTTCAAAAAAGAAATCGGAAAAGACAAACTGCATTACCACATCGACGAACGCGGTCAGGTCTGGCTCAACCTCGACTACACCGCGCGCTATCCGGGCGGGCCGTTCATGTCAGAAGAAATCCTTGGGGCATTGACGCTCTATTAAGGTGGGGCGCCTCCCCTGCCACCGCATCACCCACCGCGCGGGGCCGGGCTATCCGCTTTAGCTTTTTGCCGGATACATTCCCACAACCTTTACGCTAGACAATGCGTATTATCTTCCTTTCCCGCGTAAGGCAAAAAGGCTGTCGCTCCTATCCCTGGCGCACGCCGGGTGCGTAGGTTCCCGCTACAGACTATGGGCGACGGCTGTTGGGAACACTACCAGTCGATAGCGGTTTTTCCCTTTGATTCCAAATACACATTGGTTTTGCTGAAATGCCGGTTGCCGAACCACAATCCCTGGTTGGCGCTCATCGGCGACGGATGTCCGCACTTGAGTACCAAATGCTTCGTGACATCAATATTTTTACCTTTCTGCTGGGCATACGAACCCCACAGCAAAAAGACCACATGCTCCTTCCGGTCGGAAATCGTCTGGATGACAGCGTCCGTAAACTGTTCCCATCCTTTTTTCTGGTGACTGGCCGGCAGCCCTTCCCGCACGGTCAGTACTGCATTGAGCATCAACACGCCCTGGTCGGCCCAACGGCTCAGGTCGCCATTTGAGGGCAGCGGTTTCCCCACATCCTGCTGGATCTCTGCCAAAATGTTCCGCAACGACGGCGGAAACGGCACGCCTTCACAAACCGAAAACGACAAACCGTGCGCCTGTCCGCGGCCATGATACGGATCCTGCCCGATCACCACTACTTTCACGTTCTCGAACGGCGTGCGGTTGAACGCGGCAAAAATCAGGGGTTTGGGCGGATACACCACCTGCGTGTCATACTCCTCTTTTACAAAGGCCATCAAGGCCTGGAAGTAGGGTTTAGAGAACTCATTTCCCACAACTTCCGTCCATGATTTGTGCAGCGGTGCGCCCATTCTTCTTTTTTGCCCAAAGATACGTCTGTGGCGAGGGCGACGCAATGGGCGTCCGGGGTTTTTGCGTAAATTTGTAAGCTACCATGCTATAGAGAAAGAATGCTCGGAATCACCGAAAAAACCCTACAAGACCTGCAATTCCCGACCGTTTTGGAAACCGTCGCGAACCATTGCAACACCGACCTCGGACGTGAAAAGGCGCTGGCCATTGCACCTATCGCGAATCGGGAGGTACTGATGGCCGCGCTCCGCCAAACGTCGGAGTATGTGTCGTCGTTCCAAAACAACAATGCGCTCCCTAACCACGGCTTCGAATCGATCGACCATGAACTGAAATTCCTGGCCATTGAAAACAGTTTCCTCGAGACGGGTAGCTTCCGAAAAATACTGGCGTTGTCGGAAACGACGCTCCAGATGCTGCAATTCCTCAAGAAATTCAGCGATTACTACCCGGAGCTGGCGAAACGGGGCGAACAGGTCGAATTCAATAAAGACATTTCAAAGTTCATCGAAGCCGTACTCGACAAATACGGAGAAGTGCGCGACGACGCGTCGCCCGTGCTGATCGACCTGCGCCGCCAGATGAACCAGGTACGCAGCAAAGTCAACCAAAGTTTCGCGGTAGCGCTAGCGCAATACAACGGCCTCGGCTATCTCGATGAAATCAAAGAGAGTTTCGTACAGAACCGGCGCGTTTTGGCCGTTTTATCCATGTACCGACGCAAAGTAAAAGGCTCGGTAATGGGCACCTCCAAAACCGGTAGTATCGCGTTCATCGAGCCGGAAGCCACCCTGCGCCTGTCGCGCGAACTGGCCAACCTTGAGTTCGAAGAGCAGGAAGAAGTGACGCGGATATTGAAGGCGTTGGCCAACCGCATCCGGCCGTTTGCACCACTGCTGTCGGATTACCAACAATTTCTATCCGATATCGACGTCGTCGCCGCCAAGGCGAAATATGCCCGTCGTATCAACGGTTTGCTTCCAGAATTGAATAATGAGCGTCGCGTGTTCCTGCGGGAAGCCTTCCATCCCATCCTCTACCAAACCAACGCGGCCAAGAACCAACCTACCTATCCGCAAACACTCGAACTGACCGACGACCGGCGAATCATCGTCATTTCCGGGCCGAACGCGGGCGGAAAGACCATAGCCTTAAAAACGGTGGGGTTGCTGCAACTCATGCTGCAATCGGGGATGCTGATTCCTGTACACGAGCGGAGTTCCACCTTCCTTTTCGACCGCATCCTGACAGATATTGGTGATAATCAATCTATTGAAAATCATTTGAGTACCTACAGTTACCGACTCAAAAACATGAACTACTTCCTCAAGAAGTGCAACGCCAATACACTGTTCCTGATCGACGAGTTCGGAACGGGTTCCGATCCTGAGTTGGGCGGTGCCTTGGCGGAGATTTTTCTTGAGGAGTTTTACCATCGAGGAGCTTTCGGTATCATTACGACCCACTACTCCAATCTGAAAATGCTGGCGAACGAGCTTCCGAATGCCGTCAACGCCAACATGCTTTTCGATGAAAAGTCGTTAGAGCCGATGTTCAAGCTCGTGTTGGGCCAGGCGGGTAGTTCCTTCACGTTTGAAGTAGCACAGAAGAACGGTATTCCGTTCGGACTCATCAACCGGGCGAAAAAGAAGATTGAAACCGGTAAGGTTCGGTTTGACAAGACCATTGCGACACTACAGAAAGAACGCTCCAAACTTGAGAAAACCTCGCAGACGCTTAAAGAAGAAGAAATAAAGGCACGCGAGGAAAGTCGCCGCATGCAAGACATCAACGAGCGTATCAAGCAGAAACTTGAAAACTATCAGGAGCTTTACGATGCCAACCAAAAGCGCATTTACCTCGGACAGAAAATCGACGAGATCACCGACCGTTATACCGACAACAAAAACCGCAAGGAAGCGATTGGCGAGTTCCTGAAGCTACTGGAAATCGAAAGTTCAAAGCGGAAGAAAGTGGCGCCAAAGGAGAAGAAAGAGAAAGAAGCTGTACAGAAACAGATCATAAAAGAAGTCGAGGTCAAGGTCGAAGAAATCCGCAAAGAAAAGAAAGAAAAGAAACAGAAAGCGCAACCGGCCGCAAAGCCGAAGCCCATTTTGAAAGTCGGCGACCGTGTGCGCATGCAGGACGGGCGTTCCATTGGCACCATCGACAAAATCGAGAAGAACAAAGCGGTGGTCAACTATGGTATTTTCACGTCGACCGTGAGTCTTGATACCCTGGAATTCGTAGGGTAAATCAAAAACGCACCCTTACTATGGAACTGCCCCAAAACAAAAAGATTGTGCTCTTTGACGGTGTCTGCAACCTCTGCGACGGCACCGTGCAGTTCCTGATTCGACACGACAAAAAAGACATCTTCCGATTTGCCTCGCTGCAGTCAGAAGTCGGTAAGGCTATATTATCCCGTATTGGTATCGATCCGACACGCGTAGACAGCATCGTCTTGTACGAGCCCGGTAAAGCGTTTTACCTACGGTCGTCTGCCGCGTTGGAGATTGCGCGGGGTCTGGGTGGGTTTTACAAAGTGGCAGCTACTATTTCCAAAATTATTCCAGCCAGCATCCGCG
Organism: Flavobacterium sp. HJ-32-4; assembly: GCF_022532105.1. Lineage (NCBI taxonomy): Bacteria > Pseudomonadati > Bacteroidota > Flavobacteriia > Flavobacteriales > Flavobacteriaceae > Flavobacterium > Flavobacterium sp. HJ-32-4. The sequence goes on along the minus strand of NZ_CP092832.1, from coordinate 2,526,336 downwards.
ATAGTATCTATGATTGGGTAGCGCGGAACCGGTATCGATGGTATGGCAAGAAAGAGACTTGCAGCATCCCCACTCCAGAAACAACTTCCAAATTCCTCACATAAAAAAAGGCCCCCAATAGGGAGCCTTTCTTATTATATCGAATAACCGAAATTATTTCTTCACGATTTTCTTCGTCACAGCACCACGGTCTGTTTCGATGTTCATGATGTAGGTACCAGTAGCAAGATCCGACACATTCATATCAACTGTGAAAACGTCAGAATATTGGTTTCTCTTCACAACACGTCCGTTAAGATCGGTTACGGTGATAGCCTTCAGTGGGATATTCTTAGAGTTCAGGATCGATACAACATCAGAAGCCGGGTTTGGCATTACTGCGAAAGAAGCCATAAGATCGTCTTCTACAGAAAGTGTGTTGTCAACAAAGAAGTTGTCAACCGCAGCCCATCCGAAGTTTGCTTGTGCCTGAGCGGTACAAGTGTACTGAAGACCGAAGTAGTATACACCTGTAGTGGTAGGCGTGAAGCTAGCCGTCTTCAATGTCCATGCTGTTTCGTTCACCTGGCTTGAAGCAGCAAGTGTCGTTGTCATAGCCGCATCCGTTTTATCAGTACCGACTTTCAGGGCCAGTGCGTTAGCACCACCGTTACCGGCTCCGATTACTTCACGACGGTAGTACGTGATGGTGTAAGGAGTGGCTGCAGTCAGGTTAAGCCCACGAGAGAACAGGTAAGCATTAGATACCTGTCCGAATGCACCGGCGCGAGCGTATACGTCGCCATCCTGTGCAAGTGGGTTGTTAGCCGCGTCTGCACCTTCGATGATACCCCAGGTTGCACCTGTGTTAGCTGTTACGCGTAGCGCTGACCAACCGGCATATGCAAGAGTCGGATCTTCAAAAGAGAAGCCGTAATCAGGAGTAGCGTAGTTATTGGCAGACATCGGTGTGTAAATGTTGTAAGGTCCATCCCATACCGTGTCGCAACTTGCTTTAATGTAAAAAGAATACCCAGTTGCCTGTGTCAGAGTTGGGCTGGTGAACGTACCAGTAGTGATGTTAGACGACAATGTACCTGTTCCTTGTGTAAACCCAAGCGGACCGTACTCAACATCAACACCTGCAGCAGCAGTTGTCCAGGAAAGTCCGTAACCTGTATCAGTCAAAGAAGTAAGAGTAAGGTCATACACACCTGCGCAAGAAGTAACTACTACGTCGTCAAAAAGAACTACGTCAGCATCTTCTGCTACATATCGGAAACGAAGTGAAACGTTTGCTTGTCCAAGATAAGCAGACAGGTTTAGCTCAACCGGAATGATCACATAATTATCAGCGGTGCTGGTGAGGTAGTCATCATCAAGGAAAACCTGTGTCCATGATGTACCACCATTAGTAGAAACATCCACAGTGAAATCACCATTCGGGTTCAACACCATGTATGTGTAGCTGGTAAAGAAGTTGAACTTCAAAAATGCAGACGTATATCCCACGAGACTGAAAGAAGGAGAAATCAACGATTCATCCTGTGGACCTGCAGCAGAAGTACCACCGTCTGCGCTCCAGTTTACAAAAGCAGAACCGGCACCGGTAAGGGCACCATCCGCCGCCAGGGCTTGTTCCCAAGTAGCGTCCGCATTGGTTGTTACAACACTCCAACCTGTAGGTGGGAACGTGTCGCCATCAAAATTCTCTGAAAATGCCACCTGCGCTGACGCAGCGAAAACACCTCCTAGCAGAGAAAGGCTGAGTAATAATTTTTTCATGAAAAGATAGTTTTTTTAATTATTGCGTAAAACTATAAAAAAATATCTTACATCGCGCAAGCGCGTCGTCGTAATTTGTGTTAATTGGCGTAGTAATGGTGGGGGTTGCAGGCAGTTGGTATCCTCTGTTATCCATTTGGATTGTCTTCTCCCTCCCACTTTCCGATAACAGATGTTGCCAAAGCGTTCCCCAGCACGTTCGTTCCGCTGCGAAACATATCGCAAAAATGGTCGATGGGCAGAATCAACGCAATACCTTCCACGGGTATGTCAAACATACCACAGGTAGCCGCTACCACAACCAAACTGGCACGCGGCACCCCGGCGATTCCCTTGCTGGTCAGCATCAAAACGAACAACATAGTCAGCTGGGTCGTGAAGTCCAAATGGATGTGATATACCTGGGCAATGAAGATGCTGGCAAACGTCATATACATCATACTGCCGTCCAGGTTAAAGGAATAGCCAAGTGGCAGCATGAACGAGACGATTCTTTCTTTGACACCAAACCGCTCCAGTTCCTCTGTCAATTTCGGAAATACCGCCTCACTGCTTGTCGTGCCAAAGGCAATGGCAATCGGCGATGTAATCCGTTTCAGTAACTCGCCCATACGCTTTCCGAGGAATATCGCACCGATGGCCAGCAAGAGTACCCAGAGGGTCGCAATACCCACCAGGAACGAGCCCAGATAAGTGAGATAGGTCTTAACAAGCGTACCCGCGTCCAAAACAGCAAATACCCCGGCAATAGCACCGAATACGCCCAGCGGCGCAAACTTCATCACATACCCCACCATTTTCAAAATGATGTGTGACAAACGTTCGAGTACGCCGATGACTGGTTTCGCATAACTTCCCAACGAGGCGGCGGCCAGTCCGAAAAAAATCGCGAATATGACAATCTGGAGGATCTCATTCGTCGCCATTGCCTGCACGACACTCTTCGGAAAAATATGCTCGATAAAGGTTTGTGCGGAAAACGATTCGGTTGTTCCGGCAATTTCCTCCACGGCGTCCTTCCCGGCCCCTTCGATCTGTAATCCGGCGCCAGGTTGTAAGGTGTTCACCCAGAACATCCCGATCAACAACGACAGGAAGGAAGCAGTAAAAAACCACGCCAATGCACGACCGCCGATCCGTCCGACCGAGCGAATGTCGCCCAGTTTTGCGATACCCACCACCAGGGTTGAGAATACCAGCGGCGCGATGATCATCTGTACCAATCGGATGAAGATCGTGGCCAGTAATTTCAGATACGTACTGGCGTCTTTACAGGTCTCCTCCGAAAAATGGGCGAAAAGATAGATGCCTACTGCGGCACCGGCCACCATGGCAATGAAAATCTGGAACGTGAGATTCGACAATAATCCTTTTCGGGTAGTAGTTCCTGACATAGGTTTTGGTTTAGTGGTAGGCGTTATGCAACAAAAGAAAATCAACCATTACAAGGGCAGCCATTGCTTCCACAATAGGTACGGCCCTTGGGACGACGCACGGGTCGTGACGTCCTTTACCCTTGACTACGGCCGGTTGGTCGTGGCTGTCAATGGTGTCCTGGTCCTGCAAGAGGGTGGCGACGGGTTTGAACGCCACCCGGAAGTAGATGTCCATTCCGTTCGAAATACCGCCCTGTATCCCTCCTGACAAATTGGTTCGGGTCTTGCCGCCGGGGAGTATGGCATCATTGTGTTCACTTCCCCGCATCCGGGCACCGCAAAAACCGCTTCCATACTCAAACCCTTTTACCGCGTTGATCGAAAGCATGGCTTTTCCGAGTTCGGCATGGAGTTTATCGAACACAGGCTCACCCAGTCCAACGGGCACATTTCGTATGATGCAAGTAATGGTACCGCCAATGGTATCGCCGTCTTTCCGCACCTCACGGATGAGGGCTTCCATCCGTTCGGCCGTTTCCGGATCAGGACAACGCACAGGATTTTGTTCGACAGTTGTCAGGTCCAGATCCTGGTAAGGTTTTTCGAGAAAGATAGCACCTACCGATGAAACGTAGGCTGCAATAGACATACTGCCAATGACTTGCTTTGCGATGGCACCTGCTACGACCCTGCAGGCCGTTTCACGCGCGGAACTGCGCCCACCGCCACGATGGTCGCGGAACCCGTATTTTTGGTCGTACACATAATCGGCATGGCTCGGACGGTATACCTCGGCGAGGTGATCGTAATCGGCCGACTTTGCGTCTTCATTTCGGATGATAAACCCAATGGGCGCACCGGTCGTCCTTCCTTGGAAAAGTCCGGAGAGGAACTCCACCTCGTCCGCTTCCTTCCGTTGGGTAACAATGGCCGATTGTCCGGGACGACGTCTGCGCATTTCCGACTGAATCGCTTCGGTATCCAACAAAACGCCCGGCGGGCAACCGTCCACGACACCGCCGATGGCAGGTCCGTGCGACTCACCAAACGTCGTCAGCCTGAAAAGCGTCCCGAATGAATTTCCCGCCATAGAAGTGGTTTGTCACAAATGTAAGGTTTCCATCCGACTCTTCCCAATCCCTCTGTTTACGAAAACATCACATTCCGGCGGCAGAATACAGGATTTCATAACACACCCCCTACGCTCGGGTAATATCCAAACCCTTATTTTGCCAGAAACGACCGTATGAAAGCAAAGAAGCGGCGGGTTGAACTGGTGGTGCTGTCGGATGTGCACCTGGGAACGTACGGGTGCCATGCCCGCGAGTTGCATCGCTATCTCAGCAGCATCAAGCCCAAGACCCTTGTTTTGAACGGCGACATCGTGGACATCTGGCAGTTCCGGAAATCGTACTTCCCTAAATCCCATCTAAAGGTAATCCGACGTATTATCGACTTTGCCTCAAAGGGCGTCAATGTGTATTACCTCACCGGTAACCATGATGAGATGCTGCGCAAGTTCAGTGACTCGGTTATCGGCAACTTCACCATCGCCGACAAACTGGTGCTGGAACTGGACGGTCGAAAGGCGTGGATTTTCCATGGGGATGTCTTCGACGCGTCGGTCAACCATTCCAAGTGGATTGCTAAACTCGGTGGCTACGGCTACGACTACCTGATCCTGTTGAACCGCTTCATCAACTGGTGCCTGAAACAAATGGGACGCGAGCCGTATTCGTTTTCCAAGAAAATAAAGGCCAGCGTCAAGAAAGCGGTACGGTTTATTTCCGATTTCGAAACGACAGCTGCAGAACTGGCAATTGAAAAGCGCTATGATTATGTTATCTGCGGACATATCCATGAACCAAAGATCATCGAACGGACCAGTAAACACGGCAGTACGCTCTACCTGAACTCAGGCGACTGGATCGAAAACCTCACGGCACTCGAATATGATAATGGGGCCTGGTCACTTTACCGGTATGACGAAAAGGAATGCCCGGAGGAGGCCGATGAAGCCGATGCTCCCGCGCCGTCGCTGGCGGCTACCATCATTTTTGGTACACCCTAGCCTATTCGGTTTTTTGAATCGCTTTTGTACCTTTACGGGATGAACGATCCACGTGTCTCCTACGAAAAGCAGTACGCCAAAAAGCGTCCGAAAGCCTCCCGCTGGTACCTGATTATCACGTTTCTCATCGCCTTTGCACTGGCTTTCTGGGTGTCGTATCGGTTGGTATTTGCCGGACGCACGTCGGATCCAAAGGCCACAACGCACCTCCCCCATCCATGAAAAAAATCCTCTCGGCTTTACTGTTGGTCAGCCTGACCTTGTCCGCCCAAAAGAAACCGGCCGCGCCTGAACGCCCGAAACTCGTAATTGGCATCGTCGTCGACCAGATGCGGGCTGATTACGTATACCGTTTTGCCGATAAATTCGGGAAAGGCGGTTTTCGACGCTTCCTTTCGAACGGATTCGATTGCCGGAACACATACTATAATTATGTGCCCACCTACACCGGGCCGGGCCATGCCGCAGTTTATACCGGTAGCGTGCCCGCTTATAATGGTATAATCTCAAACGACTGGTACGACCGCAAAACGAAAAAGTCAGTCTACGTAGCAGGCGACGACAGCGTCAATTCGGTCGGAACGGAGTCATCCGCGGGAAAGATGTCGCCTTCGCGTTTACTTTCCACCACCGTAACCGACGAATTACGTCTGTCCAATAATCGCCAGTCGAAGGTTATTGGCGTATGCCTGAAAGACCGTGGTTCGATTATGCCCGCCGGACATATCCCGAGTGCGGCCTATTGGTTTGATAACAAAACCGGAAACTGGATCACCAGCACCTATTATACAGATGCACTTCCACAATGGGTGGTCGATTTCAACGCCCGCAAATTGTGTGATACCTATCTGTCGAAGCCATGGGAAACGCTGTTGCCCCTCGACCAATATACCGTCGGACTCGAAAATGGTTCGGGTTTCCGGGTAGCCTATCGGGGTGAGAAAGACAATCGTTTTCCGCACGACCTTCCGGCGTTGAAAGGGCAATCGGGTTATGAACTGATGCGTTCGACGCCTTTCGGTGATTCTTACACGGTAGATTTTGCCCTTGAAGTGTTGGAAAAAGAGAAAATGGGAAAGGGACGTTTCACTGACTTCCTGGCCGTCAGTTTCTCGTGTACGGATTATGTCGGGCATCAATTTGGGATCAATGCCATCGAGACACAGGATACCTATGCCCGTCTTGACCGCGACCTCGAACGGTTGTTTGATTATGTGGAAAAGAACATTGGGATGGAGAATGTCCTCATTTTCCTTACTGCCGATCATGGGGCAGCCCAAACGCCCGATTACCTGACATCACTTCACATTCCGGCGGGTTTCCTTCCGACAGATACAATGGTGGCCGATCTCAACCGCGCCATTGCTGCAAAATACGGAGAAGGTGATTGGATCGAATATTATGGAAACCAGCAGGTGTATTTGAATTACGCGACACTCGAATCGAAAAAGGCGGAACGCTCGCAGATCGTGGGCGTCGTTGTCGATTACCTCAGGAAACAACCCGGTGTGCAGGAAGTATTCGATATTGGAAATCCGTCAGCCTTACAGGACGGTAACCCGCAACATGCGCGCATCGCAAATGGGCTGTCGCCGCTGCGTTCGGGTGATGTGGCATTGCTTCTCCAACCCTCTTGGTTTGACGGCGAACACGCCGCACACGGAGGCACTACCCATGGCAGTGGCTGGACGTATGACACCCATGTTCCGTTGTTGTGGATGGGATGGAAAATCAAATCGGGCAGTTCGGCGGAACCGGTCAGTATTTCCGACATTGCCGTCACCGTAGCCGATTTACTCCGGATCTCCTGGCCAAATGCCGCGGTCGGACGTCCTATCAGTGACCGTATTAGCCAGCCATAAGGATGTTTGCAGCAATCGACAAGGCCATTTCACGGTATGTGTCTTTTAGTGCCGAAGAACTCGACCTCTTCCATTCGGCGCTTTTCTATCGAAAAGTACCGAAGAAAACCGTATTGCTGCGGGCCGGTGACGAAAATCCGTTCGAAGCCTTTGTCATCCGTGGGTGTATCCGGAAATATTGTATTGACGCTCAGGGCACCGAAGTGACGTTGCAGTTTGCGGTTGAGGAATCATGGGTGGGCGATATCTCCTTTACGAGCGAGGATCCCAAGCCCAGCCAGGTGTTCATCGAAACGCTGGAAGAATGCGAGTTACTGGAACTGGCGCCGGAAAAGAAAGAAACCCTTTTTGAAAAAGCGCCCCGTTTTGAACGCGCCTTCCGTATCCTGATGCAGCGGCATCTGGCGGTGACACAACAGCGGTTGTTCAATACTATTGCAAAGAATGGTGAGGAAAAATACCGCGATTTCCTTGAGCATTATCCAAGTATTCCGCAAAGGGTACCCCAACATTATATCGCCTCTTATCTGGGAATTTCCCCGGAATTCTTAAGCAAAATCCGAAGCCGACGCTAACTTAATGGAAGTTGCGCCCTTTGTGGAACACATTCTCCAAATCGCTTTTCTCATCCGGGCGGGCAATCGGAAAACACCTTTCATCGCTTTCGCCTTCGGTCATGTTCCGTAAGAGCCCTGACAGGTTATGACACGCATCTGCTACTACATGGATGACCGAACGTTCGACCTGTAACTTCCCTTCTACCAACAGCAAACGTGATTGCAGGATGGATTTGCGGTATTTCTCAAACACTTTCGCCCAGACGACGATATTGGCAAATCCGGTTTCATCTTCTATCGTCACGAACAATACGCCTTTTGCCGTTCCCGGTCGTTGCCGAACCGTGATGAGTCCGCACACCTTTATCCGGTCCCCGTTCTTATAATCCGCAAGGGAACCTGCCGGTGTCACCCGAAGCCGGTCCAATTCCGGCCGCGCGAAATACACCGGATGGGCTTTCAGCGACAAGCCCATTGTCGCGTAGTCTTCCACCACATGGGCGGCATCCGTCAATAAAGGCAGCGTCAGTTGGGGCTCGAACGTGCTGGAGGAAGGCTGTCCTTCAAAGAGTCCGATGGGGGTATCCGACAAGGCCGACACCTCCCATAACGCCTGCCGACGGTCGAGTCCGATCGAACGGAAGGCATCTGCATCCGCCAATTTTTCCAACGCGGCCATCGACACCCCGATGTCAAGCAATTCCGGAATCGAGCGAAACGGCCGATGACGGGCCTGCACCAACGTCTCCATATCCTCACCCGACAATCCCTTCACCTGCCGGAATCCCAACCGAATGGTGCGGTAGCGTCCGGAGGGTTCCTCGAGGGTGTAATCCCAATAGGAGTGGTTTATATCCACTGGCCGCACCACTACCCCATGTTTGCGTGCATCGATGATGATCTGGGCGGGCTGGTAGAAACCCATCGGCATACTGTTGAGCAGTGCGGTGGCAAATACATCCGGATAATGGCATTTGATCCAGGAGGATACATACACCAGCAACGCAAAACTGGCGGCGTGGCTTTCCGGGAAACCATACGACCCAAAACCTTCCAGTTGGCGGAACACCCGGCGGGCGAATCCTTCCTCATACCCATTCCGGATCATCCCCGTTACGAGCTTCTTCTCCCAATCCGCCACCTTTCCCTTCGCCTTGAAGGTCGCCATACTGCGGCGTAACCCGTCTGCTTCGGCGGGAGTGAATCCGGCAGCCACGATCGCAATTTCCATGGCCTGCTCCTGGAATAAGGGCACTCCCAACGTACGCCCGAGTATACTCTCCAATTCCTTCGACGGATACTCAATAGTATCTATCTTATCGCGCCGTCGCAGGTACGGATGCACCATGTCGCCCTGTATCGGCCCGGGGCGTACAATCGCTACTTCTATTACCAAATCATAAAAACACTGCGGCCGCAATCGGGGCAACATCGACATCTGGGCCCGGCTTTCGATCTGGAAGACGCCGAGTGTATCGGCCTGGCTGATCATTTCATACACCGCCGGATCGTCCTGTGGGATGTTGGCCAGCGTAAGGTCAAGACCATAGTGCTGTTTTGCGAGGTCAAATGCCTTACGGATACACGTTAACATCCCCAACGCCAACACATCTACTTTCAGAAAGCCGAGTGCTTCAATATCGTCTTTGTTCCATTCGATATTGGTGCGGCCTTCCATGCGGGCGTTGAGCACCGGACACAGATCCGACAGCTTGCCCTGGGTGATGATGAAGCCGCCCGTATGTTGGCCAAGTTGCCGCGGGAACCCCACATATTGGCGGGTCAACTCAAGTACTTTCGCCAGGTGTGGATCATCCAGGTGGAAGCCTTCAGAGGTGACCCGTTCGCCGTCGAGTTCATCGCGAAACTCCCACACCGAGGCCGAGAGGCGGTTGATGGCATCGGTCGACATCCCCATGGCTTTGGCGACATCCCGGATGGCACCTTTATAATGTACCTGTGTAACCGTGGCCACGATAGCTGCCCGGTGCCGTCCGTACTTCTCATAAATGTATTGTATGACCTCTTCCCGTCGTTCGTGTTCGAAATCCACATCAATATCAGGCGGCTCGTCTCGGGCATCCGACATAAAACGGGCAAATAATATCTTGAACTTGGAGGGGTCAACCGATGTGATTCCCAGGCAATAACACACGACGGAATTGGCAGCCGACCCTCTTCCCTGGCACAAAATACCGCGATCACGTGCGAAGCGGACGAAATCGTAGACCGTCAGGAAATAGGCAGCGTAGTTCTTCCGCTCCATAAAATCCAGTTCGTATCGGAGTGTTTTACGGATTTTCCTGGGGATGCCATCCGGAAAGCGTGCATTTGCGCCCTGCCAGGTAAGGCGTTCCAGTTCTTCCTGTGGCGTGCGACCGCCGGACGTGATTTCCTCTGGATAAACATATTGTAATTCCGACAGGGAAAACCGGCAAGCCTGCGCGATGTCTTGCGTAGCCGCGATGGCATCCGGATACGACCGAAACAACCGGATCATTTCCTCTTCGCCCTTGAGATGCCGTTCCGCATTCTGGTGTAAACGGAATCCGGCGGTGTAGATGGTACACTTTTCCCGCACACAGGTCAGTACATCCTGCAACGCCCGGCGTTCCGGATGGTGGTAATGCACATCGTTCAAGGCTACCATCCGCACCCCCAATCGCTCCGACAACTGCGATAACCGAAAGAGCCGTTTCCCGTCGTGGGCTGTATAGGAACGACACGCTCCCAGAAACAGCGCTTTCCCCAGTCGTTCGCGGTATTCGGAAAGCGACGAAACGAAATCCTCGGGCAACCGGAACTGTAGGTCGAGTGCAGGAGGTGGCAGTACGATGAATAGCAGGCCTTCCGCATAGTCATATACATCCTTTTTATACAGGAGGCACTGCCCCTTCTCGGCCCGGATGTTACCTTCCGATAAGAGTCCGGATAACCGACCATACGCCTCTTTATCCGTAGGATAGGCCAACAGCGACGGTCCGTCAACAAGATCCAGGCGGCAACCGATCAACAACCGGAAATCGGTATCGCTCTTAAGCGCCGCCACATGCGCCCGCACGACACCTGCCAATGTATTCCGGTCGGTAATGGCTATAGCACCATATCCCAGGCGAATGGCTTCCTCTACCATTTCCTCGGGATGGGAACCGCCGCGTAAGAAGCTGAAGTTCGTGGTGACCTGTAATTCTGTATAGCGTTCCATCAGGCAAAAAAACCGTGTAGGTACCATTTGGGGCGGTTTTCCGCGTCGTACGGACCCGACCGGAATACCCAGAAACGCGCTCCCTTTTCATCTTCCACTACATAATAATCGCGGTATTGACCCGATTGCAGCCACCATTCCTGTTCGATGCGTTCGGGTCCGTCGGCTTTGGCCACCGTATGGATTTCGCCTTTATACCGGAAAAGTAAGGGCGGATAATCGGGTAACCGAACCGTTGCTTCGATGGTTTCGGGTTGCGGCAACAGGTATACCGGTCGCGGCAGGTCGGTGCGCCATGGAAGCGCTGACTTTTCCTGCAACGAGGCCGTTTGACGTATGGAGGCTTCCGGCCAATGGCGTTCAACCGGCAGGTAGCGCCGGACGCCTTTGTTTCCGATGCGGGCCGTAATACGGTCTACCAACTCCGACACCCGGGTATCGTTGCGGAAGGCCGTTTCCCATAGTGCTTCCTGGGAGGCCGTCACCTCTTCGGTATGGGGCGCTTCCAACACAAATAATTCAAAGCCCAGCGCCGGCTCCAGCTTCTCGATGCCGGGTGCGAACAGTCGGTATAAATGCACCGGATTCCGCGACGGATGTCCCGTACCTATACTAAATTGCTGTATATCCCCATCGATGCGATACGCTTTGAAAATACCGGATCGGAGTCCGACACCTTCGCTTTCAAAACGCTGGCACAACAGCTCGAGTAAACGCTCTAATGCCAGTCCGATACCGGTGGCGGTGCAAATAGGCTCCAAACAGGGCAACCGTTCCTGATAGGGTTCGACGGGTTGCAGCGGCTGCAGGAATTCCGGTTCGTGCCCCAGTGCCTGGCCCAATCGCAACGGCAGCGATGCCCCGAAACGCCGGCGCAGCACCGACCGCGGCATGTCGATAAAACGGTGGATGCGGTCGAGTCCTAATTTCTTTAGCCGTTCTGTCACTTCCGGCTCCAATCGGAGTGCAGCGGGTGGCAGGTTACGGATCGCCTCGCGCTGGCGACCGGTTGCCACGACATCCCTTCCCTTACCGAAACGCGCCAGGGCCCAGGCTGCTCCGAGGGTATCGGCCATCGCGATCCGCACCTGGTAGCCGTAGCCCGCCAGACGTTGCTGTATGGCACGGGTATAGGCCTCTTCCCCACCCCATAAATGCGCGCATCCGGTGCTGTCGAGCAGTAAACCATCCGGCGGGTCAAGTGCGACGGAAGGCGTATATCCGATACACCACTCCCCGAGTGCCTTCAACAGAACGACTTCCTTTCCCGCCTCCGCCTCCAATACGTCCAGTTCCGGATAGAGGGCGCGGCAATCGGCCACCACCTTTCCGGGAACGATACCCAGCCGAATCGCTTCCTGGCTTGCCGCTTTTACCACCATCCGGCCGCGTTCGGGAGCCGCTATGACAAACGCCTGTCGCCGGTACTCCGGTTTTTTACGCGCGGTGTAATCGGTAAGCAAAAAAGGGAACCATATAGCGGTATAGCGAGGCATTATCCGGTAAAGCTTTGGGTAAAAACGAGGTGTTCCTGCGGGCGTTCCTTCTCCGTAAACTGTCCGTCTGCCCAGCCCAACTGCCAGGATCCGGGGCGTCCGTTGCGCACTTTCAGCAATTGCACGTCCCAAAAAGGCAGTCCGACTCCGGGCAAACCTTCCTCCGACAGACTGGGCAATGGCCGGATATGCCACCGGGAGGTACAGGCCAGGTTGCCCGTAGTTCGTGGGCGATGGCGGTGCAACAGGCAACAAACCCCGCTCTTTTCAACGGCGAGTTGCAGGCGGCGCGATTCGGTAAAGCCTACGTCCGACACTTCCCCGATGACAGCCGTAAGTATATCACATTTAAGGGCTTCCTCTACAGCCCACAATACATCCCGGGTGCGTGGCGCATCGATGAAAACGATACGGGAAGGGTCAAGACCAAAATACGTGAGCGCGGGCGGGAATACCTTTCCGCCTCCTCCCATCCAAAGGCAGGTGCCACCCGACGCCAAGAATTTTCCGCAAAGCGCTGAAAGGAATCCCTGGGTGGAAGCTGCATCAGACGGACTGAAGCTCTGGAACTCATGCAATGCCGCCACCGGAAAGACCTGGTCGGGAAACGCCCGCTCGAACGGCCCGACAGTAGGTACCGAATCGCGCAGGGCGGACTTCCCTAACCCCTGCCAGGCGTCTACTTGTCGTTGCCATTTGCGGATGATCGCTGTTTTTTCCGCTCCCGCGTCCATACTTTCGATTGTTTTCGTATTTTTGTTCTTATTAGAAACAAAATGCTGTTATCAATAATAACAAAAAGAAATGGCGGAACAAATTTTTTTTTGGGGAAGTAACATCCGTTTCCTGCGTAACCGAATGAAGATGAGCCAGGAAGACTTTGCGGCGAAGCTTTCGATTTCCCGCTCGAAACTGGCAGCGCATGAAAGTGGGAAGACAGCGAATCCTCCGGTGGAGGACCTTTATCGGTTCTCTGGTTTTTTCCGGATGAGCATCGATACCCTGCTGCGGGTCGACCTCTCGCGGATCGGTGAACTAAAACTGAGGGAACTGGAAGCGGGAAATGACGTATATATAGCAGGCGGGCAGATACGCGTGCTGGCCATTACGGTCGACCGGCAGAACCGCGAGAATATGGAATACGTTCCCGTGAAGGCAAAGGCGGGGTATGCGGCGGGCTACCACGATCCGGAGTTCATCGCCTCGTTGCCGAAATTTGCATTGCCGAACCTTCCGAAAGGCGGTACGTTCCGGATGTTTCCGACGACGGGTGACAGCATGTTGCCGATTCCGGAAAACAGCGATGTGATCGGGCGGTTTGTCGACAATTGGTATGAGTTGAAGCCCAAAACCCTCTGTATCGTCATCCTGAAAGGGGAACAGGACATGGTATTCAAGCAGGTGACCCTTACCGGGCGTACCTTCCTGCTGGAATCATTGAACCCGTTGTATGCTCCGTATGAAGTGAAGGCGGAAGAGGTAGTGGAAATCTGGAAGTTCCATAGCTTCCACAGCAAAGACCTGCCGAACGGTACGGCGGATTTGGATGTGGTGGTACGGATGATGCAGGAAATGAAAGGAGAGTTGCAGGAGTTGAAAGCGGGATTGGGTGGGTAAACCCGCTGCTCGCTGCCCCTCTCCTATTCAGGAACTTTTACGCAAAATCCCGCGCAATCACCTCACGCAACGACGTGGGTTGCTTTCCTGTCACGCGGAAGACATCGTCTGTCAGGAAGTCGACATGATGCTGCGCGATGATTTGGTAAACATCCGAAAGATACTGTCCGATAAAAGCCGGTGCACCAGACGCCGCCAGTACCTCTTTGAAGGTTTCCGGCGTGGGATTCGGATAGGATATGGTCTTTCCTAACTGCTCCGATAGTAAACGAGCCGCATCCTCATACGACAAAAGCTCCGGACCTGTCAGGCAGTAGGTAGCGTGCGAATGTCCGTCCGACAGCAACACCTCGGCCGCCACATTGGCAATATCGGCTACATCCACAAAACCAACTTTCCCCATGCCGGCGGGCATGAAGACGATGTTGCGCTCGAGGATATTCTCTCCCTCATAGTTCCGGAAATTCTGGCTGAAGAACGACGGTTGCAGGATGGTATAGTCGAAGAACCCCTCCTTAAGTTGCTGTTCGATTTTGGTGTGGAAATCGAGCTGGCTGCCCATTTTATCTGCCTGCAAGGCCGAAAAATACACCACACGCGCGATACCCCGTTCTTTAAGATGGTCGAGAAAAGGGCTTACCAATTCATATAATTGCAAATCGAGCGGAGGCCCCAGCACAAACACCTTTCCGACTCCTTCCAATGCCCCGTCATAGGTGGTGGCATCCGCAAAATCGAAGGCACGCACCTCTACTCCGTCCCCAAACAGTTCACGGGCCTGGGTTACATTTCGGCTTCCTACTACAAAATCGGCCTGGCGTGACCGAAGTTGGGCCACCAGTGCTTTTCCATTCGTTCCGGTTGCCCCGGTCACAAGAATTTTCTCCATTTTTACGTTTTTTAAAATTCAATAGTTACTTTTGAGAACTCAAAGTTAAATAGTAACTATTGCCGTCACAAGAAGGCACAACCACAGCACCAACGCACATGGAGGTAACTATTCAGGAAAATACGACGCTCACGAGCGAAAAAAAATTTCAATCTTTTTTTGCGGAGGCGAATGCCACGCGGGATATGGCCTGCCCGGTGCGCGATATCCTCGCCCGCGTCAGCGATAAATGGTCGCTACTGACGATTTACGCCCTTGGTGGCTATGGCACCATGCGGTTCAATGAGTTGAAACATCGCATCGGGGATGTATCGCAGCGCATGCTGACCGTGACGCTTCGCAACCTCGAGGAATGCGGACTCGTATCACGACACGTCTACGCCGAAGTACCGCCGCGGGTGGAGTACAATCTTACCGAACTCGGACGAAGCCTGATGCAGCATATGGTGCCGTTGGTGGATTGGGCACTGTTGCACGGTGACGAAATCATGAGGAATAGGAATGGGAAGAAATAGTGCTACGGACGGTAGGAAGGGTTATTCATGTATCCTGTAAAGTCCGGATCGTTTCCCTACATTTATCAGAAGTAACAGCAAAAACAGTTTGGACGATATGGATACGACATCGGAAGCACAGCAGCAGGTGAATTCAGACCAGGAAACGCTAAAGGCCTACTTTTCCCAGGTCGGATTCGACCAAACTGACAGCGAACAAATCGCACAGTGCTTCACCAAACGATCTTTTGATAAAGGACAGTATTTTGTAGAGGAAGGCAAAAATTCCTCGCAGTTGGGATTTGTCGAAACCGGGCAATTCCAATACTATTCCATATCCGAGAAAGGGGAAGAACGCACTACGTATATTTCGCTGCCTTCTACTTTCGTGGCGTCACTGCTACCCTACCTGACCGGCACCCCGGCGCGAGAGAATATACGGGCGCTGACCCCCTCGACACTTTGGGTCATAGAGAAAAAGGAAGTGGAGGCACTACAAAATCAAATGACCGGGTTCAAAGATTTTTACGTAAAACTCCTTGAATGGCAGATCTGTTGTATCGACAAAGCCAAATTCGACCTTATCACCCTGTCTGCCGACGAGCGCTACGAGAAACTGTTGAAAGATGAGCCTGAACTACTCCAGCAGGTGCCGTTGCAATACATCGCTTCTATGTTGGGCATCACCCCACGGCATCTTAGCCGGCTCAGAAGAAAAAGTTAGGGTAAAGCACTTTAGGACATTTGTCCAGTAGATCCTTTTTGCATCGATTGACCTTTGTATCGTAATAAAACTCAATCGTATGCAAACAAAAAGTATGTGGGCTTTCCTGCTTTTACAAGCTGGTTTCGCCTTTTCGCAGGACACGTTTCCTAAACACACCTTAAGTATCAATGCGTTCCGAAATCCGTCAATCGGTCTGGAATACCAACACCGAAACGTGTCGGTTCACGCAGGCTACTATCCTACTAATTTTGAAAGTGGTGTCACGACCGAGTTCTTGAAGGCCGGGGTGACGTATTGGTTTCTGCCGGTAGACAAACAGCAACTCCCGTCGTCATTTTATGCGGGTGCCTCCTACCTACGGGGCCTGACGCGATCGTACAAGGATGACAATGCCGTAGCCCTTGAGGCCGGTTTCAGGTGGTACGCCTTTAAGGGTATGCAGCTGCGGTTGGGAGTCATTGCGCTGGCGGCTAAAGGCCATGACGTTAAAGTGAATCCGACCCCCAGCATCGGCTATTCTTTCTCATTCTGACAAAATGGAAACAGAGCGGAAACTCGGTCTTTTACTGATCGCAGGTGCGATGGGTGTTATGATTCCTTATACGCTTTTGACACTAATCTTTGACTATCCTGCCATTTTACGACAGGATCCGGGTGTCATCCTGACCTCTTTTTACCAAGGCGGAAACCCGTTGATCCTGACGTGGTGGGCTTTTGCCATGCTGGGAATACCTCTTGTGATTGCCTGTGTGTTACTGGGACAGAAACTGGAAGGAACGTTTCACTTTATCCGTTGGGCGACGACGCTGGGTGTGGTCGGACTTCTGGTTCAGATGATTGGCCTGCTGCGTTGGACGTTTGTGGTGCCGCTGTTGGCCCGGAACTTCGTCACCGGAAATGCAACAACGAAAGAGGCAAGTATCGTCGCCTTTCAGATCGTGCACCAATATGGCGGCGTGATTCTGGGAGAACACATCGGGCAACTTTTCACCATCACGTGGACCGTTATGATCACGTATGCCTTCGCAAAACTGAAATGCGTTTCAAAAGCTACTATCGGACTGGGTTATGTCTCGTCTGGCATCTACGTTTTGGCTCAGACGGAGCTCTTCGCGACGATTATACCAGGGTTTCGGGAGGTTCCACTCGCCGGTTTTGTAGGAAGTACGCTTTGGATTTTGTGGCTTGTGCTGGTGGGTATAGAAATGATTAAGCAAAAGAGGCGCGTTAAACCTACCTATACTCAGGAATATGAAAAAAACCCTTTGAACCGAAATTCAAAGGGTTTTGTTTTTGCTTTTGGTAAGCTTGCGGAGGAAGAGGGATTCGAACCCCCGGACCTGTTACAGTCAACGGTTTTCAAGACCGCCGCGATCGACCACTCTGCCATTCCTCCAAACAAAACGGCTTCCCGTAATGCGGTTGCAAATATAGCAACGCATTTCGGTTTTCCAAACATTTTTTTTGGAAAAATCCGTAGTGCCTGGCAATCAGGATGCCGCATTTTTAGTCGGTAATTCGTATCTTGGTGACATACCGACCACCACCCACATGAACCGCAAAGATTTCCTGAAAACCACCGCCCTCGCATCGCTGACACCACTCATGGCGCGTAACCTGCCGTCCTTCCTCTCTGCCCTTCCGGAAGTTCGGACGCCGGTTACCCAACGCAAATTCCGGAGCGACGCAGTTGAAAACCTACTACAATCACTCCGTCCCCGTTTTGCCGATGCCGAAATGGGCTGGCTGTTCTATAATTGCTTTCCCAACACACTCGATACCACCGTCGATTTTACCGACGGTACCCGGCCCGATACGTTTGTCATCACCGGCGACATCCCCGCGATGTGGCTCCGCGACAGCACGGCGCAGATCCTTCCCTATCTTCCGTTGGCGAAGAAAGACCCGAAACTGAAACGCCTGTTGGCCGGCGTCATAAACCGCCAAACCGACTGTATCCTCATCGATCCCTATGCCAATGCCTTCAACAAAGGCGCGACCGGAAGCGACTGGGCGAACGACATCACCGCCATGAAACCCGAACTGCATGAACGCAAATGGGAAATCGATTCACTGTGCTACCCGATTCGCCTCGCGTATCATTATTGGAAGGATACGGGGGATACGACACCCTTCGATGCATCCTGGAAAAAAGCCATGCAACTTGTGATACGGACGTTTCGCGAGCAGCAACGGAAAGAAAACAAAGGACCGTACCAGTTTATGCGGGTGACGTCGCGCAGTATCGACACCCCTCCGTTGGATGGTTATGGTTTTCCGATAAAGCCGGTCGGACTCATCGCATCGATGTTCCGTCCGTCGGACGATGCCACGGTGTTTCCGTTTTTGGTCCCGTCCAACTTTTTTGCCGTAGTATCCCTGCGGCAAATGGCCGAAATGGCCGACGCTTTCGCGGATGTGACGCTGGCCGCTGATACCCGTACACTAGCCAATGAAGTGGAAAAAGCACTCAGGGAATACGCCATTGTCGACCACCCTCGGTTCGGGAAGGTGTATGCCTACGAGGTAGACGGCTTTGGGAATCATTTATTTATGGATGACGCCAATGCACCTAGTTTACTTTCAATGCCCTATTTCGGAAGTTGCCCGCCCGATGACCCGATTTACCAGAACACGCGGCGTATGGTGCTAAGTGACGCCAATCCGTATTATTATGACGGGAAATACGGTAAGGGAATCGGGGCGCCGCACACACCGGAGAACCAAATCTGGCCCATAAGCCTTACCATGCAGGCGCTGACGTCATCGGATGAAGCTGAAATCCGGATGTGTCTCCAGACGCTCAAAACAACGCACGCAGATACGGGCTTTATGCATGAATCCTTCCATAAAGACAATCCAAAGCAGTTTTCGCGACCCTGGTTCGCGTGGGCGAATACGTTATTCGGGGAGTTATTGTGGAAACTGGCGCAGGAAAAACCCGCACTCGTACTGAGGAGTTAGTACGAAACGTACTCCACGATCTCCAGTCCGTAGCCAATCATACCGACGCGTTTCGTTTGCTCGGAATTGGATACGAGACGGATTTTGCAGATGTCGATGTCGTGCAGTATCTGGGCACCGATACCAAAATCCTTGACGTCCATCTTGATGTCAGGCGCACGGAGGTTGCCTTGTTCCTGCAGTGATTTCAGTTCTATGATGCGGTTCAGCAATTCTACCGGCTGCACTTCCTGGTTGATAAACAGGATGGCACCCCTTCCCTCTTCATTGATCCGTTGAAACATATGTTCCAGCTTTCGGTCGGGATTGTTCGTGAGCGTTCCCAGAATATCACTGTTTACGTGCGTGGAGTTGATGCGCGTCAACACTGGGTCGCCCTGGTTCCAGGACCCTTTCGTCAAGGCAATATGCACCATTTTATTGGTCGTCTGCACGTAGGCCCGCAGGCGGAAGGTACCGAAACGGGTTTCCACATCGAAATCTTCTTTCTTGACAATCAGGCTGTCGTGCTGCATGCGATACGCTACCAAATCCTCAATCGACACGATTTTCAGGTCGTGTTTACGGGCGACTTCCATCAACTGGGGTAAACGCGACATTGTGCCGTCTTCGTTCATGATCTCGCAGATGACGCCCGCCGGTTTGAATCCGGCCAAACGGGCAAAATCGATGGCCGCTTCCGTATGTCCGGTACGGCGTAACACCCCGCCCTGCTTCGCAATCAAAGGGAAAATGTGACCCGGTCGTGCCAGATGATACGGTTTGGTTTCCTCATCAATTAAGGCGAGGACAGTCTTGGCGCGATCCGAAGCGGAAATCCCGGTCGTGACGCCATGGCCTTTCAGGTCAACCGATACCGTGAACGCAGTTTCCATATGGTCGGTGTTATTGGCCACCATCGAATTGAGTTCCAACTCGGCACAACGCTTTTCGGTCAGCGGCGCACAGATGAGTCCACGCCCGTGCATCGCCATAAAATTGATCATTTCCGGAGTGGCTTTTTCTGCTGCTGCCAGAAAATCGCCTTCGTTTTCACGGTCTTCGTCGTCGACCACGATGATGACTTTACCCTGGCGGATGTCTTCTATGGCTTCTTCAATCGTATTAAGTCGGATGGGTGTTGACATGGCTACAGGTTGTGTTCAGAAAGTTTCAGGCGAAGGGCCCGACTATTCAGGAGGTGGAATACCGGGTAAAACGGGAATCCCAATACCAGGCAAATGATAAACGGCACACCGATTTTGGTTTTCAGCGCTTTGGCAACGTCTTTCAGGTCATTGAGTGCTTTATAAAGCGTGACGAAAAAGAAAATCAGCATCACGAAAGCGGCTATGGCGAGTCCGGCCTTCGAACGGTTATTGTTGAAAACGAGGGCTAGCGTCACAGCCATCAGGTAGATCATGAGTGTCACTTTCGCGCGGAAGCGATAGGTGGCGACATCATCCTGCAATAACTCATACTTTTCGTCAAAAAGACGTTTACTGCGGTACAAACTAGCTTGTGTAATCCCACGTGACGCAAGTATTTTCAGGGTATTGATACGTGTTGTCTCGGCAAGACCATTTCGTTTTGCGTCGTATACCTGCTGCACAAGCGCTTCATCATCCCATTGTTGCAATGCCTCCCATTCACCATCTTCCACCGTTTCAATGGCATCGAGGTTGATGACGCGATCCGATACCAGAAAACTCGGACGTATGGCATTATGGGCAAACAACTTCCGGAAAGGAATCGTAATGAAATCGAAGTCAAATTCCACTCCCCGGTCATCCGTGGCCCGTTTGGTAAGGAAGAGGGCAAGTGGCGTCAATACAAAAGACGACATCCAGGCGCCGGCAAAAGCAGGAATACCATTCTCCTGCGCGATTTTCTTGCCAAACGTATTGATGAAGTGGAACGTAATGAAAATGAGGATGGCGAAAACGATAGGTAATCCGAGTCCGCCTTTTCGGATAATCGCACCCAACGGCGCACCGATGAAAAACATCAGGAGACAGCTATAGGCGATGACGAATTTATCGTACACCGAAAGCCAATACGTGTTGATGTTCTTATCGCGCTCTTCAAACTCGGTCTTCGCGCGATCGATGATGAAGCTCGTGTTCTCGATATTTCCCCTCGCGATATCCAAAATACGGGCCCGCTCTTCTTTGGTATACGGTCCCAGCAGGTCATCTTTGGACGCGGCCGAACCTTTGACGGGCGCTACTTTTGTCGTATCGGATGTGGTGGGGAAAGAGGAAACGGTGTTATAGCCCGTCCGCACGATGACGTTATCGGCATACGAACGACGCTCTTTGTCATAGGCCGTATCCAGTGAATCGAGCGTATAGCGCAATTCCCCAAGGTCGAGCATGACACTGGCATTGGAAATATGCTCTTTGTCGACGTCGTTTTCGTTGAGTTTCGACAGGTCCATATTAATGATGTACTGTCGGAAGGCGGTTTTCGCGAACGGCATTTTCCGCTGCTCGTTGATTTTGTTGGGATACACATCCTCATATTGGTAGCCATCGTGCAGGACAAGTTGGAGGATATTCGAATCGGCACTGCTGCGAAGATCGCCTGTCTTGGCTTTGATGACCGCCGTGGCACCTCTTCCGATGCTTTTCTTATGGATGGTGACACCTTCGAGCTTGTTTCCGTTCGGACCGGTTTTCTTGTCGACCTTGATGTTGAAACTGCCCACATCGTTGAACTGTCCTTCTGCAATCGCCATGGCCGGCTTCTCGCGTCCGATATTGGCTTTGATGTTCTGGAAGCGGTATTGGGAATACGGAATGATGTTGTTGGCGAAGATGAACGCACACACGGCCAGCGCCAGGATGAACAGGATGAGGCTTCGCATGGCGCGTTGCAACGACACACCCGATGATTTCATGGCCGCAAACTCGTAGTTCTCGGAAAGATCCCCGAACGTCATGATGGACGCCAGTAGCACCGACAACGGCAATACCAACGGCACGATGTTCGGCATCGCGAAAAGCAGGAATTTGGCAATCGTAGAGAAATCGAGATCCTTACCGGCGAGTTCGGCAATGAACAGCCAAACGGTCTGGAGAATAAAAATGAAAAAGAGGATGACGAATACAGACAGAAACGTTTTTACGAACTGCTTCAGTATGTACTGGTCGAGAATTTTCACCTAGCGTCAGTCTAGCTTGTTGATGTAGTAATTGGGATATTTACTCTCGACAAAGGTAAACTGATTTTTCGATAATGGCTGGTTGGTTTTAAAAGAATTAACGGTAAGTGTCGTGCGGGTACCGTTTTTACCGGTTTCGATCAGGTTGTAGATGTTTTTGGTCTGGACGTCAATCCCGAGAAGGATTTCTTTGCGTTGGTCTTTTCCAACCGGAACCAGCTTGATATACTGTATTTTACGTCCTTTGATGTTTTGCTCGATATCCCAATAGTATTTATAGCCACTATTGAAAAAGGTCAACATTTTTGACGGTGTGATGGCGTTGGCATCTTTTTCGTCAAACTTTGATATCGTGATTTCCTCGTCTTCCGGATTGATGGTATAGATTTTCTTTCCGTCGAAGAGTTTGGTGGTACCCATCAGGTTGAGTACGTAGAGATTTCCTTTAAGAATCACATTCCCTTTGCTTTCCTGGTTGATGTTCTCACGTGTATTGGAAAGCGAATACTTGAAATCGATGACGATATTGTCATACGATTTTACTTTGGCCGTCACTTCATCCAGCAGGTCTTTTGCTTTCTTGTCTTGCGCCGAGGCGGAAAAGACAGCAACCAATAAGACGAAGAACGGAAGGAATTTTTTCATTTTAAAAATCATTTTGCTCATTGTTAAAAAACTGCTCGAGCGCCTGCAGGTCCGGGATCATGACATTACGTGCCTTACTTCCTTCGAACG
The DNA here is from genome assembly GCF_022532105.1 of Flavobacterium sp. HJ-32-4. Taxonomy (NCBI): domain Bacteria; kingdom Pseudomonadati; phylum Bacteroidota; class Flavobacteriia; order Flavobacteriales; family Flavobacteriaceae; genus Flavobacterium; species Flavobacterium sp. HJ-32-4. Next base: position 2,503,434 of record NZ_CP092832.1, on the reverse strand, counting down.
GTCCGACGATTCCAGCCGCTTCCATCTGATCAATGAGACGACCCGCGCGGTTGTAACCCAATTTGAGTTTCCGTTGCAGAAGTGAGGCAGAACCCTGTTGCGCCGCCACAATGACTTCGGCAGCTTCCCGGAACAACGGATCACGCTCAGAGATGTCCATATCAATTTTGATGCCAGTATCGTCATCTCCGGTAAATTCCGGCAATAAATACGCATTTGGATAGGCTTTCTGCGATCCGATGAACTCGGTAATCTTCTCTACTTCCGGCGTATCAACGAACGCACATTGCACCCGTATTACGTCATTTCCATTGGAATACAGTAGGTCACCGCGTCCAATGAGCTGGTCGGCACCCTGGCTGTCAAGGATGGTACGCGAATCGATCTTCGACGTCACCCGGAAGGCAATACGCGCCGGGAAGTTCGCCTTGATGATACCCGTGATGACATTCACCGACGGACGTTGTGTGGCGATGATCAGGTGGATACCGATGGCACGCGCCAATTGGGCCAATCGCGCAATCGGTGTCTCGACTTCCTTACCGGCCGTCATGATGAGATCGGCAAACTCGTCGACAACCAATACAATATACGGTAGGAAGCGGTGCCCGTTCTCAGGATTCAGGCGACGCGACTTGAACTTTTCGTTGTATTCCTTGATATTCCGCACCATCGCATCCTTCAACAGCGAGTAGCGGTCGTCCATTTCCACACACAACGAGTTCAGGGTGTTGATGACCTTATTATTGTCGGTGATGATCGCATCTTCCGTATCCGGTAACTTAGCGAGATAGTGGCGTTCGATCTTGTTGAAAAGCGTCAATTCTACTTTCTTCGGATCGACCAACACGAATTTCACTTCCGCCGGATGCTTCTTATATAGGAGTGACGTCAATACGGCGTTCAATCCCACCGATTTTCCCTGCCCGGTCGCACCAGCCATCAGCAAGTGCGGCATCTTCGCCAGGTCTACCACGAAGGTTTCGTTGGAAATGGTTTTCCCAAGTGCAATCGGAAGTTCCATTTCGGCTTCCTGGAATTTAGCGGAACTGATGACGCTCCGCATCGATACCATCGTCGGTTTTTGGTTCGGCACCTCAATACCAATCGTTCCTTTTCCCGGAATTGGTGCGATAATCCGGATGCCCAATGCCGAAAGCGAAAGAGCGATGTCGTCTTCCAGACTTTTGATTTTCGAAATCCGGATACCGGCTTCGGGTATGATTTCGTATAACGTCACCGACGGCCCGACCGTTGCCTTGATCTGTGCAATGTCGATTTTATAGTGTCCGAGCGTCTCGACAATACGGTTTTTGTTCTCTTCGAGTTCTTCCTGGTTGATGGTAATGCCGCTGGTCGAATACTCTTTCAACAGATCGATGGTCGGAAATTTGTAGTTCGACAATTCAAGCGTAGGATCGAACAACCCAAAATCCTCGACCAACTTCGACGCGAGGTTTTCTTCAATGATGTCCTCCTCCTCTATCTTCTCAATCACGAATTCTTCTTCAGGAGCGGGAACATCCATAATAGGCTTAACCGGCGGCGGCACGACTTTCGGTGTCAGGTCGATCGACAATTCCGAAGCCGAACCAATAGTGGGCTTAAGCGCTTCGCGGTCGATTTCGAATTGGGAGACCGGTTTGGTAATCAACTCCGGCTCCGGAATATCCTCCTCCTCCTCTATCGGAAAAGCAGTGGCGAGTTCCGGACCCGGATGGTGTTCATCTTGCTCATCGACCGCAAACTCTTCAAGATTATACGCCGTCGCACCGTCGGCAACCGGTGACTGCACCGATGCGATGTCTTCCTTGATTTCCGAACGCGTACGCTCGAACAAGGCCTTGATAGAATCAGGCGATATACGAATCTTGAAAATCAGGTAAATGACAAAGGCAAAAATCAGCACGAACGCTGTTCCGGTTTTGCCGATATAATCCTGGAGGAACAGGTTCATTTCATATCCCACCACACCGCCGAGCTCGGGCAGGAAGGCGGCGAAGAAACCCATCATCACCGCAATAACGGCGACAGCATACAAATCCCAGAACCAGGTGTTGCGTAATTTGGATACCTTAAGGTCAAGTACGAGATACGCACCTGTCAGGAAAAAAAGACGTACAAACAGAAATGATCCGACGCCGAATCCTTTGTATACGAAGATGTCGGCCAGATAGGCTCCGAATTTACCCAACCAATTCCCTGTGACCGCGGTGCGATCCGTCAGTTGGGAAACGGCGCTTTGGTCTTCCTGTCCGTAAATGAAAAACGATACGAACGCCAACAGCAGGGCGAGTGAAAACAACACGAGCAATACGCCCAACACGACCTGGTACTGCCGGGGAAACCACGTTTTGGGTGTAGTTTCGGCAGCGTCGTTACGGACTTTTTCCTTTTGCTGTTTTGCCATGGGAATGTTATATGGAGCGTAAAAATACTAAAATTCCGTCCGTCAGGGTGCCATCAGGTAGGGAACGTAGATAATACCGCAAACCGCGAGGGCGGCCATAGCGGCAAAAAAAACGGCCCCGGCCCCAATATCCTTAATAAACCCAATCTTGGCATGGTAATCCGGGTGGATAAAATCGGCTATCTTTTCAACCGCCGTGTTCACTCCCTCAACCGCCAACACCAACCCGATCGCAAAGGTTTGGGCCAACCATTCCTCTTTTTTGATATGGAAGAAAAAGCCGGCAATCGTAAGGACAACACCGAGGCTCGCCTGCACCATGATACTGTGTTCGGTGGTGAGGAGTTTCCACGCGCCGACCAGCGCATACCGAACACTTTTCACCCGTCCGGTGACGAAAGAATGATCCTGCTTCATCGTGTTACAGTGCCGCGAGGGCTGCCTCATAGTTCGGCTCATCCGCCGTTTCGGCCACCTGTTCAGCGTATTGCACGATTCCGTTTTCGTCGATAACAACTACGCAGCGTGACAACAATCCTTCCAATGGACCAGTGGTAAAATCGACGCCATAGGTTTTTCCGAAACTACCGTCACGGAAGTCCGACAGGTTGATGACGTTGTCGAGTCCTTCTGCTGCACAAAAACGCTTTTGTGCGAACGGCAGGTCTTTCGAAATGCAAAGCACTTTCGTGTTCTCAAGTGACGACGCCTTTTCGTTGAATTTGCGAACGGAAGCGGCACAGGTGCCGGTATCGACACTCGGGAAGATATTCAATACGAGCTTACTGCCTTTGAAATCAGCCAGTTTGGCGACAGAAAGATCGTTCTTTACCAATTTAAAATCAGGGGCCGCAGTGCCGTTCTGTGGCAGTTGCCCGCTGGTCATGACGGCATTGCCGCCCAATGTTACTGTAGACATATCAAGTGTTTTGACAAAAATAGGGATTCAAAATGGGATGTGGAAGGACTCGCGACCAATGCAGACATTTATCCGATTTTCTTGACACCTTTGGAAAAGATCCACTTCATGAACAGCTTTTCGCCCTCAGCCGTCCGTACGGCCTGGAATTTAGGGGCGAGGAGCGTCGCTACCATAAAGGCTGTCAGTGGCCTCCACCAATCGGTCAAGTGGGTAAAGTGTTGTACCAGAAAATACACAGGGATAAAAAAAGCCGCGTATCCCAGAAAATTATAAACCAATGCTTTCGTTTTGTTACTCATTATCAGGTTGACTTAGATACTTTCCTTTCTTGCTGCCCTCATACATTTCGAACTTGACGAAACGCGATTCGAGACCGCCATTGAACAGTTTGATTTTACGGGAAGGCTTGAGTCCGATGAAACGCAACGCCTCCGCATTCGCCGTTATAAACCAGGCGTGGGTATTCGGATAGCTTTGTTTCAGCGTGTCGCCCAACTCCCGATAAAAGCGTTCGATATCAATATCGAGTCGCTCGCCATACGGCGGATTGAACACCATCAAAAGCGGACCCCGCACCTCTTTTTCGCTGTCGAAGAAATTCCGCTCAGTTACCGTGACATAATCGTCGAGGTTGGCATTCTTCAAATTATCCTTGGCTTTCAGGACGGCGCTGGGTGCCTTATCGTAGCCGTTGATCGTATAATGGAATTCGCGTGTCTTCTTCAATAAAGACGACACAATGGTTTCGAAGAGCACGCTGTCCCAGTCCTTCCATTTCTCAAACGCAAACTCCTTACGGTTGATGTTGGCAGGAATGTTACAGGCGATCATCGCGGCTTCCGCCAGGATGGTACCACTTCCGCACATCGGGTCGAGGAAGTCACCCTGCCCGTCCCAACCTGCCAGCAAAAGCATTCCGGCGGCCAACACTTCATTGATGGGTGCGATATTCGTAGCCGTTCGGTAACCCCGATGGTGGAGCGATGCGCCGGAAGTGTCGAGCGCTACCGAACACTGTTCCCGGTCGATGTGCACATTGATCCGCAGGTGGGGAAATTCTTTATCGATAGAGGGCCGTTGTCCGGTCTTTTCACGAAACTGGTCGACGATGGCATCCTTGCATTTCTGTGCAACAAACTGCGAATGACGGAAACGGTCCGAGTGCACCGTGGCGTCGATGACGAAGGTTTCTTCCGCACCCAGCAATTCGCTCCAGTCGATCGACTGTATTCCTTTATATAATTGCAAGTCGTTGAACGCGCGAAAACCCGCAATGGGTTTCAATATTTTTAAGGCCGTACGCAACGATAGGTTGGCCTTATACATAAAGCCTTTATCGCCCACAAACCGCACCATGCGGGTACCGATCTCGACCTGCTGGGCGCCGAGGTTGCGCAGTTCCTTCGCCAGTATTTCTTCGAAGCCGAAGAAGGTTTTGGCAATCATCGTGAAATTGTCTTCCATCGGGAGAATTTGCCGCAAAAGTACGTTAATTTCAAAGATTCCGGATAAGGGCTTCGATCCGGATTTTTTCATTTCGCCAAAATTCTACCGTTCTTTTTGCCATATTGTCAATTATATCGTTTTCGCCTTTTCCGGTAGCCGTCCGACAGCGCTTTCCCTTATATTTGTAACCGCGTTTTGAAAAAAGCGAAACGACCTTAACACACGCAAACATGTCCGATAAAGCTACTATCCTTTACACCATTACCGACGAAGCCCCGATGCTCGCCACCCATTCGTTCCTTCCCATTGTACAAGCCTTTGCCGCACCGGCAGGGATTACCGTTTCGACCCGGGATATCTCGTTGTCAGGGCGAATCCTGGCTAACTTTCCGGAGTACCTGAACGAAGGCCAACGGCAGAACGACGACCTGGCCGAACTGGGCGCCATGGCACTACTGCCCGAAGCGAACATCATCAAGCTGCCGAATATTTCCGCTTCTGTACCGCAGTTGAAAGCAGCGATCGCCGAGTTGCAGGCGAAAGGATATGCATTGCCGGACTATCCGGAAGACCCGAAGACCGATGCTGACAAAGTGATCAAACTAAAGTACGCCAAAGTATTGGGATCGGCCGTTAACCCGGTGTTGCGGGAAGGGAACTCCGACCGTCGCGCCCCGAAAGCCGTTAAGAACTATGCGAGGAAGAACCCGCATAGCATGGGTGCCTGGTCGCCAGATTCGAAGACCGAGGTGGCGAGTATGACCGAAGGCGACTTTTACGGAAGCGAGCAATCCGTTACCGTGGCGTCGGATGACACGTTCCATATCGAATTCCATGGCAGCAATGGTGACGTTAAAGTGTTGAAAGCCGACAGCCCGCTTCTGGCAGGTGAAGTCATCGACAGTGCTGTGATGCGGCTTTCGTCGTTGACACGGTTCGTGGAAGAACAGATAGCCGATGCGAAAGCGAAAAATATCCTCTTTTCCGTACACCTGAAAGCGACGATGATGAAGGTCTCCGATCCTATTATTTTCGGTGCCTTCGTGGATGTGTTCTTTGCCGACGTGTTCGGGCGTTTTGCTACACTGTTTAAAGAACTCGGCGTTGACACACGCAACGGCTTAGGTGATGTATACGCCAAGATCGCCGGTCATCCACAACAACAGGAAGTAGAAGATGCGTTGGCAACTGCTATCGCAAACGGACCCGCCCTGGCCATGGTCAATTCCGATAAAGGCATTACCAACCTACATGTGCCTTCCGACGTGATTGTGGATGCTTCGATGCCGGCTATGATCCGCACATCCGGACAAATGTGGAACAAAGACGGTAAGCCACAAGACACTAAGGCTATTATCCCTGACCGATGTTACGCCGGCGTTTATGTTGCCACCATTGACGATTGCAAGAAAAACGGTGCGTTTGACCCGCGTACTATGGGAAGTGTGCCGAATGTAGGACTCATGGCGCAAAAAGCAGAAGAATATGGTTCACACGACAAGACCTTCCAGGCAGAAGGCGATGGCGTAATTCGGGTGGTATCCGGAACCGGCAGCGTTTTTATGGAACAGCCCGTTTCAAAAGGCGATATCTTCCGCATGTGCCAAACCAAAGACGCGCCGATCCGCGACTGGGTAAAACTGGCGGTAAACCGCGCGCGTTTGTCGAGTACACCTGCCCTTTTCTGGCTTGATGAACAACGCGCCCATGACCGGGAATTGATTGCGAAAGTACAGACGTACTTAAAAGAATATGACACGAACGGACTTGATATCCGCATCCTTGATCCGATTGCGGCAACGAAAGTGTCACTGGAGCGCATCCGTAAAGGCGAAGACACGATTTCGGTGACCGGGAACGTCCTGCGTGACTACCTCACCGACCTCTTCCCTATCCTGGAATTGGGTACCTCCGCCAAGATGTTGTCGATCGTGCCGTTAATGAACGGCGGTGGTCTTTTCGAAACCGGCGCAGGAGGATCAGCCCCTAAACACGTGGAGCAGTTTGTAGAGGAAGGATACCTCCGGTGGGATTCGCTGGGCGAGTTCCTGGCGCTGGGCGTCTCCCTTGAACATTTGGGGCAGACGCAGCAGAACCCGAAAGCGATGGTCCTCTCGGAAACCCTCGATGCCGCCACGGAGAAGTTCCTTGAAAATGACAAATCACCGGCACGAAAAGTCGGGCAAATCGATAACCGCGGTTCGCATTTTTACCTTGCCCTTTACTGGGCGCAGGCGTTGTCTAACCAGGATAAAGATGCAGAATTGAAAGCGATCTTTACGCCAATTGCGGCGGCTCTTACCGAAAACGAAGGGAAAATCGACGCCGAACTGATCGGTGCCCAGGGTTCGCGTCAGGAAATCGGCGGTTATTATCGCCCTGATGCGCGTCTTACCGAAGCGGCGATGCGACCAAGTACCACGCTCAACACGATTTTAGCGCAGTTGGTATAACATAAAATTAACATCGCGAAAAAAAAAGCAGTAAGGGGACGTACTACCTTTGCGCATCGATTTACTACCCTACCTCATGCGCTTATTTAAAAGTAGTTGCGGATGGCTGTTCCTCTTGGTATCGCTCTCCGCCTTTGCACAGCAAAAGTATACCCTTTCGGGTACCGTCAAAGATGCCTCTTCAAAAGAAACACTCATTGGTGCGAGTCTGTACGTCTCAGAGACGAAGTCGGGCATTACCACCAATGAGTACGGTTTTTACTCGCTGACCCTACCGGCGGGTACGTACCATCTGGTCATAAGCTATCTCGGCTATCCGAGTATCGAAAAGACCGTGGAGTTGACCTCGGATGTAAAACTAGACATTGATGTCACGTCCGAACAACAGGAATTGGAGGAGGTTACCATCAATTCCAACAGTACACGTACGGATGTGCGGCGGCCTGAAATTGGCGTCAACAAACTAAGCGTACAGCAAATCAAGCGGATGCCGGTGGTGTTGGGTGAAACTGACATCCTGAAATCCATCCTTCAATTGCCGGGCGTTACCAATGCCGGCGAGGGGGCATCAGGGTTCAACGTACGCGGGGGCGCCGCTGACCAAAACCTGGTGTTGCTGGATGAAGCGACGATTTACAACACCTCCCACCTCTTTGGCTTTTTCTCCGTTTTCAATACAGACGCCATCAAAGACCTGAAACTCTATAAAGGCGGCATCCCGGCGCGTTATGGCGGGCGGGTTTCATCGGTATTGGATATCTATCAAAAGGAGGGAAATCAAAATGAATTCCATGCCAATGGTGGCATCGGACTCATCTCAAGTCGTTTATTGGCGGAGGGTCCTATTGAAAAAGGACGGGGTTCGTTTCTGGCGGCTGGCCGTGCTTCCTATGCCCACCTGTTCCTGAAAGCAACCGGAAATGCCAATTCAGCCTATTTTTATGACCTGAATACCAAACTCAGCTACCGTCTTAACAGCCAGAACAATCTGTTCCTGTCAGGCTATTTCGGACGCGATGCCTTTGATATCAGTGACAACTTCAACAACCTGTATGGCAATGCAGTATTGAACCTTCGCTGGAACCACCTTTTCTCGGACCGGTTGTTCTCTAACCTCTCCCTTATCTACAGTGACTACTATTACGGTTTGACATTGAACTTTATCGGATTCCAATGGGATTCAGGTATTCGCAACTACAACATAAAGTACGACTTTAAATATTACCTGAACGAGAAAACGAAATTGTCGTACGGATTGAACGCCATTTACCACGATTTTAATCCGGGGGAAATTTCGCCTTCGGGAGCCGACTCGGGCATCAATCCACGGGCGCTCGAACACAAATATGCTGTAGAGCCGGCACTCTATCTGGAAGCCGAGCAACAGTTGACCGACCGTCTGTCGGTGGATTACGGCCTGCGGTGGAGCTTCTTCTATCGCATGGGAGCCCAGAACCTAAACCAATATGCCGATAACCGCGCCGTTGTGTACAATCCGGAGTTGGGGATTTATGAGAAAGCCGATCCGATTGGGGTGCGGTATTACGGAACCGGCGATCGCATCAGTTCTTTTTCGAATGCCGAGCCACGCTTTGCCCTGTCTTACCAACTCAATGACAATACGTCGATCAAGGCAGGATACATCCGTATGGCACAATACCTGCACCTGATCTCGAACAGCCAGTCGCCTACTCCGCTGGACGTATGGGCACCGAGCGACCAATACCTGAAACCGCAGTTACAGGACCAGTGGTCGATGGGCTACTTCCGGAACTTCATCGAAAGTGATTATTCACTCGAAACCGAAGTCTTCTATAAAACACTACAAAACCGCGTCGACTATATCGACGGTGCCGACCTGATCGCCAACGAGGCCATTGAACAGGTCGTGCTGCCGGGCCGCGCGCGTGCCTATGGTTGGGAAGTGATGCTGCGCAAGAACAGCGGCCGCCTGAACGGCTGGATCGCCTATACCCTTTCGC